>NZ_KB944460.1:0-419574 GCF_000389805.1 Cupriavidus sp. GA3-3
GGTGCCGCCGCCACGGGTGCGGGCGGCGCGGCGCGCGCCGGCTTGACCGCGCCCGGCGACTCGGCGTGGTGCAGCCAGATCTCGCCCGGCTGCGGCGGGGATTCACGCGTGCGGCGCGGCGGTTGCCAGGCGGGCTGGCGGCGCGCCGAGACCGCCTCAAAGCTGCGATGGCGCGTGGCGGGCGCGGTCCAGCCGGGGTTGCCTGCCGCCGGCGCATCGCGGCGCTCTGCGTCGCGCATCGGCTGGGTGGCAGCAAAGGAAACCGGCGGCTCTTCCGGCGCCGCGTCAGGCGCGGCGGCGCGGCGCGGCTTGCGCGAGAACAGGCTGCGCCAGGTTTCACCGAACACCATCGGCGCGGCCAGCGCCAGCACGCCCAGCATCAACAGCAAGGCACCGGTCCAGCCGAACAGGTTGCCCATCATGCCGGCCAGCGCGCGGCCGGCCGAACCGCCAGCGCTCGATTCCGGATCGGTGCCGCTGGTCAGCGCTTCGAGGCAGGCGCTCGCGCACAGCACGGCGAGCGTGCCGAGCCAGACGCGCAATGAGCCGGGCCCTGCCAGCCGGCGCTCGCCGGCGAGCCAGCGCGTCACCAGCCGCCAGACCAGCGGCACTATCCAGAAAGTCGAAAATCCGAACCAGCCAAAACCCATTATCGACATGCCATGTTCAAAACTACGGGCAGCGATTGTAGCGGTTATGGCAGGCGGCGATTGAATCGGAAAGCGCAAATATTCGTAACGCAGCGCGTTTCCGGGGCGATTGCGCAACGATCCCCTGTGCGATTCCGCATGCCAGCGGCGCCAGACTTTGCGCCATCCGGTGGTTGGCGCAGCGGCGCCGCGCTACCATGCGGCAACCCCCAATCGAATTGCACTCCGGCGGCCCGCCGCCTTCCCCTCCCCCATGCCGATCCGCTACGCCAGGCTGCGCGTTCTTGTCGTCGAAGACCATCCGTTCCAGCGCGTCGCGGCCGAGGGGCTGCTGCGGTATCTGGGCGTGCAGACCCTGGTTTCAGCTGAAAACGGCACGCAGGCGGCCGAGATCCTTGCACGCGAACCGTTCGACATCGTGTTCTGCGACATCGAGATGCCTGGCGGCAACGGCCCCGAGCTGATTGCCGAACTGCACCGGCGCGGGCAGCATGCCTTTGCCGGGAAGGCGCCGGTATGGGTCTGGGTGACGGCGCTGGCGGAGGACATCCTGGATTCAAACCGCGGCCTGGCGCACGCCGCCGGCATCCCGCGCGTGCACGCGCTGCGCAAGCCGCTGTCGCGCGATGCGGTGGAAGAGATCCTGGCCGATGCGCTGGTGCGCCAGCCTGTTAGCGAATCCACCGCGCCGGCGTGGTCGCCCGACGACGCAGAACTGGTCCCCGCCACCCGCTCGGGCACGGACCTGCTGGTCATGCTGCAGCCCCAGCACGAGATTGCCAGCGGCCGGCTGGCCGGTGCCGAGGCACTGGTGCGCTGGCGCCATCCCGAACACGGTCTGGTGCAGCCCGACCTCTTTATCCCACGGCTCGAAGCGCTCGACGCGGCCGACCCGGTGTTCTTCTTCGTGGCCCGCCAGTGCCTGGCAGCGCAGCAGCGGCTGCGCGCGGCGGGCATCCACATCACGCTGGGCATCAATGCCTCGGCGCAAACCCTGTGCCGGCCCGGTGTGCTGGAGACGTTCGATGCCCTGGTGACCGCCAGCGGCGTGCCGCGGCACGCGCTGACGGTGGAATTGACCGAGGGCTATCCGGTGCCCGATACGCTGGCGCTGTCGGTCGCGCTGAACCGCTTGCGGCTGCTCGGCTACGGCGTGGCGATCGACGATTTCGGCGTTGGCATCGCCACGCTCAGGCTGCTGGCGGACCTGCCTTTCACGCAGTTGAAGCTCGACCGCTCGTTCGTTGTCGAGGTCGACGGGCATGGCCAGCGTGCCGCGATCTGCCGCAACATGATCAACCTGGCGCGCGAGCTGGGCCTGGAGTGCGTGGCCGAAGGCGTCGAGACCGACGCCCAGCGCGCAGCGCTGCTGGCGCTGCGCTGCCCGCTGGGCCAGGGCTACCTGTGGTCCGCGCCCAAGCCGGCCGAGGTCTTCGTCGCGGATGCCATCGACCGGGCGGCAGTCACGCCGGCGGCGTGAGCTGGCCCTACTGCGCGGCCCGGAACGGATACTTGGCAAAGATCTGCGCCACGGTCTTGTCGATGCGCTGCTGGGCGCTGGCCTTGTCGCTGGTGTCCACGCTGCCCACCGCCACGCCTTCCCAGACCAGCTTCATCTGGCGCCGGTCGACCAGGTCGATGTTGACCGTGCCTTCGGTGTAGGTATAGACGTCGTTATAGAAGCCGTAGCCCGGCCACGGCGCATACAGCCCGCCGCGATAACCGTAATACCCCATCATCGGCGTCGGCGCCGGGCTGACCTGGACCTTCTCCTGCAGCCGGGCATTGAAGTTGACCAGCAAGTCCGGCGACTGCGCCGCATAGCGGTAGCCGCGCGCGGTCAGTTCCCGCTGCACGGCAGACTTGAAGTACTGGGTGGTCAGGCTTTCATAGCCCTGGCGGTCGGTGCCGAGATGCTCGACGAAGCCAAAGCTGCGGTAGGCACTGAAGTCAGTGCTGCGATTGTAGTCAGTCTTGATGTCGGGCACGCTGGCGCAGCCTGACAGGACCAGCGCCGCGGCCACGACGGGAAAGAGCTGCCGGAAGGGTTTCACGATACATCTCCATGATGTCCGCGGCAGCGCGCACATGCAGCCACGCGCAAGCGCCACCGGCGCCGGAACGCCGGCGCACCGTACGCCATCTGACCCGATGGGCTAGTGTCCTGTTCCGCAGATGGCTTGCCATGAAATCGTCCAGTTGGTCGTCAGGCTAAACGCGAGGAGGCGCCATAGCCGTAGCTATGGCAACGACGAGCAACGACGCATGGCGGCCAACTGGGCGATTTCATGGCAAGGTATTTGCGGAACAGGGCACTAGTTCAGCTTGCCATTGATGCCGCCCACGCTGAACCGGCCCGCCCCCAGCAGGGCCACCGCCAGCGCCGCGGCCAGGAACATCCCCTGCAACTCAAGCGCCCAGCCGCCGGTATCGGACAGCATGCCGAGCTGCTTGGTATGCACCAGCGCCACCGCAAACACCATGTTGATGGCAACGATCAGCGCCGCCAGCCGGCTCCACAGCCCGATGATCAGCAGGATCGGGGCCACGACTTCCCCAATGTAGACGCCGTAGGCCAGCCATGCCGGCAAGCCGGCGTCGGCGACCACCTTCCCCACAAAGCCCATGCCGGACGCACCGGTCAGCTTGGCGATGCCGTGCATCAGGATCAACACGCCAAGCACGATGCGCAGCAGCGCCTTGCCCAAGTCCTGGGAACCCTGAGAGCCACCCATGGCCGTTCTCCTTGCCGTTGTCTGTCGAGTTGGTTGTCGAAGCCAAGCGCCTTTACCCTCACGCGCAAGGTTCGCCCCCTGTACCTTAGTGCGAGGCGGCGTGAAGGTAAAGCCGCAAATACGAGACTGCCTGGTGGCCGGGATGCGACCGGCACACCACCTCGCCAATCCCGCCATGCCGTATCCGGAAGGCCTGCGCTACACCACCCGGTGCATCGCTGGCTGCCGCGGCTCAAGCATGCCGACCTTGTATGCGCATTCGGGCAGGACCTCGCCCAGAAAGTCGAGAAAGCGCCGGGTGGCAGGCGTCACGCCCTTGCGGGAGGGGAACACCGCGTGCAGCGTGCCGACCGGCATGTCGTACTGCGGCAACACCAGTTCCAGCTCGCCGCTTTCCAGCGCATCGCGGCAATACATCCGCGGCAGCATGGCCACGCCCGCGCCGGCGATCGCCGCCTCGCGCAGCAGCACGAAGTCTTCGGTGACCAGGCGCGGTTCATAGGCAATCTGGATCGAGTCGTTGGTCTTGCAGCGCAGGGTCCAGACATGCTTGCCGTCGTGCGGCGGCTGGCCCACGCCGGGCATGCCATCCAGCGCCTGCGGTGTGCGCGGGCGGCCGATGCTATCCAGCAGCGCGGGGCTGGCCACCAGCATCAGCTGGCTTTCACCGAAGGTGCGCACGGCCAGGCTGGAGTCCTCCATGGACTCGCGCACGCGCAGGGCCAGGTCGAAGCCTTCGCCGATCACGTCCACGCGCCGGTTGGTGGTCTCCAGCTCGATCCGCACGGCCGGGTTGGCGCGCATGAAATGGCCGATGGCCGGCGCCAGCAGGATCTGGGCGATGGCGATCGGGCAGCTCACGCGCAGCGTGCCGCCAGGCTGCTCGCGCGCCTGCTCGATGACCTCGCGGGCCGCCTTGGCCTCATTGAGCATGGCGCGGCAGCGTTCGTAGAAGGATTCGCCAAGCGGCGTAACGCGCACCTGCCGTGTCGTGCGGCGCAGCAGCTGCACGCCCAGGTCGCGTTCCAGCTGGGCGATGCGCCGGCTCAGGCGCGACTTGGGCACGCCTGAGGCGCGGCTGGCCGCGGAAAAACTGCCGTGTTCGACCACCTGGGCAAACAGGGACAAGTCGTTGAGGTCTTGCATGGATGGCTCCGGGATCACGTGCGGCCGCCAGGCTGCGTTGCGCCGGCAGAACAATCATTTGCATTTTGCCTCACTACCGATACCAATGGCCAGCCGCTATCTTTCATCCATCGCAACCGCACACCTTGTGGAGATAGACATGAACATCCTGCAGATCGATTCCAGCGTACTTGGCGACAACTCCGTTTCGCGCAGCCTGACCGCCAGCGTGGTGGCCGACCTGGTCGCCGCCACCCCGGACGCCAAGGTCACCGTGCGCGATCTGGACCAGGACGCTCCGGCGCACCTGTCCGGCAACCTGCTGCCCGTGCTGGGCGGCCCGAAGGAAGGCCTGAGCGCCATCCAGGAAGCCGAGCTGCAGCGCACCGAGCAATGGCTGGCCGAATTCCTGGCCGCCGACGTGCTGGTGGTGGGCGTGCCTCAGTACAACTTCAGCATCCCCAGCCAGCTCAAGGCCTGGATCGACCGCATCGCGCAGGCTGGCCGCACCTTCAAGTACACCGAGAACGGCCCGGTGGGCCTGGCCGGCGGCAAGCGCGTGATCGTGGTGTCGTCGCGCGGCGGCGTGCGCCAGGATGCCAATGAACTGGACCTGCACGAAAAGACCGTCGACATCGTGTTCCGCTTCCTGGGCATCACCGACATCACCTACGTGCGTGCCCACGGCCTGGCCATGGGTCCGCAGTTCCGCGAAGCCGGCCTGGCCAGCGCCCGCACCGAAATCGCGGCGCTGAACGACGCCAGCCGCCTGGCCGCCTGAAGTCCTGTGGACGGCCGGCGCTGCAGGACGGCGCCGGCTCGCCCCGCGGACGGATCGGGTCTATGATGGATCGGGGCGCTATGGCGCCCCGCGTGCCATGGGCGGCGCGCCGGCCCCGGCTATTTGCCCGCGGCTGTCGTGCCGCCTGCAGTCATCGACCGATCCACTCCCGGGAGCCCGCATGACTTCAGCCCTGTTGCCAGCCGCCGCCCTCCATCCGCCGCACGAACCCGCCCTGCTTTCACAGTATCGCCACGTACGCACCGCCACCGAGACCCTGGTGGCCGACCTGTCCGATGCCGATGCCACCGTGCAGTCCATGGACGACGCCAGCCCGGCAAAATGGCACCTGGCGCACACCACATGGTTCTTCGAGGAATTCGTGCTGGCTGCGCGGATCCCGGACTACGAGCTGGTGGACCCGGACTACCGCTACCTCTTCAACTCGTACTACGAAGCGGTCGGACCGCGCCACCCGCGGCCGCAGCGCGGGCTGCTGACCCGCCCCTCGCTGGACGAGGTGCTGGCCTACCGCGAGGCCGTGGACGAATCGATGCTGACGCTGCTGGGCAGCGCCCAGACCGATGACGAGGCAGCGCTGATCATGCTTGGCCTGCAGCATGAACAGCAGCACCAGGAACTGCTGCTGGCCGACATCCTGCATCTGTTCGCGCAGAACCCGCTGCGCCCCGCCTTTGCCCCGGAACTGCCCGAGCCGGTGATCGCCGACCCTCGGCCCGCGCCGGACTGGATTGGCTTTGACGGCGGCCTGGTGGAGATCGGCCACCGCGGCGAGACCTTTGCCTTTGACTGTGAAAGCCCGCGGCACAAGGCCTACCTGGCACCGTTCACGCTGTGCTCGCACCCGGTCAGCAACCGGCAATGGTTTGAATTCATCGAGGATGGCGGCTACCAGACGGCGGGGCTGTGGTTGTCCGACGGCTGGCGCTGGGTGTGCGAGCAAGGCATCCTGGCCCCGCTCTACTGGGAAGAACGCGAAGGCACGTGGTGGCAGATGACGCTGCGCGGGATGCATCCGGTCGACCCGGACAGCCCCGTCACCCACGTCAGCTTCTATGAGGCCGAGGCATTCGCGCGCTGGGCCGAACGCCGGCTGCCGACCGAGGCCGAATGGGAGCACGCGGCGCGCAGCCTGCCGGCCACCGGGAATTTTGTTGAAGGCCGCGCGCTGCGGCCGTTGCCGGACCGGCAGAACACCTCGGGCGTGCTGCGCCAGATGTTCGGCGATGTGTGGGAATGGACCGGCAGCGCCTTCCTGCCGTATCCGGGCTTCCGCCCGAACGGCGGTGCGGTGGGCGAGTACAACGGCAAGTTCATGAGCGGCCAGATGGTGCTGCGCGGCGGGTCTTGCGTCACGCCCGAATCGCATATCCGGGCGACGTACCGCAACTTCTTCTATCCGCACCAGCGCTGGCAGTTCACCGGGGTGCGGCTGGCGGACGATGTCTAGGCCGGCGCCAGCCAGCGCCACGCCAGCCAGGCCAGCAACACCCACACCAGCACGATGACCACGGCGGCCGCGCGATTGCGCGGCCGTTTTGCATGCGTGGCCTGCCACGCCTGGGCCCGGCCGCGGCATTCATCCTTGACCGCCGGCGGAATCATCCGCAGCGTCAGCCAGATACCCAGCGGCACCAGCAGCACGTCATCGACATAGCCCAGCACCGGGATGAAATCGGGGATCAGGTCGATCGGGCTGAAGGCATAGGCCACCACCAGCGCGGCCAGCAGCCGCGCGCTCCACGGCGTGCCGGGGTGGCGGCTGCAGAACCACAGCATCAGCAGGCTCGCCTTGAGCCCGCGCGCCCACTGGCGCAGGCGTGCGCCGACGGCCATCGCCGGCATCAGCGCTTACCAGCCCTTGGTCTTGGGCTGCTGCGCCGCGGGCCGCTGCCCGCCCGGCTCGCCGGTGGGCGCCTTCAGCGGCGGCGCCGCCGCGATCGGCGTCTGCGGGTACAGCTTCTGCCAGCGCGCCTTCAGGCCCTTGGCGATCTCTGCCTGGTTGTAGCGCTCGGCAAAGTCGATCACGGTCATGCCCTGCTGGTTCTTCAGGCGCATGTCGGCGCCCTCGTCCAGCAGCAGCTTGACGGTCTCGATATGGCCGCCGCGCGCGGCCATCATCAGCGGCGTGGTGCCGTTGGGGCTTTCAGCGTCGATATAGGCGGCATGGTCGACCAGGTACTTGACTACGTCGTTGTGGCCATTGGTGGCCGCATAGTGCAGCGGGGTCCAGCCGGTCTTGTTGATCTCGGCCTCCATCTCGTCGACCATCAGCTTGACCATGTCCAGCTCACCCTGCAGCGCGGCCATCATCAGCGGGGTCTCGCCGGCCGGGTTGGCCTTGTCGAAATCGATGTCCTTGGCGCGGATCAGCACCGTGGCCGCCTTCAGCGACTTCTCGCGCAGCGCCAGCACCAGCGCCGGGTTGCCGCGGCTGTCCACCAGATTGGGATCGACGCCCTTGGCCAGCAGCTTCTTGACGGTGTTGGCGTCGTCGAATTCGACGGCCTTGCGCATGTCGTCGGCAGGCGCGGCCTGCGCCAGCGTGGCGGCGGCCAGCGCAAGGGCGCCGGCAGCGCGTCGGGCAAACTTCATGTCAAACATGCGATTCCCTGTCAATATGCTTGAATAGCTTGAAGAAATTTTCCGTCGTCTGTTCCGCGACCTGTTCCACAGGGACCCCGCGCAGCTGCGCGATGAACTCGCCCACATGGCGCACCCAGGCAGGTTCGTTGGTCTTGCCGCGGTATGGCACCGGCGCCAGGTAGGGCGAATCGGTCTCGATCAGCATGCGCTCCAGCGGCACCTTGCGCGCGGTTTCCTGCAGGTCGGCCGCGCTCTTGAAGGTGACGATGCCCGAGAACGAGATATGGAAACCCTCATCCAGCGCCTGGCGGGCGACGTCCCAGGTCTCGGTGAAGCAGTGCATCACGCCGCCGGCCTCGCGCGCGTTCTCTTCGCGCATCAGGCGCAGCGTGTCGTCGGCGGACGAGCGGGTATGGATGATCAGCGGCTTGCCGGTCTGGCGCGCGGCGCGGATATGGGTGCGGAAGCGCTCGCGCTGCCATTCCATGTCGGCGATGCTGCGGCCGTTCAGGCGGTAGTAGTCCAGCCCGGTCTCGCCGGTGCCGACCACGCGCGGGTGGGCGGACAGCTCCACCAGGCGCTCCAGCGTGGGTTCCTCGCCCTCTTCGTAGTCCGGGTGCACGCCGACCGAGGCGTACAGGTTGGGATGCTGCTCGGCCAGCGCCAGCACGCGCGGGAAGTCTTCCAGCGTGACCGAGATGCACAGCGCATGCGTGACCTGGTTGGCGCGCATGTTCTCCAGCAGTTCCGGCAGGCGCGCGGCCAACTCGGGGAAATCGATATGGCAGTGGGAATCGACAAACATGGGGAATCTCTGTTGGCGGGTGGCTCAGTCCACGCGGCGGCCGACGATGATCAGGTCGCGCTCGACACCGTCGAGCACGGCAACGCGCGGCAGGTCGCCCCAGCGCGTAAAGCCCAGCGACGCGAACAGGCCCAGGCTGGGCGCATTGTGGCCGAAGATAAAGCCGAGCAGCGTGTTCACCCCGACCCTGGGCGCATGGTCGATGGCCTGTTGCAGCAGGTAGCGGCCCAGCCCCTGGCCGCGGCGCTGCGCGTCCAGGTAGATCGACACCTCGGCGGTGGCGCCGTAGGCCGGGCGGCCGTAGAAGTCTGAAAAGCTCATCCAGCCGGCCATGCGGCCGTCGGCATCCTCGCACACCCACAGCGGGCGGCGTTCAGGCTGGTGGGAATCGAACCAGGCCTGGCGCGAGGCCACGGTGACCGGTTCGGTATCGGCGGTGACCATGCGCGAGGGCACGGTGCCGTTATAGATGGCGACGATGCCCGGCAGGTCGCGGGGCTCGGCAATGCGAAGTGAAAAATTCATTGAAAATCAAAATATTGTGAGAACAACCTCACAACGTTCATAAAGTTTGCGTGGGGCGCCCGGACTCCAGCATCTTGCCCAGGATCTCCTCCACAGCGCGGCGCAGGTTGCGCCCGTTGTCGTCGTCGGGGAAATGCACGCCGACGCCGGGGGTCTTCATCGGCGTGCCCGCCGGGGTGATCCAGGCCACATGGCCCGCGATCTGGTATTTCTGCGGCCGGTCCAGCAGCGACAGCACCAGGAACACCTGCTCGCCCAGTCGGAACGGCCGGTTCGACGGCACGAAGATGCCGCCGCGCGCCAGGAACGGCATGTAGGCCGCATACAGCCCGGCCTGGTCCTTGATCGACAAGGACAGCACATTGGGGCGCGATGCCGCCCCGCTGCCGGTTGGCGCAGCGGGCGGTGCGCCGGCGACTGCTGTGTTCATGGTTGACCCCCTGAATGACGGTGCTGCTTGTTGTTATGGCTTATTTTGACTGCCAGGCGTACTACCGGAACAGCTGGCGGTATTCCAGGAATACCGCTTCCATCACCAGCCGGGCCGCCAGCGGATGGTTCTCGCTGCGGCGATGCGCGGTCAACCGGGTGGCAAAGGCCTGCAGGCGGTGCGCGTCGGTGGCCCCGGCGCAGCGCGCCAGCACCGCCCGTTCCTTGGGCAGGTACCGCGGCGTGGCGCTGCCGTCCAGGCGCAGCGTCAGCAGATCGTACGTCCAGCGCTGCAGGATGCCAAGCACGGCAGGCACCGGCAGCTTCTGCAGTTGCTCGGCCGCCGCGGAAGCGTCGAAGGCGGCGGCGGCGCCGAGCTGGCCGACCAGCCAGCGCTGCAGCGGCTGCTCCTCGGCCTCGGCCGCATGCAGCGCGGTCAGCGGCGAGCCGCCGGCCAGCGCCAGCTGGGCCTCGGCATCGGCCACGCCCTGGCCGCGCAGCCAGGCCAGCGCGGCCTCCGGCGTCGGGCGCTGGGCCGAGAACTGGCGGCAGCGCGACAGGATAGTCGGCAGGATGCGGTCGAGGCGGTCGGTCACCAGCAGGAATACGGTGGACGGCGGCGGCTCTTCCAGCGTCTTCAGCAGTGCGTTGGCGCCCTCGGTCTGCAGCGCATCGAGCGGATAGACCACCACCACGCGCAGCCCGGCCCGGTGCGTGCCCACGCCCACGGCCTCGATCAGCGCGCGCACCTGCTCCATGCGGATGATCTTGCTGGGCGCCTTCTTCTTGCCGCCCTCGTCGGTCTCGGCCTCGGCCGCGGCGTCCAACGCCTCGGGCCGCACCACGGTGAAGTCCGGGTGGTTGCCCTGGCTGAACCAGTGGCAGGCGGCGCACTGGCCGCAGGGCTGGCCGTCCGGCAGCGGCGCCTCGCACAACAGCCCCTGCGCGAAATGCAGGGCCAGGTCGCGCTTGCCGATGCCTTGCTGGCCATGGATCAGCAAGGCATGCGGCAGCCGTTCACGCAGCGCGCCAAGCCGTTGCCAGTCTTCCTTCTGCCAGGGATATAGCATGTGAATCAGTGGGTTAGCGATCTAACTTCAAGTTTTACCTGTGATAGCCATGCGATTGCGAATTGCGCAATGGCGCGGCATTCACACCTATCACGTCAGCCATATATCGGCCAAAAATCAGATAGTTGCGATGATTTTTTCAAGTTCATCGCGAATGTCGGCAATGCTGCGCGTGGCGTCGATCACCCGGAAGCGCTGCGGCGACTGGGCCGCGCGGCGCAGGTATTCATCGCGGGTGCGCTGGAAGAACGCGCGCGATTCGGATTCGAACCTGTCAGGCGCGCGTGCGCCGGCCAGGCGCTCGCTGGCGGTTTCCAGCGGCACGTCGAACAGCAGCGTCAGATCCGGCTGCAGGCCGCCCTGCACCCAGTCTTCCAGCACTTCCAGGCGCTCGGTGGCCAGGCCCCTGCCCCCGCCCTGGTAGGCGAAGGTGGCGTCGGTGAAGCGGTCGGAAATCACCCACTTGCCGCGCTCCAGCGCGGGTGCGATGACCTCGGCGATATGTTCGCGCCGGGCCGCGAACATCAGCAGCGCCTCGGTTTCCAGGTGCATCTTGCGATGCAGCAGGATCTGGCGCAGGTCTTCGCCCAGCGAGGTGCCGCCGGGCTCGCGGGTGGTGACGACGCCGGCAATGTCGCTGCGTGCGCGCAGGCGGTCGGCGACCCAGTCGATATGGGTGCTCTTGCCGGCGCCGTCGATGCCTTCAAACGTGATGAATTTTCCGCGCATGGAATGCCTATTTGCCGCGCTGGTACTTGTCGACCGCGCGGTTGTGTTCGGGAAGCGAGTTGGAGAAATGGCTGCTGCCGTCGCCGCGGGCGACGAAGTACAGTGCGTCGGATGGCGCCGGCGTGGTGGCCGCCGCCAGCGAGGCCAGCCCCGGCAGCGCAATCGGCGTGGGCGGCAGGCCGGTACGGGTGTAGGTATTGTACGGGTTGTCGGCCTGCAGGTCCCGTTTGCGCAGGTCGCCGTCGAAGCCATCGCCCAGGCCGTAGATCACGGTCGGGTCGGTCTGCAGCATCATGTTCTTGCGCAGCCGGTTGATGAACACGGCGGCGATCATCGGGCGTTCGGCGGCCTGGCCGGTTTCTTTCTCGACGATCGATGCCATCACCAGGGCCTCGTACGGGGTCTTGTACGGCAGGTCGGGCGAGCGTGCGTTCCAGGCCTCGTTCAGGCGCCGCTGCATGGCACGGTAGGCGTGCTTGTACAGGTCAATATCGCTGCTGCCGCGCGCGAACAGGTAGGTGTCCGGGAAGAACATGCCTTCGGGCGAGGTCTCGGCCGCGCCGATTGCCTTCATCAGGTCCGCATCGGACATGTCCCGGGTGTCGTGCCGCAGCGCCGGGCTGGCGTCCACGGCGGCGCGCATCTTGCGGAATTCCCAGCCCTCGATCACCGTGACCACATAGTGCGTGACCTCGCCGCGCGCCAGCTTGCCGATGATCGACAGCGGCGTGGCGCCGGTCGCGAATTCATAGCCGCCGGCCTTCAGGTCAGGCCCGTGGCCGGTCAGGCGCACCAGCAGCATGAACAGCCGCGGGTCCATGCCGACGCCGCCGCGCTGGATCTGGCGGCCGACGCTGGCGACGCCGGAATTGGGCTTGATCACCACTTCCACGGGTGACTTGCTGAGGGGCAGCGGGTGATTGGCCCACCACGCGAACGCGCCCGCGGCCGCCAGCGCGAACACCAGGATGGCCAGGCCAAGACTAAGGAAAAATCGTTTCATGTATCAGGGATAGGGGCGGCTGACCGGATCCGTCGGAGGGCTTGCGCGCCACCGCTTGCCGCCACGTGCTGCCGGCGCCGGCCGAAAATCTCATAGCCCCATATAATAACCGGCAGCCTCGCACCGACCATGTGCCGCGGCGCCGGCGCCGCTTGACGGCCCGCCCGGCACGGCGCACGACCGGCGCCTTCCCTCTCCCGAATTGCCTCAACGATTGCCACGCAATGCCAGTGATGAATGCCCAAGCCCAGGAACTCGCCGCAAACCTTGAAGCCTTGAGCGGCAGCGGCATCGTCTGCAGCCCGCCCGGGCTTGGCCTGGTCCGTGTGGCCGGCGACGATGCCGGCAGCTTCCTGCACACCCAGCTGACCAATGCGGTCGAAGACCTGAAGGCCGGCGCGGCCCGCCTGGCGGGCTATTGCTCGCCCAAGGGGCGCCTGCTCGCCACCTTCCTGATGTGGCGCGATGTCGAAGGCATCGTGCTGCAGCTGTCGGCCGACATCCAGGCCCCGGTGCAGAAGCGCCTGTCGATGTTCGTGCTGCGCGCCAAGGCCAAATTGTCCGACATCACCCCCACCCATGCGATCCTCGGCCTCGCCGGGGCCGGCGCTGCCAAGGCCCTGGCCGCTGCGGGCCTGCCTGTGCCGGAGGTCGCCTTTGCCGTGGCCGAAGCCGACGGCATCACCGTGATCCGCCTGCCGGATGGCGCCGGCCAGCCGCGCTGGCAGCTGGTGCTGCCGGCCGAGCGCGCCGAGGCGGTGCGCGCGGCACTTGCCGCCTCGCTGCAGGATGCGACGCCCGCGCTGTGGGACTGGCTGGAAGTGCAGTCGGGCCTGCCGCGCATCGTCGCGGCCACGCAGGAGCAGTTCGTGCCGCAGATGATCAATTTCGAACTGGTGGGCGGGGTCAATTTCCGCAAGGGCTGCTATCCCGGCCAGGAAATCGTCGCGCGCAGCCAGTACCGCGGCACGCTCAAGCGCCGCATGTGGCTGGTGCAGGGTGAAGGCGAAGTGCCGGCGCCCGCGGCTGAAATCTACCGTCCGGAAGATCCGGGCCAGCCGTGCGGCATGATCGTCAACGCCGCACCGGCGCCCCAGGGCGGCTGGGCCGGGCTGGCCGAGCTGAAGATCGATGCCGCCGCCAGTGCGCTGCGCCTGGGCAGCGCCGAGGGCGCGGCAGTGGCTACGGCCACCCTGCCCTACGAGGTGCCGCTGGGCGAGGCCGCCCAGGCCGCTGGCTGAAACCCACAGGACCTGCCATGAGCGATCACCTCTACGTCTATTTCCGCGTCCCGGAAGCCGTTGCCGCCGAGGCGCTGCCGCACTGGCACCGCTGGATGGAGACTGTCGCCGAAGCAACCGGAATTGGTGGTACGCTGATGCGCAGGCCGGAAACCCGCGCCGGCGTGCAGACCTGGATGGAGTGCTACCCCGACGTGCCGCCCGCGTTCGATGCCACGCTGGAAGGCCTGTGGCGGCAGAGCGGGCTGGACCAATGGGTCGATGGCGAGCGGCGGGCCGAGCACTTTGTCGACCTGGACGTGCTGTAGGCGTCCAGGATGCCGTTGGACTGACGTACGCCGGGTGCCACTGCAGCCACCCCGGCGGCAAAGGAAGCAAAGCGATGTGTCTGATCCTGGTTGCCTGGCAATCCCACCCCGACTATGCCCTGGTCGTCGCCGGCAACCGCGATGAATTCTATGTCCGCCCCGCGGCGGCCGCGCACTGGTGGCAGGATGCACCGCAGGTGCTGGCCGGGCGCGACCTGGCGGAAGTCATCGGCGAGCCCGGCACCTGGATGGGCGTCAACGCCGACGGCCGCTTCGCGGCACTGACCAACTACCGCGCCCCGTCCGAAAAACGCACCGACGCGCGCTCGCGCGGCGAGCTGGTGGCCGGTTTCCTGCGCGGACGCGAGGCGCCGTTCGACTACCTGGACGGCCTCGCCGGCGAAGACGGCCGCTACAACGGCTTCAACCTGCTGGCGAGCGACCTGCGTGAACTCTGGTGGTACAGCAACCGCGCCGCCTCGCGCCAGCCGCAACGGCTGCGCCCGGGGCTGTACGGCCTGTCCAACGCCCTGCTCGACACGCCCTGGCCCAAGGTGCGCAGCCGCGTGGGCGCGCTGGCCGAAGTGCTGGCCGCCGACAGCGGCCAGGCCAACGCCAGCGCCGAGCCCTACCTGCAAATGCTCGCCGACGAGCGCCAGGCGGCGGATTTCGAACTGCCTGCCACGGGCGTGGCGCCGGAATGGGAAAAGCTGCTGTCGTCGGCCTTCATCCGCTCGCCGCTGTACGGCACGCGCGCCAGCACGGTGCTGCGCGTGCGCCACGATGGCCGTTTCGACCTGAGCGAGCGCAGCTTCGACGCCGACGGCCGCATCGGCGACGTCAACTTCCACGGCAAGCTGAACCTGCAACGCGACACCGGCATCGTGCCAGCGCCGCGCTGAGGCCCGCTGGAACCGAGGATTCCGGCGCTCAGCCGGCCAGCCGCTTGCGCATCTCCACGTGCGGGATGCCCGCCTCTTCGAATTCCGGCCCCACCTGCGCAAAGCCCACGCGCGCATAGAATGGCGCCGCGTGCGTCTGCGCATTGAGCACCAGTTCCGGGTAGCCAAGCGCTTCAGCCTTGCGCATCAGCGCGTCCAGCACCATTGCACCGACACCGGTGCCACGCACGGACTGCAGCACCGCCATGCGCCCGATATGGCCATCCGGCAGCAGCCGTCCGGTGGCCACCGGCGTGCCATCCTCGGCCAGCGCCAGCGCGTGCCAGCTCGGCTCGTCCCACTCATCCCATTCCAGTTCCACCGGCACGCATTGCTCTTCGACGAAGACGGTGTAACGGATGGCGCGCGCGCGTTCGCGCGCTTCGGACCAGGGGCAGATCAGGACAGTGATGGACATGGCGTGTGGAATCAGGCGCTTGGGGAACGATTGCGTCGGGCAGGGGATGCGGACGGGCGCCCATGATACGCCAGTGTCGCAGTGACCGTCGATGCACCAAAGCGGATCACTCGCCGCATCTCCGCTCTTGAAGTTGCACCATATCAGGGTTTGCCCGGGGTCGGCAGCGTCCTAGCAAATTTGTATGATGACCTGATTACCGAATAACCCGGGAAGCTGCCGTGTTCCAGAAAGTCCCTGCCCGCGCCCTCACCGACAATGTCGCCGAACAACTGCTGGACAAGATCCAGAGCGGCGCCTTTGCCCGCGGCGACAAGCTGCCGACCGAGGCGGTGCTGTCCGGGGAATTCGGCGTCAGCCGCACCGTGGTGCGCGAAGCCATCTCCCGGCTCAAGTACGAAGGCGTGGTGGAGTCGCGCCAGGGCAGCGGCGTGTTCGTGACGCTACAGGCCGGCATCCGGCCGCTGCGCATCGACTACACCGAAACCGGCACGCTGGAATCGGTGCTTCAGATCGTCGAACTGCGCCGCGCGATCGAGGCCGAGGTGGCCGCGCAGGCCGCCCGCCGCCGCACCGATGCGTCGATGGCGGCCATCGACGCCGCACTGGCCCGGCTCGACGAAGAGGTTGCGCAAGGCGGCGACGGCGTGGCCGAAGACGTGGCCTTCCACCGCGCCATCGCCGAGGCCACCGGCAACCCGTATTTCCTGAAGACGCTGGCCTTCCTCAGCCAGTACCTGGAAGCGGCCACGCGCGTGACCCGCACCAACGAGGCGCGCCGCGCGGACTTTTCGCGCCAGGTGCGTGAAGAACACCAGGCCATCGTCGCCGCCATCCGCGCCGGCGACCCGCTGGCCGCGCGCAATGCCGCGCAGAACCATATGTACAACGCCGCGCACCGTCTCGCCCAGCTGGGTGCGGACGAGAGCGGCGAAGCGCACGGCGCCGCCAACTGACGCGCGCGCAAGCCCGAACCATCGAATTATCCGTATCTGTTTCAGGAGTCCCTTCATGTCCAGGAATATCGGCGTCATCGGCCTTGGTGCCATGGGCTTTGGTGTCGCGCAGTCGCTGCTGCGTGCCGGCTTCAACGTGCACGCGTGCGACCTGCGCCCCGAAGTGCTGCAGCGCTTTGCCGATGCCGGCGGCGTGCCGTGCGCCTCGCCCTCCGAGCTGGGCAGCCGTTGCGACGTGGTGCTGACGCTGGTGGTCAACGCGCAGCAGACCGAGGCCGTGCTGTTCGGCGCCAACGGTGCCGCGGCCGCGATGCAGCCGGGCAAGCTGGTGATCGCCAGCGCCACCGTGCCGCCGGGCTTTGCCGAGGCGCTAGGCCGCCGGCTGGCGGAACAGGGCCTGCTGATGCTGGACGCACCGGTCTCCGGCGGCGCCGCGCGCGCCGCCAGCGGCGAAATGACCATGATGACTTCCGGCCCGGCCGAAGCCTACTCGCTGGCCGAGGACGTGCTGGCCGCCATCGCCGGCAAGGTGTATCGCCTGGGTGCCGCGCATGGCGCGGGCTCCAAGGTCAAGATCATCAACCAGCTGCTGGCCGGCGTGCATATCGCCGCGGCCGCCGAAGCGATGGCGCTGGGCCTGCGCGAAGGCGTGGACCCCGATGCGCTCTATGACGTGATCACGCACAGCGCGGGCAACTCGTGGATGTTCGAGAACCGCGTGCCCCATATCCTGAAGGGCGACTACACGCCGCTGTCGGCGGTCGACATCTTCGTCAAGGACCTGGGCATGGTGCTCGACACCGCGCGCCACAGCAAATTCCCGCTGCCGCTGTCGGCCGCCGCGCACCAGATGTTCATGATGGCGTCGACCGCCGGCCATGGCGGCGAGGACGACTCGGCCGTGATCAAGATCTTCCCGGGCATCGAACTGCCGGGCAAGGCTGAATAAGGGAGAAGCGAAGATGACCGCAGGCACCCTCGCCCATCGCCCGCTGTTGGGCTGCATCGCCGACGATTTCACCGGCGCCACCGACCTCGCCAACACGCTGGTGCGCAATGGCATGCGCACCGTGCAGACCATCGGCCTGCCCGACGTGGGCGCCGTGCAGGACATTGGCGAAGCCGATGCGCTGGTGGTGGCGCTCAAGTCCCGCACCATCCCGGCCGTCGAGGCCGTGGCCCAGTCGCTGGCCGCGCTGCAATGGCTGCGCGCGCAGGGCTGCCGCCAGTTCGTATTCAAGTACTGCTCCACCTTCGACTCGACCGATGCCGGCAATATCGGCCCGGTGGCCGAGGCGCTGCTGGCGGCACTGGACAGCGACTTCACCATCGCCTGCCCGGCCTTCCCCGAAAACGGCCGCACCATCTTTCGCGGCCACCTGTTCGTGGGCGATGCGCTGCTCAATGAATCGGGCATGGAGCACCATCCGCTGACGCCGATGACCGATGCCAGCCTGGTGCGCGTACTGCAGCGCCAGAGCAAGAACAAGGTCGGGCTGCTGCGCTACGACGCGGTTGCGCGCGGCGCGCATGCCACCGCCGAGCGCATCGCTGCGCTGCGCAGCGACGGCGTGCGCATGGCGATTGCCGATGCGGTGTCCGACGCGGACCTGTTCACGCTGGGCGAGGCCTGCGCCAACCTGCCGCTGATCACCGGCGGCTCCGGCATCGCGCTGGGACTGCCCGAGAATTTCCGCCGCGCCGGCCTGCTACCGCAGCGCGGTGACGCGGCCTCGGTGCCGGCCATCGACGGCCCGGGCGTGGTGCTGGCCGGCAGCGCCTCGCGCGCGACCAATGGCCAGGTAGCACGCTGGCTGGAGCAAGGCCGCCCGGCGCTGCGCATCGACCCGCTCGCGCTGGCACGCGGCGAAGCCGTTGCCGACGCGGCGCTGGCCTTTGCCGACGGTCATGGCGAACCGGTGCTGATCTACGCCACCTCCAGCCCCGACGAAGTCAAGGCCGTGCAGGCCGAACTGGGCGTCGAGCGCGCCGGACACCTGGTCGAACAGTGCCTGGCCACGGTTGCCGCCGGGCTGCTGGCACGCGGCACGCGCCGCTTCGTCGTGGCCGGCGGCGAAACCTCCGGCGCGGTGGTGCAGGCGCTGGGCGTGCGCGCCTTGCGTATCGGCGCGCAGATTGCACCGGGCGTGCCGGCCACCGTCACGCTGGATGCCAAGCCGCTGGCACTGGCGCTCAAGTCGGGCAACTTCGGCGGCCCGGATTTCTTTGACGAAGCGCTGCGCCAGCTTGGAGGTCACTGATGAGCACCGAAAGCAAGCTGCGCGAAGAGATCTGCCGCATCGGCGCCAGCCTGTACCAGCGCGGCTATACCGTGGGCTCGGCCGGCAATATCAGCGCGCGGCTGGACGACGGCTGGCTGATCACGCCGACCGATGCCTGCCTGGGGATGATGGACCCGGCCGCGGTCGCCAAGGTGGCCACCGATGGCAGCTGGGTCTCCGGCGACAAGCCGTCCAAGACGCTGATGCTGCATCGCGCGATCTACGACAACAACCGCGAGGCGCACGCCGTGGTGCATACGCACTCGACGCACCTCGTGGCCCTGACGCTGGCCGGTGTCTGGCAACCGGACGACGTACTGCCGCCGCTCACGCCCTACTACGTGATGAAGGTCGGCCATATCCCGCTGATTCCCTACCATCGCCCCGGCGATCCGGCCGTGGCCGCGCGCGTGGCCACGCTGGCCGCGCAGGTGCGTGGCGTGCTGCTGGAGCGCCTTGGTCCGGTAGTGTGGGAATCCAGCGTCTCGCGCGCCGCGTTCGCGCTGGAAGAACTGGAGGAAACCGCCAAGCTATGGATGACGATGAAAGACACGCCGGGCTTCGCCGCCCGCGCTGCGCTGCCCGACGGCGCACTGACTGAGCTGCGCGACGCCTTCCAGGCGCGCTGGTAACAACCGCTTTTCCCCGATAAACGACGGCTTCACCCGGCGCGGTTGCCTTGCGGCCACCGTGCGGGGGACGCGCATGCCTGCAGTCCGCGCGCCGCCGCATTAGACCCACCACCATACCCGGAGACCACCGTGAATCCAAACCAACCGGCGGCAAGCGTGCCCGCCCTTGACAGCCTGGGCGGCAACGCCCGGCTGGACACCGAAGCCCAGATCGAAAAACGCGCCTACAGCAAGGTGTTCTGGCGCGTCATGCCGTTCCTGATGCTGTGCTACGTGGTCGCCTACCTGGACCGCGTCAATGTCGGCTTCGCCAAGCTGCAGATGGGCCAGGACCTGGCCTTCTCCGAAACCGTGTTCGGCCTCGGCGCCGGCCTGTTCTTTATCGGCTACTTCCTGTTCGAGGTGCCCAGCAACCTGCTGATGCATCGTATCGGCGCGCGCATCTGGATCGCGCGCATCATGATCACGTGGGGCATCATCTCGGCGCTGTTCCTGTTCGTGAAGACGCCGACCCAGTTCTACGTGATGCGCTTCCTGCTCGGCCTCGCCGAAGCGGGTTTCTATCCCGGCGTGATCCTGTACCTGACCTACTGGTTCCCGGCCAACCGCCGCGGCAAGATGATCGCGCTGTTCATGTCGGGCATCCCCATCGCGGGCATGTTCGGCAATCCGCTGTCGGGCTGGATCATGGACGCGTTCAACGGCACGCACGGCATGCGCGGCTGGCAATGGATGTTCCTGCTCGAGGCCCTGCCCGCGCTTGTGATCGGCGTGGTGACGGTGTTCGTGCTGCGCGACGGCATCGACAAGGCGCCGTGGCTCGACGCCGATGAAAAGCGCGTGCTCAAGCGCAATATCGAGGAAGACCAGCGCGGCGCCCATAACGCCGCCAGCGCCGCCGGCAAGGCCCACGGCCACTCGCTGGGCGCGGTGTTCTCCGACCGCCGCGTGTGGTGGATGTGCCTGATCTACTTCTGCTTCGTCACCGGCCAGTACGCGCTGACCTTCTGGATGCCGACGCTGGTGAAGGCCAGCGGCGTGACCGGCAACCTGAACATCGGCCTGCTGTCGGCGATCCCGTTCATCTGCGCCGTGATCGTCATGAACATCCTGGGCCACAGCGCCGACGCACGCCGCGAGCGCCGCTGGCACCTGATCGTGCCGGCGCTGATGGGTGCCACGGGCTTTGCCATTGCGGCCTCGTTCACCAACAATACAACGGTGGCCATCGCCGCGCTGTCGCTGGCCGCCGCCGGGGTGCTGACCTGCGCGCCGCTGTTCTGGTCGCTGCCGACCTCGTTCCTGTCGGGCATTGCCGCCGCTTCCGGTATTGCCGTGGTGAATTCGGTGGGCAACCTGGCCGGTTTCGTGTCGCCGTACATGGTCGGCGCGCTGAAGGACATGACACAAAGTACGCAGCTGCCCATGTACGTGCTGTCCGCGATCCTGGTCGTCGGCGCCGTGCTGGTGTGGCTGACGCCCGCTAAACTGGTCAACCGCTGATCCTGGCCGGCCCGCTTTCGACGTAGTCTCGATCGGGCCGGATCCGTACCACCGCTTTGGAGTTCCGAATGCCGCGCTTCGCCGCAAACCTCTCGATGATGTACAACGAGCACGCCTTCCTGGACCGCTTTGCCGCAGCCGCGGCCGACGGCTTCCGGGCGGTGGAGTTCCTGTTCCCATACGAGCACGCCGCCGCCGAGCTGCGCGCGCGCCTGGACGCGAACGGCCTCACACAGGCACTGTTCAACGCGGCGCCGGGCGACTGGGCAGCAGGCGAACGCGGCCTGGCCGCCCTGCCCGGGCGCGAGGCGGATTTCCGCGGCACCATCGGCCGCGCGCTGGAATACGCCGGCGTGATCGGCAATGACCGCATCCACGTGATGGCGGGCCTGATCCCTGCCGATGCCGACCGCGCGCGCTGCCGCGCCACATACCTCGAGAACCTCGCCTTTGCTGCCAACGCTGCCGCCGCCCAGGGCGTGACCGTGCTGATCGAGCCGATCAACACGCGCGACATGCCGGGCTATTTCCTGAACCGCCAGGACGACGGCCAGGCTATCTGCAAGGAAGTCGGCGCGGCCAACCTGAAGGTGCAGTTCGACTGCTACCACTGCCAGATCGTCGAAGGCGATGTCGCGATGAAGCTCAAGCGCGACATCGCGGGCATCGGCCATATCCAGATCGCCGGCGTGCCCGAGCGCCATGAGCCGGACGTGGGCGAGCTGAACTATCCCTACCTGTTCGAGGTCATGGACACGCTCGGCTACGACGGCTGGATCGGCTGCGAATACCGCCCGCGCGCCGGCACCTCGGCCGGCCTGGGCTGGCTCAAGCCCTACCTGGGCCGCTGATCGCGACCAACCCCAAGAACAACCGCTCCCATCCTGCCATGAACGTACTGATTACCGGCGGCGCCGGCTTCCTCGGCCTGCAACTCGCCCGCCTGCTGCTGCAACGCGGCACCCTGAACCTGGACGGCCGGCCCGTGGCCATCAAGCGCCTGACGCTGCTGGACGTGGTGGCGCCGCAAGGCCTGGACGATGCGCGCGTGCGCGTGGTCACCGGCGACCTGTCCGACCCGGCCGTGCTGCGCCAGGCCATCGACACCAACACTGGCGCCGTGTTCCACCTGGCGGCCGTGGTCAGCGGCCAGGCCGAGGCCGACTTCGACCTGGGCATGCGCGTCAACCTGGACGCCTCGCGCGCGCTGCTGGAAACCTGCCGCGAGCTGGGCCACCAGCCGCGCGTGCTGTTCACCAGCTCGGTCGCGGTCTACGGGGGCCAGTTGCCGCCGGTGGTGCAGGACGATACCGCGCTGAACCCGCAATCGTCATACGGCGTGCAGAAGGCCATCGGCGAGCTGCTGCTGTCGGACTACAGCCGCCGCGGCTTTGTCGACGGCCGCGTGCTGCGCCTGCCGACCATCAGCGTGCGCCCCGGCAAACCCAATGCGGCGGCCTCGTCGTTCGCCAGCGGCATCATCCGTGAGCCGCTGTCTGGTGTTGCTGCCAACTGCCCGGTGGCACCGGAAACGCCGCTGTGGCTGCTGTCGCCGCGAGCGGCCGTCGCGGCACTGGTCAATGGCATCGAACTGGCCGGCGAACGGCTGGGCAACCGCCGCGTGGTGAACTTGCCGGGGTTGTCGGTCACGGCTGCCGGCATGATCGAAGCCCTGCGCCGCGTGGCGGGCAATGCCGTGGCGGACCGCGTGACGTGGGAGCGCGAAGCGCGCGTGGAGAACATCGTCGGCACCTGGCCGGCGGCGTGGAACGCGGAGCGTGCGCTGGCGCTGGGGTTCCAGAGCGACGCGAGCTTTGATGAGGTGATTCGCGCCTATATGGAAGATGCGGGGCTGGCCAAGTAAGCGAATCTCGCCTCCCTGCTGCGACGGCCCTAATATTTGCTGAGAGCCGCTCCCCTCTCCCGCTAGCGGGAGAGGGGAGCAAACAAGCGGGATTTGAAGACTCGTCGGCACGGAATCACCCCGCCGGCTTCACCACCTCATACCCCTCGATAATCTCCCGCACCGGCCCCGGAATCGCCGCCGATTTCTGCGTGGCCGGGTCCGCGCACACATAGACGATCTCACCGGTAATCAGGTGTTCGTCGCCGCGGAACATCTCCACCCGGAACAGCATGCTCGAGCGCCCCAGGCGCGACATGCGGCCGCGGATTTCCAGCTCGTCGTCAAAGCGCGCCGAGGCGTGGTATTCCAGCGTGGACTTGACCACGAAGATGTCCACGCCATGCGCGTGCAGCACATCTTCCGGATAGCGGATGCCCAGCGCGCGCCAGTACTCGGTCACGCAGATATCGCAGTACGTCAGGTAGTGCGCGTTGAAGACGATCGACTGCGGATCGACTTCGGCCCAGCGCACGCGCAGCGGGATGCTGTGGCGAAAATCCTCTTTGGCCATCGGCCTGGTCTCCTTGTTTGTCGTGGCTTGTCAAAGCACCAGGCCGCCGGCCCGCCGGACAGGACCGGCAGGCGCGGCGGCCTGGATCGATGATGGCGGCGGCAGGCTGATTGCGCTTACTGTGCCTTGGCCAGCCCCAGCTTCTCGATGATCGCCTTTTCCTTCTTGACGGTCTCGGCCGCAAACTGCGCGTATTGCTGGCTGTTCATGTAGTACGGCTCCATGTCGAACTTGGCCAGCGATTCGCGGTAGTTGGGCATGTCCAT
Organism: Cupriavidus sp. GA3-3; assembly: GCF_000389805.1. NCBI lineage: Bacteria > Pseudomonadati > Pseudomonadota > Betaproteobacteria > Burkholderiales > Burkholderiaceae > Cupriavidus > Cupriavidus sp. GA3-3. The sequence goes on from NZ_KB944460.1 coordinate 23,424, forward strand.
GGCCTTCTTGAAGGCGTCATGCAGCTTCTGCACGATCTTCGGATCGGTGCCCTTGGGCGCGACCAGGCCGAACGGCGAGGTCTGCACGATGCCGATGCCCAGTTCCTTCAGCGTCGGCACGTTGGGGAAGCGCGCCGAGCGCTTCTCGCCCCAGGTCGACAGCAGGCGCAGCTTGCCCTGCTCAACGTACGGTGCCCATGCCGGCGTGTCGGCCACCGACATCACGTGGCCGCCCAGCAGCGCCTGCATCGACTCGGAATTGCCCTTGTAGGGGATGTGCGAGAACTGCACGCCCTGCTTCATCGCCAGCTCTTCCATGGTCAGGTGCAGCGTGGTCATCGAGCCCGGCGAACCGTAGGTCAGCTTGCCCGGATTGGCCTTGGCGTAGGCAATGTACTCCTGCATCGTCTTGATCGGCGAATCGGCCGGCACCACCAGGCCGAACGAATAGCCGGCGAGGTTGATGATGTAGTTCAGGTCCTTGACCGGGTCCCAGTTGATCTTGGTGGTGTACGGCAGGCGGTAGACCGGCATGGCGACCTGGGCCAGCGTGTAGCCGTCCGGCGCGGTGGACTGCATCATCTGCGCGGGCAGCACGCCACCCGCGCCGGGCTTGTTCTCGACGATCACGGGCTGGCCCAGGATCTTGGAGGCGTTGTCGGCGAGCACGCGGAACGGGATATCCGTGGAGCCGCCGGCGGTGTAGCCGATCACCAGGCGGATCGGGCGCTGCGGGAACTTGTCGGCCTGTGCCTGGGCGGGCGTGGCGGCAAGGCCCAGTGCCGCGGTGGCGGCGGCGATGCCCGCGCGGGCGATGAAGTGGCGGCGTTGCATTTGACTATGTCTCCTTGTGCTGCAAGTCACTGCTGAAAATGGAAGGCCGGGGCCGGTGCGGCCCTGACCGTGGCTGCTGGTCTAGTTGTGCGGTGTGCCGAACGCGGCGCGCAGCGCGGCAACGGCCTCGGCATGTGCCTGCGCCACCGCCGGCACGAACCGGCCCAGCTTGAAGAAATCATGGATCATGCCGGGGTAGTCCGCCAGCGTGGCGGCCACGCCGGCGGCGCGCAGCTTCTCCGCGTAGGCCACACCCTCGTCATGCAGCGGATCGTAGCCGGCCACGGCGATCCAGGCCGGGCATGTGCCGCGCACCTCGGCGCCGGCGCCGCCGCCATCCAGCGGGGCGAAACGCCAGTCGTCGCGGCTGGCTTCCTGGTCCAGGTACTGGGCAAAGAACCAGCGGATCATGTCCGCCGTCAGCAGGTAGCCATCGGCCAGCGCGCGGTGCGACGGCGTGTCCTGGCGTGCACAGGTGCCGGGATAGATCAGCAACTGCAGCACGGGCGCCAGGCCCGCATTGCGGGCCTCCACGGCACACGCCGCGGCCAGCGTGCCGCCGGCGCTGTCGCCACCCACGGCGATGCGCGCCGGGTCGGCACCGAGCCGGCCGGCTTCGGCGAAGACCCAGTGCAGCACATCGAAGGCGTCGTTGGCCGCCGTCGGGAAACGCCATTGCGGCCCGAGCCGGTAGTCCACCGACAGCACCATGCAGTCCGCCTGGCCACACAGCAGCCGGCACAGCGGATCGTGCGAATCGACGCTGCCGACCGTGAAGCCGCCGCCATGGAAATACACCAGCAAGGGCAGCGGCTCGGTCCAGCTGGCCTCGCGCGGGGTGTACAGCCTGAGCGGGATGGCGTGGCCGTCGCGCGCCGGCGCCAGCAGGTCTTCCGCCATATGCACGGGCGGCGGGTTGATATCGAGGATCGGCGCGCTTTTCTCGTAGGCGATCTTGGCGTCCTCGGGCTCCATCGCGTGGATCGGCGGCCGCTTGGCGCGCGCGATCAGCTCCAGCAGCGCGGCCACCTGCGGGTCGAGCGGGCTGGACGGCAGGCCGGGCGTGGCGGGCGCATCAGGGCTGGAAGACGGTGCGGCGGACATAGGGAATGACGCGGATCCGGAGCCGGTGCCAGCGGCGTGCAGAAGTTCTGCGCGTCGCCCGCATCGGGACAAGTTCGAATTGTGAACGATCGTTCGATTTTAGTATGATGCCAGATGTTGCAGGTGCCCGGCAGTACGAGATAACCCCGAAAAGTCGCTGTCAGCCTGCCACGCGGCAAGTTTTTGCGCGATGATCGGCTGAAGCGGTCCCGAGGGCTCCGGAAACGCAGTAGTGCAGGTCCATTGAAACCCAAGACAGCGGGCCTGGCGAGCATCCGCTCCAGGCCCGTGCAAAAGACAATTTGGCGGCAGATCCCGGCAGGAGACAAGCAAACATGGCGTTTATCTACTATCTGACCCACATCCACCTGGATTTCGGCGCGGTAAGCCTGCTCAAGTCCGAATGCGAGCGCATCGGCATCCGCCGCCCGTTGCTGGTGACCGACAAGGGCGTGGTCGCCGCGGGAGTGGCGCAGCGTGCCATCGATGCAATGCAGGGCCTGCAGGTTGCGGTATTCGATGAAACCCCGTCGAACCCGACCGAGGCCATGGTGCGCAAGGCCGCCGCACAATACCGCGAAGCCGGCTGCGACGGGCTGGTGGCAGTGGGCGGCGGCTCGTCGATCGACCTCGCCAAGGGCATCGCCATCCTGGCCACGCATGAGGGCGAGCTGACCACTTATGCCACCATCGAAGGCGGCAGCGCCAGGATCACCGACAAGGCGGCGCCGCTGATCGCGGTGCCCACCACCTCGGGCACCGGCAGCGAGGTGGCGCGCGGCGCCATCATCATCCTGGACGACGGCCGCAAGCTGGGCTTCCATTCCTGGCATTTGCTGCCCAAGTCCGCCGTCTGCGACCCGGAACTGACGCTGGGGCTGCCGGCCGGGCTGACCGCGGCCACCGGCATGGATGCGATCGCGCACTGCATCGAGACCTTCCTGGCCCCCGCCTTCAACCCGCCCGCGGACGGCATTGCGCTGGACGGGCTGGAGCGCGGCTGGGGCCATATCGAACGCGCCACCCGCGACGGCCAGGACCGCGACGCACGCCTGAACATGATGAGCGCGTCGATGCAGGGCGCAATGGCGTTCCAGAAGGGGCTGGGCTGCGTGCATTCGCTGTCGCACCCGCTGGGCGGGCTGAAGATCGACGGCCGCACCGGCCTGCACCACGGCACGCTCAACGCGGTGGTGATGCCGGCGGTGCTGCGCTTCAACGCCGATGCGCCCACGGTGGTGCGCGACGACCGCTACGCACGCCTGCGCCGCGCCATGCACCTGCCCGACGGCGCCGATATCGCGCAGGCCGTGCACGACATGACCGTGCGCCTGGGCCTGCCCACCGGGCTGCGTCAGATGGGTGTCACCGAGGACATGTTCGACAAGGTGATTGCCGGTGCGCTGGTCGACCATTGCCACAAGACCAACCCGAAAGAAGCCAGCGCCGCGGATTATCGGCGTATGCTTGAGCAGTCCATGTAGCACACAGCGGCTTCCCGCCGGTCAGACCGACCAAGCGGCTGTCCGGCGGCCCTCCCTCCACAGCGCAGGAGACAACATGAGCGGCGAGCACTTGCAGGTAGTCCATGGCGATATCACCCGGATGGAAGTCGATGCCATCGTCAACGCGGCCAATAGCGGCCTGTTGGGCGGCGGCGGCGTCGACGGGGCCATCCACGGGGCAGGCGGCTCCGCGATCAAGGAGGCCTGCCGCGCGATCCGCGACACGCAGGGCGGCTGCCCCACCGGCGAGGCGGTGATCACTACCGGCGGCCACCTGCCGGCGCCATACGTGATCCACGCGGTCGGGCCGGTCTGGCAAGGCGGCGACCAGGGCGAGGACGAACTGCTCGCCAACGCCTACCGCAACAGCATCCGGCTGGCGGCGCAGCACCACCTGCGCAGGCTGGCCTTTCCCAATATCAGCACCGGCATCTACGCCTTCCCGCGCGAGCGCGCGGCGGATATCGCCATCGCCGCGGTGCGCGAGGCGCTGGCCGCGGCGCCGGAGATCGAGCAGGTCACCTTCGTCTGCTTCGACGACGAGAACTACCGCCTGTACCGCGAGCGCTTGTCCTGAGACGGATCGCGGGGCATGCCCCGCGAACTCCACCGCCTGCGTCAGAACTTGTGGCGCAGGCCCACGCGCAACACCGCCTGGCTGTCATCGGCCGACGGACGCACGCCGTTGATCGCGGCCACCGCGCGCTTGCCGGTGGAATCGATTCCCGAGGCCTTCTGGTAGATCGCCATCGCGTAGACATCGGTGCGCCTGGACAGGCTGTAGTCCGCCCCCAGCACGAACTGCCGGTAGCTGGCGTCATTGATGCCACTGCCCCTGGCATAGTCCGCGGCCACGCCCATCAGCAATGCCGGCGTCACCTGGTACTTGAAGCTGACTTCCACATTGTTGAAGGTCGCGGTGCCGCGATAGCCGAACGGATTCGGGCCGGACGACAGGTCTCCCAGGTCCTTGAAGCGCGTGTTGGAGTATGTGGTCCCGACCGTGGCCGCGCCGAAGCTGTACGCCGCGCCCGCGGCAAAGACTTCCTGCGAGCGCGCCGACGTGTAGCCCGACTGCACCGGCGAGCCGATATTGGTCAGCGTGTTCAACGGTGCCGAGCCGGTGGTGTTGGCCGTGACACCGGTGCCGTAGAACGAGGTATTGGGGTTCCTGACGTTCAGGTAGCCGATGCCGAGCAGCAACGGCCCGCTGCCATAGCCTGCGCCCAGCGACCAGATCTGGTTGCGCGCCGGGCTGCCCGCCACGCCGCCCAGGCTGTAGACCCCGCCAAAACTCAGGCCGCCGTAGTTCTGGCTGCGGAACTTGATGGCGTTGTTGACCCGGGCGGAGTTGTTCAGGTTGTCGATATCGCCGGGGTGGGCGTTGTAGAAGCCGCCCCATTGCGCGCCGATGTTGAGCGGACCGACAAAATCCACCACCGAGTCGTACTGGCGGCCCATGGTCACCGTGCCGTAGTTGCCGGACAGGCCGACGTACGCCTGGCGCCCGAATATCAGGCCGCCCTGCCCCAGCTTGCCGCTGCTGGCGTCGAATCCGTTTTCCAGCACGAACAGCGCCTTCATGCCACCGCCCAGGTCCTCACTGCCGCGCAGGCCGAAGCGGCTGGCCTGGATCACGCCGCTGACCAGGCCAAACTGGTGATGGCCACCGGCGTTGTTGTTGTAGGTCAGGCCTTCATCGACGACGCCATAGAGGGTCACGCTGCCCTGTGCGCAAGCCATCTGCGCGAATCCGCCGATCAATGCAAAACCTGCAAGCTGCTTTTTCATTCTGTTTCCTCCGTCTATGAATTTGTTGCCGCACCTGTTGATTCGCGTCCCTCGCATATGCGCCGACTGGGTGCGGGCCCTCCCGGAACTGCCTTCGAAAACCACTGCAACGACACCTGCTGAGGGATTCCGCCCGCGTTTCGCTGGCGATGGGCGTGACAAAGCCGCTCACGCCGTGAGCACGGCTTTGCGCCGCTGGCGCAAAGCCGAACATCCACCCCTGGAAAAATCAGAACCAAGAACCGCCGCGCGTTTTGAAAACGACGAGACGCAGGCAGGAATGCGCGTCAGGCCGTCCCGCCCGACAGCCGCTGCGCCTTAGCCATCGAAATGGATCCAGGGCCGGCGCAACCGGTCCGCGCCCTGGAACGCGTCGATGCTTGACGCCAGCTTCAGCGTCAGCGCGATCGGGTCCAGCCCTTCAAGCAGCATCTGCCGCTGCTCGCTGCCCAGCGTGAAGCCGTACCGCGCGCCCGCTGGCGACACCACTTCCAGCTGCCGGAGGTCGACCGTCACCTGCCGCGTGGCCGGCGCTGCGGCGCAGTCGTCGGCGAGTGCCTGCACCGTTGCCATCGGCAGCACCACCGGAAGCAGGCCGTTGCGCACGCAGTTGTTGTGGAAGATGGCACCGAAGCCGGGCGCAACGATGGCGCGGATGCCGAACTCCTTCAGCGCCCACACCGCATGCTCGCGCGAGGAGCCGCAGCCAAAATTGCTTCCGGCCAGCAGGATCGACGCCCCGGTGTACTCCGGCTGGTTCAGCACGAACAAGGGATCGGGGCTGCGGTCCGTCCCCGCCAGGTAGCGCCAGCCGGCGAACAGGCCCTCGGCCAGCCCGTGCCTGGAGACGCGCTTCATTTCCCGCGACGGGATGATGGCGTCGGTGTCGATGTTGATGCGCAGCAGCGGCGCGGCCACGCCGCGATGCATGGTAAACGGCTCCATCTCAGGCTCCTGGCGGCCGGCGCGGGTCGGCGATGCGCCCCAGCACGGCCGATGCCGCCACCGTGGCCGGGCTGGCAAGGTGGGTGCGGGTCTGCGGGCCCTGGCGGCTTTCAAAATTGCGGTTGGTGCTGCTGATCACGCGCTGCCGGTGGCCGAAGCTTTCGCCGCCGGCGTAGAAGCACATCGAGCAACCCGATTCACGCCACTCGAATCCCGCTTCACGGAACACGCGATCCAGCCCTTCGGCCTCGGCGGCGCGCTTGACGGCGCTGGAACCCGGCACGCAGATGGCCGTCACGCCGGGCGCCACCTTGCGCCCGGCCAGCACACCGGCCGCGCTGCGCAGGTCCGACAGCCGGCCGTTGGTGCAGGAGCCGATAAATGCGGCATCGATGGCGATGTCCGCCATCCGCTGCCCGGGACGCAGGTCCATGTAGGACAGTGCGCGCTCCATGGCCTGGCGCGTATCGGCATCGATCGCCATGGCGGGGTCGGGCACGGCGCCGTCGACGGCCACGCCGTGCTGCGGGCTGGTGCCCCAGGTCACCATCGGCGCCAGCCGCCTGCAATCCACCGACAGCTCGCGGTCGAACACGGCGTCGGCGTCGCTGTACAGGCTGCGCCAGTGCGACAGCGCTGGTTCCCACTGCGCACCGGCGGGCGCATACGGCCGGCCGGCGAGGTATTCGAAGACCGTGTCGTCGGGCGCGACAATGCCCGAGAACGCCGAGAACTCCACCGCCAGGTTGCACAGCGTCAGGCGCGCCTCGACCGGCAGGCTGCGCACCGCGCTGCCGCCGAATTCGAGCATATGGCCGCCGGCGCCCGCCGCCGAGTAGCGTGCGATCAGCCACAGCATCAGGTCCTTGGCGCCGACGCCCGCTGGCAGTGCGCCGTCGAACGACACCCGCATGGTGCGCGGCCGCGTCACGCGCAGCGTCTGCGTCGCCAGCGCATGTTCCGCCTCGGACGAGCCGATGCCCCAGGCCAGCGCGCCCAGGCCGCCCTGCGTGCAGGTATGGCTGTCGGGACAGACCACGGTGGTGCCGGGCAAGGCAATGCCCTGTTCCGGCGACACCACATGGACGATGCCCTGGCCGGGATCGCCGATATCGAACAGCCGGATGGCCTCGCGCCTGGCGCTGTCGCGCGTGCTGGTGATAAAGGCCTCGCCGCCCGGCATCAGCGTGCTGTCGTTGCGCCCGGGCCGCGTATCGACGATATGGTCCATGGTGCAGAACGCCAGCGCCGGCGCGCGCACGCGCCGCCCGGCCGCGCGCAGCGAGCTCAGCGCGATGCTGCCAGTGCGCTCGTGCAGGAAGACGCGGTCTATATGCAGCAGGCTGGCGCCGTCCAGTTCGGCAATGGCATGCACCTGCCAAATCTTGTCGAACAGGGTCCGGCCCTGGGACATGGCGCTCATCGCTGCGCTCCGATCGCGCGCTCACTCTCCAGCGTGTCGATGGCGTCGCCGCTCATGCCCGCGGCCAGCAGTGCCGTGCGCGAATGCTCGCCGGCGCGCGGCAAGTCGCGGTAGACGTCGAAGCGCCGCCCGTCCATCGCAATCGGCAGCGCCGGCAGCTGCACCTGCTGGCCCGAGGGCAGCGTCACCGGCACCAGCCCGCCGCCCGCGTTCAGGTGCGGATCGTCGAACAGGTCTTCGGGCCGGGAAATCGGCGCGAACGGCAGGCCACACGCTTCCAGCTTCGCCATCAGTTCCTGCTTGCCGAAGCTGCGGAACATCGGCGCCAGCGCGCCCAGCACGCGCGGCCGCTGCCGCACGCGTCCGTCGTTGCGGTCCAGGGTGGGGTCGCCGATGAAGTCGGCCAGTGCAAACGCCTCGCAGAACTTGCGCCACTGCGTGTCGCTGACGATGCCGACAAAGACCGGGGTGCCTTCCATGGTCTCGAAGGTGTCATAGACCCCCCACGCCGAACTGCGCACCGTCATCGGCAGAGCGGGCGTGCCCGTCACGGCCTGCTGTGCCATGTGCTGGCCGACCAGGAAGGCCGTGGTCTCGAACAGCGAGCTGCACACATGCTGCCCGCGTCCGGTCCGGTGCCGTTCCTGCAGCGCGCCGAGAATGGCGATCACGCCGAACATCGCGCCGGTGACGTCGATCACCGAGGCGCCGGCGCGCATCGGCTTGCCCGGCAGGCCCGTCATATAGGCCAGCCCGCCCATCATCTGGGTGACTTCGTCCAGTGCCACGCGCCGGTCGTAGGGGCCGGCAAGAAAGCCCTTGGCCGAGCAGTAGATCAGGCCGGGGTTGTGCGCCGCCAGCACGCCGTAGCCGAAGCCGTTCTCGTCCATCGCCCCGGCACGGAAGTTCTCGATCACCACGTCGGCGCTGTCCACCAGCCTGCGCACGGCGTCCCTGCCCGCTGCCGACTTCAGGTCCGCGCACAGGCTCTGCTTGTTGCGGTTGTACATGGCGAAGTAGCCCGCGCCCGAGCCCCCCAGCCGGCGCGTGTTGTCGCCGCCGGGCGGCTCGACCTTGGTCACCTCCGCGCCCATGTCGGCGAGGATCATGCCGATCGCCGGCCCCATCACCATGTGGGTGAATTCGACTACCTTCAGGCCAACCAGCGGCCTTTCCATTGTTGTCATCCGTCGCTCCTGCTGATCATTGCCACGCCGCCAGGACGGCAGGCACGAAGCCCTTGGGCAGGCCGGCCTCCGGCGTGTGCCCGTAAAGCGGTTCGTCCGCCAGGTTGGCCCTGACGATGTCGCGCACGCGGAACAGCGCCTCCAGGTCGATGCCGGTGCGCAGCCCCATCGACTCGAGCAGGAACACCAGGTCCTCCGTCACCACATTGCCGCTCGCGCCGGGCGCGAACGGACAGCCGCCGAGCCCGCCCAGCGAGGCATCGACCGTGGTCAGGCCCACGTCGATCGCCGCCAGCACATTGGCCAGCCCCTGCCCGCGCGTGTTGTGCAGGTGGATGCCGCTCAGGTGCTGCTGCCCGATCGCGCGCCATACCGCCAGCGTCAGGCTGCGCACCTGGCGCGGATTGCCGTAGCCGGTGGTGTCGGACAGGCCGACTTCGTCGCAGCCCGCGTCCATCAGCGCTTCGGCCAGCCCGACCACGCGCGCCTCGGCGACCGGGCCTTCCAGCGTGCAGCCGAATGCGGTCGACAGCCCCGCCTCGAAGCGCGGCCGCGCATGGGCCGGCAAGGCGCGGATGCGTTCAGCAATGCGCCGGACCTCGCGCAGCATCTGCTCATGGGTGCGGTTGACGTTGCGCAGGCTGTGCGTCTCGCTGACCGACACCGGGATGGTGAGCTTGTGCACGCCGGCGCCGATGGCGCGCTCGGCGCCCACGTAGTTGGGCACCAGTGCCGCCACCGTGAGCCCGCCGATGCCGAGCGCGTGCGCCACCACCTCGGCCGTGTCCGCCATCTGCGGTAGCACCGTGGCCGGAACGAACGAGCCGACCTCGATCTCGCGCACGCCGGCGGCGGCTTCCGCGCTGATCCAGGCCTTCTTGGCCGCGGTCGCCATCACGCGCCGGGTCATCTGCAGGCCGTCGCGCGGGCCGACTTCGCTGACCAGTACGTCGATGTTCTGCATGTTTGCTGTCATGGGTTTTCCTGTGGTTGGGAATCCTGTGCCGCGAACGCCGCGAGAATCTCGCCCGCGCCCGCGCTCCAGACTTCAGGTCTTGCCATCACGTATTCGAGCGCGGCTTCCAGGTAGCGGATCCGGTGCGGCTGCCCCAGCACCCACGGGTGCACGGACAGCGCGAGGATGCGCCCGCCCTGTTCGCGCGCTTCGTCGAGCAGCAGGTCGCAGGCGTCTTTCACCTGCCGCGCCCACGATGCTTCCGGGTGCAGGTTCTCCATCAGCACGAAGCGGTCCTCCAGCTCGGTCGACAGCGGCATCGCCCACAACTTGCCGTGGCGCGTGCGGAACGGGTAAGGCATGTCGTCGTTGACCCAGTCGCACAGGTACTCGATGCCGTTGGCGCGCAGCAGCTCCGGCGTATTGGCGCTCTGCAGCTTGCCGGGGCTGAGCCAGCCGCGGACGTCTTGCCCGCTGAGCGTACGAAGCCGGTCCAGCGAACGCCGGACGACTTCCGCCTCGACGGCTTCATCCAGGCCGCCGGCGTGTGCGGTGTCCATGCTCCATGAATGGCCGATGATCTCGTCGCCGCGCTCGCTCACCGTGGCGAGCAGCGACGGATACAGCTCGGCCAGCCGCGCATTGATGGCAAAGGTCGGGCGCACGCCGTAGCGGTCGAAGCCGCGCAGCATCCGGTGGATGCCGATGCGGTTGCCGTAGTCGCGCAGCGTGTAGTGGCGCAGGTCCGGATACGGCATGGTCATGTTGCCCGGCACCGCCACCGGTTTGCCGGTCGGGTTCAGCGGGAAGAACTGCAGGCTGACGTTGACCCACAGGGCCAGCGTCTTGCCGCCTGGCCAGCGCACCGGCGCGCGGCTTGCCAGCATCGACCAGTCATAGCGGTCGTGGTCCATGCCGGCGCGGCGGTGCGGGTATTGCGGGGCTTGATGGTCGCGTGGCATCAGCACGCCCTCCGCACCGGGTTGGCTGCGGCAATCGCAGCCGCGGCCGTGTCGTAGCAATGTTCGAGGTAGTAATCGGCGATCTCGCGGCCGGTGGTGACCCAGACATCCGCGTGGCCAGTGATGTATTCCAGCGCTTCCTCGAAGGCGCGCAGCCGGTGCGGGCAGCTGACCTGGTAGTTATGGGTCGGGATGCACATCACGGTGCCGGACTCGGCCCCTTCCGCATAGAGCCGGTCGAAGCAATCCTTCAGCATCTGCCCGTAGCGGCGCGGCTCGACCTTGTTCACCACGTAGGCGATGGTGTCGTTCATCTCCAGCGAGTACGGCAGCGAGATAAAGCGCTGGCCGCCGCGCACGCGCACCGGCGTGGGCTGGTCGTCATGGAACAGGTCGCAGGTATAGCGGCCGCCCAGTTCGGCGAACAAGTCCAGAGTCGATTCGCTGTGCGACAGCGCTGGCGCCAGGTAGCCGGCCGGCTTGCTGCCGGTGCAGTCCTCGATGATCTGCATCGACTCGCGGATCATCTCGCGCTCCTGTTCCTCGGACATGCCGTAGGTGTAGCGCGTGTTGTAGATGCCGTGCGAGAAGAACTCCCACTCGCGCTCCATGCACATCGCCACGATCTCGGGGTGATGCACGCACAGCGCCGCCGACAGCGACACCGAGCCGCGGATGCCGTACTTGTCCAGCAGCCGCATCTGGCGCTGATGGCCGACGCGGTTGCCGTAGTCGCGGATCGAGTAGCCCGGCACCGCGGGGTACGGATGGGGCCATGCGCGCCGGTGCGGATTGCCTGGCGGGTCGAGTTCATAGAACTCGATGTTGGGCGCGACCCAGAAGGCCAGCCGTGCCCCGCCCGGCCAGCTGATCCTGGGGCGGTCCTGGTAGGGCCAGTAGTCGTAGTAGCCGGGGCTTTCACGCATGTCAGTCCCCCTTCGCGGTGTGCAGCATGGCATGCTGGTCTTCGAGCCAGTTCTGCACCTCGAGCACGTCGAGCACGTCGGCGTATTTCAGCATCAGGTCGGTCAGGTTGGCGAAGTGGTAGCTCTCATGCTTGTCGGCCACGCACTGCTCCGGCACGATGGTGCGATAGCCGCGTGACAGCGAATCCACCGCCGTGGCGCGCACGCAGCCCGAGGTGGAGCCGCCGGTGATGACCACGGTATCCACCTGGTGCCACACCAGCAACGACTGCAGCTGGGTCTCGAAGAACGCCGACGGCATCTTCTTGCAATAGACCACGTCGCGCACCGGATCGACGTCGACGCGGCTGTCGAACTGCGCGCGCTCCGACCCATGCTTGATGTTCTGCAGCGAATCCGGCGTATCGGTGCGGGTGCCCCAGATGCCCGCATCCTCGCCGGACGCCATGTACGCCACCCGCGTCCACACCACCGGCCAGCCCAGCGCCCGGAAGCGCCGCGCCAGCCCGTTGATATGCGCCAGCTGCGCGGGATCGGTCTCGTACGCGGTCTTGAAGCGGTCGGTGCAGGTGTAGGCGTTCTGCAGGTCGATATTGACCAGCACCGCCTTGCGCCCGAAGCCGAAGCGCGCCCGGCTGGGGTTGGCCCTGACCTCCTGCCAGATCTGGCGCGCGGTCTTGTCTGACAATTCCATCGGTTTGACTCCGTTCTTTGCTTCTCTGATGGCTGGATGGATACGCTCACACGCCCAGGTAAGCGGCCCGCAGTTCAGGGGCTGCCAGCAGCGTCCCGGGCGTACCGGAGAACCTGACTTCGCCGTTTTCCAGCACGTAGGCCCGCGAGGCGATTTCCAGCGACAGCGCCACGTTCTGCTCGACCAGCAGGATCGACAGTCCTTCCTTGTGCAGGCGGCGGACCAGGCCGAACATCTCCTCGACCATCAGCGGCGACAGCCCGAGCGAGGGCTCGTCCAGGATCAGCAGGCGCGGATCGCCCATCAGGCCGCGGCCGATGGCCAGCATCTGCTGCTCGCCGCCGGACATGGTGCCGGCGCGCTGGCCCAGCCGTTCGCGCAGGCGCGGGAAGGTATCGAGCACCGATTCCAGGTTGGCCTTGCGCTGGCGCGTGGCGCGGCGGCAGGCGCCCAGCTCCAGGTTCTCCAGCACGGTCAGGTTGGGGAAGATGCGGCGCCCTTCGGGCACCTGGATCAGTCCGGCGCCGACGATGTCCTGCGGCCGGGCCCGGCTGACGTCCCGCCCGTCGAAGCGGACCGTGCCGGAGGTGCCGGACACCAGGCGGCAGGCCGTGTTGATCAGCGTCGATTTGCCGGCGCCGTTGGCGCCCAGCAGGGCCACGATCTCGCCGCGATTCACCTCCACGCTGACGCCGTGCAGCACCTGCACCTCGCCGTAGCCGCTGTGCAGCCCTTGCACCGACAACAGGGTCTCAGGCATGGGCGGCCGCCTCCTGCTGCGCGCCGATGCGCTGCGCCATGCCGTGGCCCAGGTAGGCCTCGATCACCTGCGGGTCGCGCGTCACCTGCGCGGGCGAACCCTGCGCGATCAGCCGGCCGCCGGCCAGCACGAATACGTCCTGCGCCAGGTTCATCACCGCCTGCATCACGTGCTCGATCATCACGACGGTCACGCCGTCGTCGCAGATGCCGCGCACCACCGGGATCATCGCGGCGATTTCGCCGGGGTTGAGCCCGGCCAGCACCTCGTCCAGCAGCAGCACGCGCGGCCGCGTGGCCAGTGCGCGCGCCAGCTCCAGGCGCTTGCGCCCGGCCACGGTCAGGCTCGAAGCGCTCTTGTGCAGCTGGTCTTCCAGCCCGACCCGGCGGGCCACTTCATCGGCCTGTGCCAGCGCCACATTGCGGCCGCGCACATGCAGGTGGGCGCCGACCGCGATGTTCTCGCGCACGGTCTGCCCGGCAAACGGCTGCACGATCTGGAAGGTGCGCGCCAGCCCGAGCCGGCAGATGACATGAGGCGCGAGCCCGTTGAGGGTGCGGCCTTCCAGCTCCACCGTGCCCTGCGTGGGCGCGAGGAAGCCGGACAGCATTCCGAACAGGGTCGACTTGCCGGCGCCGTTGGGGCCGATCAGGCCGGTGATGCGGCCGCGCGCAATGGACAGGTTCACGTCCTGCACCGCCGCCAGGCCGCCGAAGCGGATCGACAGTCCGTGGGTCGAAAGTATGGTCTGCATCGTCATTTCCCTTGCCTTATGCCCTCGCCTTGCGCACCGATCCGGCCGCCCCGGCCAGGCCCTGCGGCAGGAACATCACCATCAGCACCAGCAGCGCGCCGTAGATCACCAGGCTCACGCCCGGCACATCGCCCAGCGCATTGCGCGTCAGCTCGTTGAGCAGCTGCAGCGCCAGCGCGCCGAGCAGCGGGCCGAACACCGTGGCGGTGCCGCCGATCACCGCCCCAACCAGCGCGGCCACCGAAAAGGCCGGACCGTAGGCGATATGCGGATCGAGGTATTGCAGGTACTGCGTATAAAAAACGCCGGCCGCCGCCATCAGCGCCGCGGACATGGCAATGGCTACCAACTTGACGCGCAGCACGTCGATGCCGAGCGCCTTCGCCGCGTCCTCACTGTCCCGCACCGCCATCAGACAGGCACCGAAGCGCGACCTGCGCAGCCACCACGAGAGGAGAAGGCCCGCGGCGACGAACGTCAGGATGAACCAGAGGTAGCCAGCCTTGCCGGCAAACTGGAGATGCAAGGCACCGGGCTGCAACGGCAACTGCATGCCTGCGCCGGCACCGGTAAAGCCCACCGCATTGGCCACGATGCGCAGCACCTCGGCCACCGCCAGCGTCGCCAGCGAGAAGTACGAACCCTTGAGCCCGTAGCGGAACGACAGCACGCCCACGCCGACGCCGGCGAGCGCGCCGACGCCGGTCGCCAGCACCAGCGCCAGCCACGCATTCATGCCGAACGCGACCTGCAAGATCGCCATGGCATAGGCGCCGGTGCCGAAGAACGCCGCGTGGCCGAACGAGAACTGCCCGCCAAAGCCGCCGAGGATGTTCCACGACTGCGCCATCAGCGTCATCAGCAGCACCATCACCAGCAGGTTCAGCGCGAAGCCGGAGGACAGCCACAGCGGCGCCGCGGCAAAGCCGGCCAGAACGATGGCGATCCAGCCGAGCGTGGGAAGAGAAGAAATTCGATTCATGTCAGGCTCCTCGAGTCACGCCTTCGCGCCGAACAGGCCCTGCGGACGGAACAGCAGCACCAGGATGAAGATCAGGAAAATGCCGACCTGGCCCAGGCTGTCGCCCAGCCACAGGCCGCCCAGTGACTCGACCACGCCGATCAGCAGGCCGCCCCACAGCGCCCCGGCGAAGCTGCCCATGCCACCCAGCACGACCACGGTGAAGGCGATCAGCACGAAGCCGTCGCCGACGCGCGGATTGACGTAGTAGGCCGGCAGCAGGAAGCAGGCGGCCGCACCCAGGCAGGCCAGGCCGATGCCGAAACTGAGCGCATAGACGCGCTCGACATCGATGCCGACCACGCGCGCGCCCTGCTTTTCCCTGGCCACCGCGCGGATGGCGCGGCCCAGCGTGGTGCGCCGGATCATCAGCATCAGCAGGCCGCAGGCCAACAGTGCGCCGGCGAAGGCGATCACCTTGGGCAGCGCGATCGATGCACCCAGCAGCTCGACGGTGGACAGCGCATAGGGCGTGTCGATGGTGTAGGTGTCGGAGCGGAACAGGTACAGCGCCAGGTTCTCCAGCACGATCGAGATGCCCAGCGTGACCAGCAGCACGTTCTGCTCGTTGCCGCGACTTGCCCGCGCGATCAGGTGGCGCTGCAGCAGGTAGCCCGCGGCGAACATGGCCGGCACCATCACCAGCAGCGCCGCGTAGGGATCGACATGGAGCCGGGTAAAGAGGAAATAGACGCCATACAGCGCCGCCATCAGCGCGGCGCCGTGGGCGAAGTTGACGATATGGAGCACGCCGTAGATCAGCGTCAGGCCCAGCGCGACCAGGGCATAGATCGCCCCGGTGGTCAGGCCGTTGAGCCAGGAGGCCCAGAGTATCGGGATATCGAACATGTAATGCGTTCCTCGCGGCAACAGGAGTCCAGCGGTCGGGAGGCGGGCTTCCCGACCGTAGCGACTAGGGATAAACGGCGTACCGGCGCGACCGGCGTGAAGCGCTTAGCTGGCCGGCAGCGGGAACACCGCGTCGACCTGCCGGTAGGCGTTGGGGAAGACCACCTTGATGTCGCCATCCACCACCTGCGTCAGCAGCGGCTGCGCGCCGGTGTTCTGGCCGTTGACGAAGCGCGTCGGCCCGTACGGCATGAAGTGGCTGCTGAAGCTGCTGCTGGCGAGCGCTTCGATCACGCGCTCGCGCTGCGCCGAGCCGGCGCGCTCAATGCTGTCGGCCAGCAGCATGGTGGACGCATAGGTGCAGAAAACCTCGTAGGTAAAGAACAGGCCGCTGGCCTCAACGCGCTTGCGCAGCGCAATGGCGCGAGGATCCCTGGGGTTGTACCAGTGGTTGCAGTCCAGCACATGCTGCGCCGCCGCCGGGAACTCCTTGATGAACTTGAAGCTCGACGCCGCGCCGCCCAGCACCGAGTAGACCGCCTTGGGCCGGAACTTCTGCTGCTGCATGGTGCGCATCAGCAGGGCGTACTCGTTGTAGTAGTTGGCCGCGATCACGATGTCCGGATTGGCCGCCTTCATGCGTAGCACGATATTGCTGAAGTCGCGCGTCGGGTTGGCGTGCTTGACCACCTCCTTCACCTCGAAACCGAACTCCGGCAGGCGCTGGCTCAGCAGCTTGGCCGTGCCACTGCCGAACAGCGATTCCTCGTGGATGATCATCGCCGTGCGCGCGCGGTTGCCGCTGAGCTGGTTGAGCGTGCGCAGGTTGCTCATCGCGGTTTCGGTGGCGACCTTGTAGCCGGGGCCGAAGCGGAACGTGTTGGTCAGGCCGCGCTCGACGATGGCATCGGCCACGCCCACGTCGACCACATGCGCCAGGCCATGCCGCGCCGCCGCCTGCGTGGTGGCCAGGCAGATCGCGCTGGCATAGGCGCCGACCACGGCGCTGACGCCGGCCTCGTTCATCTTCTCGACTTCGGCCGCGCCGATCTCCGGCTGCGACTGGGCATCGCCCAGCACCGCTTCCAGCCTGGCGCCGCCCAGCGACTTGATACCGCCGGCGGCGTTGATGTCGGCGATCGCCAGCAGCGCGCCGGCACGGCATTGCGTGCCGGAAAACGCCAGCGCTCCGGTGACCGGATGCAGCACGCCGATGCGCACCGGCCTGGGCTGGGCCCGTCCGATCTGCGGCGCCAGCGCACCGGCGCCAAGCAGCGCGGCCTGGCCCAGGAACCGGCGTCTTGCCGGATAAGTCTTGGTCATTTCTGTCTCCTCCCGATTTCTTGGATCACCGCGTCGCGGTGGATAGGTCGCGCGCAAGCCAGATACGCGCCTTGTCTTCGCCAGCGCGCGTCAGCGCCATGCGGTAGTCGTAGCATTGCGGGCGATACAGGCCGCTGAGCCACTGGACCGGGTTGCCGTCGACATCGCGCACCACGCGCACCACCGACAGCAGCGCCGCACCCACCGGCTCGTCCAGCAGCGCCGCGGCCTGCGCGTCGGCAAGGCAGCAGGACAGCGTCTGGTCGGCGTGGCCGATGCGAACCCCGCCGCCTTCCAGCAGCGCCAGCATGGGCTGCTGCTGCAGCGCGCCCGGTGTCAGCAACAGCGCCACGTGCGGCGGCGACCATGTCGTGATCAGCGAGACCGGTTCGTCCCGGTGCAGGCGCACGCGCATCACGTGCAGGGCTTCGTCCCGCTCCGCCAGCCGCAGCGCCTCCCGGACGTGCGTGGGGCAGCTCCGCATGCCGAAATCGACCACCCGCACCGAGGTGCCGGCGACGACTTCGAGCAGGCTGTCGAGCAGGCCGCACATCTGCGCTGGTGGCCTGTTCAGCCGAACCTGCTCGATATTGACGAATGTCCCCTGCCCGGGCCGCCGGTAGATCAGGCCTTCCTGGAGCAGCTCGGCTAACGCCCGCCGCACCGTCACCCGCGCCACGCGATACTGCTCCATCAAGCGGAACTCGGCCGGCAGCCCGCTCTCGTCGTATAACCCGTTCAGGATTTTCTGCCGCAGCACCAGGTAAATGCGGTGATACCGCGGCATCGGCGAATTTTGGTTTCCCATAAATGGCGGCTGCTATCTTTCGACCCGTTGAAATTTATCGGTTCACCGACATCGGATACTTCCCGTTCAGGCCAATTAGTCAAGGGAATATCGACTCTGAAGCATGGACCGAAAGATATATCAGTATTATTGTCGCTTCAATAGGACAATTAATAGGACATCGTAGATATTTTCCCCAATGAGACATGGAATGAAAGCCAGCCCTTAATAAAAAGTCAGGGGTCGTCCGGATTACTCAGTAAATGCTTCAGACGTTCCGGAAACACCAGCGCGAGCCGGACAGCGCCAGGCATGGCGCACCAACAAAAAGCCCCGCCATCAAGGCGGGGCTGAAGCTGCTGACTGGGGTTTCGTTGGCGGCCCGAACGACATCTGGCAGCTACCCCGGCAGCGCACTCCGGATCAGCAGGTTGACGCGTTCCGGCTGCTCATGGATCACCCAGTGCGTGCCCTCGGGGATGCGTTCCAGGCGCAGGTCAGGCACGAAGTCGCCCAGCCCGTCCACCAGCGACTTCGGCAGCGCGCGGTCGCGTTCGCCCCAGATCACCAGCGTGGGTACCTTGACCACAAACGCGGCCGGATCCAGGCGCGAGATATCGGGCGGCGGCTCGCCCTCGCCCGGCGGGTGCATGGGCGAGGCGCGGTAGAAATTGACGCCGCCGGTGAGCGGATGGACGCCGGCGTCCTGGCCTTCGCCCGGCTGGGACCATGCCGCGTGGTACCTGGCGCGCGTCTCCGGCGTGTACCATGCCGCCGGCTTGCCGTCGGCATCGGCCAGCATCCGGTCCAGCAGCGCGAAGTCGTTGGCGGCCAGCGCCTTTTCCGAGCCCGGCTTGCGCAGCCAGTTCATGTAGGCGGAAGCGGCCTGCTGCTCGGGATCGGTGGCCAGCGCGCGCGCAAACAGGTACGGATGCGGCGAGTTGACGATGACGAGCTGGCGCACCAGCTGCGGGAACTGGATCGCCAGGTTCCAGCAGATCGCCCCGCCCCAGTCGTGCGCCACCACCACGGCCTGGTCATAGCCCAGCGCGCTGACCAGCTGCACCAGGTCTTCGACGATATGGCGCGGCCGGTAGGCCTCGACCTCGGCGGGCTTGCTCGACAGGTTGTAGCCGCGCAGGTCCGGCGCCACGGCAAAATGCGTGCGTCCGAACTCGGCCAGCTGGGCCTCCCATTCGAACCAGAATTCAGGAAAGCCGTGCACGAACAGCATCAGCGGCTTGCCGCGCTCGCCCGCGCTGGCGTAGTGCAGGCGGGTGCCGTTGGGCAGCGTGGCGTACTGCAGGTGGCGGATCACGGCGGCGGGGGCAGCCATGTTGTTCTCCATATGCGGTCCTCCTCGTTGTGGCGTTGTGCTGGCGTCAGCCGCGCAGCGCGGCAACGAGGCCCGCGCGGACCTCGGGCTTGTCGGCAAACGGATCGCCGGGATTGCGCTGCCCGACGATGTCCTCGAAGCGCTGGCGCACGGGGGCGAGCGCCTGGGGGTGGGAATAAATATAGAAGCTTTCGTCGCGGATGGCATCGAAGGTCAGCTGCGCGACCTCGGCGGCGGTCACCTTGCCGGAGCCGACGGCCTTGTCCGACAAGGCCTGCGACACCAGCTGCGAACGCGTCGGCGGCGCCTGGTTGGCCAGGTCGGCGGGCCGGTTGCGCTGGGACTGGTTGATGCCGGTGGGCACGAAGTACGGGCACAGCACCGAGCAGCGCACCTGCTCCGTCACCAGGCCCAGGTCCTGGTACAGGGTTTCGGTCAACGCCACCACCGCGTGCTTGGACACGTTGTACACGCCCATTGCCGGCGGGTTCAGCAAGCCCGCCATCGACGCCGTGTTGACGATATGGCCCTGGTAGGCCGGATCCTTCTCCGCCGCGGCCAGCATCAGCGGCGTGAAGATGCGCACGCCGTGCACGACGCCGTACAGGTTGACGCCCAGCACCCACTCCCAGTCCTTCTCGGAGTTCTCCCAGATCAGGCCGCCCGCGCCCACGCCGGCGTTATTGAACAGCAGGTTGACCTGGCCGAAGGCCTCGATGGCGGCATCGGCCAGCGCCTGCACCTGGTCGGCACGCGAGACGTCCGTGCGCAACCCGATCACCGGCACATTGCGTGCCTTGAATTCCGCCACGGTCGCGTCCAGCGCGTCTTCCTGCACATCCGCCAGCACCAGCTTCATGCCGAGGTCGGCGGCAATGTGGGCAAACTCCTTGCCGAAACCCGAGGCGCCGCCGGTAATGACAGCCACCTTGTTGGAGAAGTCCTTCATATCGTCTGTCCTGTCGCGTGATTCGTTTTGGGAAACGGCGGGCCGTGTGCCATGCGCGCTCAGGCGGCGCGCTGCACCTGGTAGCCCTGCCGCGGGAAATGCACATTGAGCGCGCCGGCGCGCGGGTCCTGGCGGCGCAGCGTGACGCGGCGCGCGCTCAGCGCCAGCAGCACGCCGGCCACCGGGTCGCGCGCATAGTCGGTCGGCGTGACGGTGACGGCGTCGCCGGCCTGCAGGCCGGCATCCACGACCACGCCCTCATCCAGCGCCAGCGGATCGGCACTGCGCGCGGCGCCGATCGCGTCCTCGCTGTCGATCACGCGCGGCCGGCCATGGCCGAAGGTGTTCATGCGCGCATACCAGGCCTGCAAGCGCGGATAAGCCTCCAGCAGCTGCGCCAGCGCGCCGGCGCGGCGGATAAACCAGAGGTTGTGGTACAGCGAGAAATCGGCAACCGACAGCGCCGGCCCGGCCACATGCCCGATCCCGGCAGCGAACTGCGTTTCCAGTTGGCCGAACGTTTCATGCAGCAGCGCGGTGGCTTCGGGCAACGGCATGCGCAGCGCATTGGTGTCGCCACGCATGGCCTTGCGGTCCGCGCTGAAGGCCTGGACCTGCGCCGGCGACAGGTGGCCCAGCATGCTGGCAACGCCGGCCGGCTGGAACACATAGGTCACCGATGCCGTGAACAGCGCCGCATCGAACCAGGCTGCCGCGACCCGCGCCGCCGCGGCCTGGGCCGGCGGATACAGCGCCGGCGCGGGCGCCAGCGCGTCCAGCACCTCGCAGATCAGCGCGGTATCGCAGTAGATATCGGCACCGACCTGCAGCACCGGCGTGCGGCGGTAGCCGCCGGTCAGCGCCAGCAGGTCAGGCTTGGGCAGGATGGCGGGGATTTCCACCGCGTGCCAGGCCAGTCCCTTGGCGCCCAGCAGCAGGCGGACCTTCTCGGAGAATGGCGAAGTTGCGTACTGGTGAAGAATGATGTCGGCCATGCGATCCAACTCCATGTTTGCCAGCGGGTGCCGTGCGGTTCAGTCCAGCAGGTCCGGCTGCTCCTTGACGATGCGGGCATAGAGCGGCTGGAACTGGAACCAGCCCGCCTGCGCCGTGCCGACGATCGAATAGGCCTGGCGCGCGGCCGCATCGGAGATCAGCTTGAGCGGCGCCTGGGTGCGCGCCGCGGCGGCTTCGGCCAGCAGCTGGACCTGGCAGGAGCGCTCCATGGTGATGAACCACCAGGCGGCTTCGTCCACGGTCTTGCCGACCGTCAGCAGGCCATGGTTCTGCAGGATCGCGGCCTTGTTCTGGCCCAGCGCATTGGCGATGCGCTGGCCTTCGTCGAGCTCCACCACCACGCCGCCGAAATCGTCATAGACCGCATGATCCTGGTAGAACGCGCACACGTCCTGCGTGAGCGGATCGAGCGGGCGGCCCAGCGTGGACCACGCGCGGCCATGGGTGCTGTGCGAATGCGCTGCCGCGACCGCGTCGGAGCGGGTCTGGTGCACACGCGAATGGATGGCGAAGGCCGCGGCATTGACCGGGTAGTCGCCCTCGACCACGTCGCCGTGGTGGTCGCAGCGGATCAGGTTGGAGACCTTGACCTGGCTGAAATGGACGCCGAAGGGATTGACCCAGAAGGTATCGGGAAACTCCGGGTCGCGCGCGGTGATATGGCCGGCCACGCCTTCGTCGAAACCGAACCTGGAAAACAGCCGGAAGGCCGCGGCCAGGCGCTGCTTGCGGTGCAGGCGCTCTGCGGCGGCGGTGGCGAACTGCGGCGGGCGCGGCAGGTTGCGGTAGCGGGCCTTGACCTCTTCGGGCAGGCCGGCGCCGATCTCGTCGCCGCTCTGGATTTGCGGGGCTTGCGGGGCATTCATCGGTGTCTCCATCTTTTTGGTGAAATCCGTTGCCCGCGGCGCGCCCGGCAGGCGCGCCGCGGCCCTGCATGCGCCGGTCAGACCAGCTTGACCAGCTGCTTGCCGAAGTTCTTGCCCTTGAGCAGGCCGATAAAGGCTTCCGGCGCGCTGGCCAGGCCTTCGGCAATGCTCTCGCGGAACTTGAGCTTGCCCTGGGCGACGGCGGTGCCCAGTTCCTTCAGCGCCTGCGGCCAGACCTCCATATGCTCGGAGACGATAAAGCCTTCGATGGTCAGGCGCGACACCAGGATCAGCTGCGGGTTCTTCAGCGGCAGCGGCTGGCCGTCATAGCCCGCGATCATGCCGCACATGGCGATGCGGCCGAAGGCGTTCATGCGCGTCAGCACGGCGTCCAGGATATCGCCGCCGACATTCTCGAAATAGCCGTCGATGCCGTCCGGGGTGGCTTCCTTGAGCATCTTGTAGAGCTCCTTGGGATCCTTGGCCGCCTTGTAGTCGATGCAGGCATCGAAGCCCAGCTCATTGACCACGTAGTCGCACTTGTCCTTGCCGCCGGCAAAGCCGACCGCGCGGCAGCCGGCCAGCTTGGCCAGCTGCCCGACCACGCTGCCCACTGCGCCGGAGGCAGCGCTGACCGCGATGGTCTTGCCCGGCTTGGGCAGGATGATCTTGTTCAGGCCATACCAGGCGGTCACGCCCGGCATGCCGACCGAACCGAGGTAGGCCGACAGCGGGATATGCGTGGTGTCGACCGGCTGCAGGCCGGTGCCGTCGCTGACGCCCATCTCCTGCCAGCCGAACATGCCGACCACCTTGTCGCCTGGCTTGAACTTGCTGTTCCTGCTTTCCACCACTTCGCCCACGGTGCCGCCGATCATGACCTCATCGAGCGGCTGCGGCGCGGCGTAGGACTTGCTGTCGTTCATGCGGCCGCGCATGTACGGGTCCAGCGACAGGTAGTGGTTGCGCACCAGCACCTGGCCGTCGGCGATCTGCGGCACGGGCACTTCTTCCAGGCGGAGATTGGCCGGCGTCACCGCGCCTTCGGGACGCGAGGCCAGGACGATGCGCTTGAACGTTTTGGACATGGTCGATTCCTTTCAGTAGGAATATATGGAACGGCTTGAATACTGCGTCGGGAAGGGACAGCCGCGCTGCCCCGTCTGCTGCATCGGTGCCGGCGCTCAGCCGTCGGCGCCGGTATCGGTCTCACCCGGGCGCTGCGGCGGCATGCGCCGGATGTACTTGAAGGTGCCCGAGCCGCGCGCCACGGTCTTGCCGTCGGCGTCGACGATCTCGGCTTCGCAGAACACCATGGTGGTGGTGCGGTGCACGGTGGTGCCGCGCGCGGTCAACGCGCCGCGCCCCGGCGCCATGAAGCTGGTCTTCATCTCGATGGTGACCACGCCCCGGCCATCCGCGTCGCTGCTGCGGCCGGCCACCGCCATGGCCACGTCGAGCAGCGTCATGATTACGCCGCCGTGGGCCATGTCCCAGCTGTTCTGGTGGCGCTTCTCGATCGGCAGCGCGATCTCGCTGCGGCCGCCTTCGGCGAGGTTGCAGGTCACGCCGAGGTCGGCGAGGAAGGGAATGTGGGTCAGGGGGCCTTTGAACTGGTTCATGGCAATTGCGAGTCCGAGAATTAGGTGCCGGCGAGGCCGAGGCCTCGCGCCGGCCCCAAGTTTGAGGGCAATCCGGGATTCCGCCAAGCCGCACGGTGCGGCTTGCCCGGAATGCGCCCTGCCCGGCTCAGACCGCGCTGACGCCGCCGTCCACCGCCAGGATCTGGCCGGTGATGTGTTTGCCGGCGTCGCTGGCAAACAGCAGCGCGGCGCCCTTCAGGTCCTCGTCGTCGCCCAGGCGGTGCAGCGGCACGCCGGCGCACATGGCCTCAACGCCCATGCGCTCGAGCGAGCCCTTGGTCATCTTCGACGGGAAGAAGCCCGGCGCGAGCGCGTTGACGGTGATGTTGTGCTCGCCCCACTCGGCCGCCAGCGTGCGCGTGAAGTTGACCACCGCACCCTTGGAGGTGTTGTAGGCAATGGTCTCCATGCTGCCCGGCGGGTTGCCGGCCAGCCCCGCGATCGACGCCACGTTGATGATGCGGCCGTAGCGGCGCGGGATCATCGACAGCTTGCCGATGCGCTGGCTCAGCAGGAACAGGCCGCGGATGTTCAGGTTCATCACCTTGTCCCAGGCTTCGACCGGATGGTCTTCGGCCGGGGCGCCCCAGGTGGCGCCGGCGTTGTTGACCAGGATGTCGACGTGGCCCAGCTTCGCGATGGCCTCGTCGGCCAGGCGCGCGATCTCCGACTCCTGCGAGCCGTCGGCGGCGATCCAGTCGGCCTCGATGCCGAGCGACTTCAGGTGCGCCTGCGCCGCCTGCAGCTCGTCGGCCTTGCGCGCCGACAGCACCAGGCGCGCGCCCTGCTCGCCCAGCGCCTCGGCAATCTGCAGGCCAAGCCCGCGCGAGCCGCCGGTGATCAGCGCGGTCTTGCCCTTCAGGTCAAACAGTTGCTGGATGGTACGCATATTGTCTTCCTTCGTTCTGTAGTGTTCGGGGATGGGCAAGCGCCGCTCAGAACCACGCGTCCTGCATGTCGAGCGTGGTGCGGTCGAGCGACTCGAGCAGCGCCAGCTGCGGGCCGACCTTGGGCAGCTCCCAGCGGAAGAAGTAGGCCGCCGCGGCCAGCTTGCCGCGGTAGAAGTCCTCGTCTTCCTTGCCGTTCGCGCGCGGCAGCGCGGCTTGCGCCAGCAGTGCCTGTTCCAGCCAGATCCACGCCACCACCACGTGCCCGAAGGCCTCCAGGTAGACCGAGGCATTGGCCAGCGTCACGTTGGGGTCGCCCGCGCTCCACAGCGCCTGCGTGACCTCGGCCAGGCGCTTGGTGGCGGTGCCGAGGGCGCCTGCCTGCTGCGACAACTCGGCATTGCCGGCGGCGAGCGCGCGGGTGATGGTGTCCTGCACGCGCTCGCCCAGCAGCTTGAAGGCGGCGCCGTCCTTCATCACCACCTTGCGGCCCAGCAGGTCCAGGCCCTGGATGCCGTGCGTGCCTTCGTGGATCGGGTTGAGGCGGTTGTCGCGGTAGAACTGCTCGACGTTGTACTCGCGCGTATAGCCGTAGCCGCCATGCACCTGGATCGCCAGGTTGTTGGCCTCCAGGCACCATTGCGACGGCCAGCTCTTGGCGATCGGGGTCAGGATATCGAGCAATAGCGCCAGGCGCGCATGCGCGGCTTGGTCGCCGGCGGCCGCAGCGGCCTCTTCCTCGTCGACCAGGCGCGCGCAATAGAGGTTCAGCGCCAGGCCGCCTTCGACATAGCTCTTCTGCGCCAGCAGCATGCGGCGGATATCGGCGTGCTCGACCAGCTTCACCTGCGGGCTGGCCGCATCCTTGCCGCCGGGGCCGACCGCGCGGCCTTGCGGGCGGTTGCGCGCGTAGTCCAGCGCGTGCAGGTAGCCGGTATAGCCCAGCATCACCGCGCCCAGGCCCACGCCGATGCGCGCCTCGTTCATCATGTGGAACATGCAGGCCAGGCCCTTGTGCGGCTCGCCCACCAGGTAGCCGATCGCGCCGGCCTTGCCGCCCGGCCGGTACTTCATGCCTTCGCCGAAGTTGAGCAGGCAGTTGGTGGTGCCGCGGTAGCCCATCTTGTGGTTCAGGCCGGCCAGCACCACGTCGTTGTGCTCGCCCAGCGAGCCGTCTTCATTGACCAGGTACTTGGGCACGATGAAGAGCGAGATGCCCTTCACGCCCGGGATCAGCTTGCCGTCCGGGCCGGGGATCTTGGCCAGCACCAGGTGGACGATATTTTCCGACAGCTCGTGCTCGCCGGCAGAGATCCACATCTTGTTGCCGCGCAGCCGGTACTGCGCGCCCAGCGGCGATTCGCCCTCGTACTCGGCGCGCGTGGTGATGTCCGACAGCGACGAGCCCGCCTGCGGCTCGGACAGGCACATGGTGCCGAAGAAGCGACCGTCCATCTCCGGCTTGACGAAGGTCTCGACCTGCGCCGGCGTGCCGTGCGCCAGCAGCAGGTTGGCGTTGCCGATGGTCAGGAACGGGTACGAGCTGGTGCCGACGTTGGCACCCTTGAAGTAGGCAAAGCCAGCCTTCTCGACCACCACCGGCAGTTGCATGCCGCCCAGTTCGTAGTCCTGGCCGGCGGCCATCAAGCCGGCCTCGCAGAAGGCCTTCAGCGCGGTGCTGACCTCGGGGATGATGCTGACGGTCTCGCCGTCGAAATGCGGCTCTTGCTGGTCGTTCTTCTTGTTGTGCGGCGCGAACAGGTCGGTGGCGATTTTCTCGCAGGTGTCCAGCGCGGCGTCGAAAGTCTCGCGCGAGTGGTCGGCATAGCGCGGGATGCGCGTGAGCTCGTCGACCTTGAGCCATTCGTACAGCACGAAATTCAGGTCGCGGCGGGATAGGATCATCGACATGGTGTCTCCATGCGGCGCACTGCGTGGCGTGCCGCGAGTTCTTTTTGCTAGCATGGGAGGCGCCGGGCGCGGTCAAAAAAGGGCGCTGCCGCGCCCTTCCCTGCGTGCCGCTCAGGCGCCTTCGCCAAGGCGCGCGATCGTTCCCTGCGCCACCGCGCAGAGCCTCTCCTCGCCATCCCTGACGACGTACACGTCGCAGCGCACCACCGCCTGCTGGCGGCCGGCGCTGACGCATTCGGCGCGGGCGACCAGCAGCTCGCCGATCGCCGGGCGCACGTAGTTGATCTTGTACTCGGATGTCACGACCGGCACCGCCATGGCCGCGCCGCCCGCGTAGGTCAGCGCATTGTCGGCCAGGTAGCTGACCACGCCGCCGTGCAGGAAGCCGTGCTGCTGCCGCAGGTCCTGACGGATCGGCAGGCGCAACTCAGCCTTGCCCGGCGACAACGCCGCCAGCTCGGTGCCGACCAGGACCGAGAAGGGCTGGCTGGCCAGCACCTCCCGGCCCCAGGCGAGCATGTCGGCGGGCGTGGCCCGCGCGGTGCCCGCAGCCGACATCAGAGCACTTCGAACAGGCCGGCCGCGCCCTGGCCGCCGCCGATGCACATGGTCACCACCACGTACTTGACGCCGCGGCGCTTGCCTTCGATCAGCGCATGGCCGACCAGGCGCGCGCCCGACACACCGTAGGGGTGGCCCACGGCGATGGCGCCGCCGTTGACGTTCAGCCGGTCCATCGGGATGCCGAGCGTGTCGGCGCAGTACAGCACCTGCACGGCGAAGGCTTCGTTCAGCTCCCACAGGCCGATGTCGTCGACCTTCAGGCCGGCCTTCTTCAGCAGCTTGGGCACAGCAAAGACCGGGCCGATACCCATCTCGTCCGGCTCGCAGCCAGCCACGGCAAAGCCGCGGAACACGCCCAGCGGCTGCAGGCCGCGGGCCTCGGCGACGCGCGCATTCATCACCACCGCTGCCGAAGCGCCGTCCGAGAACTGCGAGGCATTGCCGGCGGTGATCACGCCACCCGGCACCGCGCTGCGGATCTTGGACACGCCTTCCAGCGTGGTATCGGCGCGGATGCCCTCGTCGGCGGAGACGGTGACTTCCTTGGTCACCAGCTGGCCGGTCGATTTGTCGGCCACGCCCGCCAGCACCGTCATCGGCACGATCTCGTCCTTGAACTTGCCGGCTTCCTGCCCGGCGGCGGCGCGTTGCTGGCTGCGCACGCCGTACTCGTCCTGGCGCTCCTTCGAGATGTTGTAGCGCTTGGCCACGTTCTCGGCGGTCTGCAGCATGTTCCAGTAGATTTCCGGCTTGTTCTTCAGCAGCCAGCTTTCCTGGACCATATGGCGGTTCATCTCCTGCTGCACGCACGAGATGCTTTCCACGCCGCCGGCGACGAAGATGTCGCCCTCATCAGCGATCACGCGCTGCGCGGCCATGGCGATGGTCTGCAGGCCGGACGAGCAGAAGCGGTTGACGGTGGCGCCGGGCACGGTCACCGGGCAGCCGGCGCGCAGTGCGATCTGGCGTGCGATGTTGGCGCCGGTGGCACCTTCCGGGTTGGCGCAGCCCATCAGCACGTCTTCCACTTCGGCGGCCTCGATCTTGGCGCGGGCAATGGCGTGCTGGACGGCATGACCGCCGAGCGTGGCGCCGTGGGTCATGTTGAAGGCGCCCTTCCAGCTCTTGGCCAGCGGGGTCCGCGCGGTGGATACGATGACTGCTTCGTTCATGTCTTGCTCCTCGGAATCTCTTGTGTCGTTCAGTTCGGTGGTTCGGTTCAGCCCTGGCCCTTGAGCAGTTCAGCGGACGTGACGCGCGCAACGCCGGCGGCGCCGAGGTCCTGCCATGCTTTGGCCAGCGACCCTTCCAGGTCGATGGCGCGGCAGGCATCCTCGATCACCGCGGCCGCGAAGCCCGCGGCGCGTGCATCGAGCGCGCTCCAGGCCACGCAGTAGTCCGTCGCCAGACCCGCGCAGAACACGCGCTTGACGCCATGCTCGCGCAGGTAGCCGGCCAGCCCGGTGCGCGTGGTGCGGTCCGCCTCCAGGAAGGCGGAGTAGCTATCCACGTCGGCATGGTGGCCCTTGCGGATCACCAGCCGCGCATGCGGCACGTGCAAGCCCGCATGCAGCGCAGCGCCGGGCGTGCCCTGCACGCAGTGCACCGGCCACAGCACCTGCTCGCCATACGGCAGCGCCAGCGTCTGGAACGGCTGCGTGCCCGCATGGTTGGCCGCGAACGAGACGTGGCTGACGGGATGCCAGTCCTGCGTCAGCACCACATGACCGAACGCACGAGCCAGCCGGTTGATGACGGGCACCACTTCATCGCCGTGGGGCACGGCAAGCGCGCCGCCCGGCATGAAGTCGTTCTGCACGTCGATCACCAGCAGGCAATCGTCCGGTCCGATGGTGGTGTTCATCTCAGCTCCAGGCTGAACCATGTGGCGGTATTAACCGTTGAAGCCCTTGCCTTCGTCCGCCAGCTTCTGCAGCAGCGGCGCGACCTGCCACGCTTCACCGTGGTAGCCCTTGGCGTAGCGCTTCATCGACAGCGCCACGTTGTACAGGCCGACCTGGTCCGCGTACAGCATCGGGCCGCCGCGGAACAGCGGGAAGCCGTAGCCGGTCAGGTACACCATGTCGATATCCGAGGCCTTGGAAGCAATGCCTTCCTCCAGGATCCTGGCGCCTTCGTTGACCAGCGCGAACACCAGGCGCTCGACGATCTCTTCGTCAGAGATCTTGCGGCGCGTGATGCCCAGGTCCTTCGAGTGCTGCACGATCATGTCGTTGACCTGCTGGTTCGGGTACGGCTTGCGGTCGCCCGCCTTGTAGTCGTACCAGCCCGCGCCGGTCTTCTGGCCGAAGCGGCCCATCTCGCACAGCAGGTCGGCGGTCTTGGAATACTGGATCTCCGGCTTGTCCACCGCGCGGCGCTTGCGGATGGCCCAGCCGATGTCGTTGCCGGCCAGGTCGCCCATGCGGAACGGGCCCATGGCAAAGCCGAACTTCTCGATGGCCTTGTCGACCTGCTCCGGCAGCGCGCCTTCGTCCAGCAGGTAGCCAGCCTGGCGGCTGTACTGCTCGATCATGCGGTTGCCGATAAAGCCGTCGCAAACGCCCGACACCACCGCGGTCTTCTTGATCTTCTTGCCGACCTGCATGACCGTGGCCAGCACGTCCTTGCCGGTCTTCTCGCCGCGCACCACTTCCAGCAGCTTCATCACATTGGCCGGGCTGAAGAAATGCATGCCGACCACGTCCTGCGGACGCTTGGTGAACGAGGCGATCTTGTTGACGTCCAGCGTGGAGGTGTTCGAGGCCAGGATCGCGCCTTGCTTGGCGACTTCATCCAGCTTCTTGAACACGGTCTCCTTGACGCCCATCTCTTCGAACACGGCCTCGATGATCAGGTCGGCGTCCTTGAGGTCGTCATAGGACAGCGTGGTACTGAGCAGGCCCATGCGCTGCTCGACCTTCTCTTGCGTGAGCTTGCCCTTCTTGGCGCTGTTCTCGTAGTTCTTGCGGATGATGCCGACGCCGCGGTCGAGCGCTTCCTGCTTGGTTTCCAGGATGGTGACCGGGATGCCCGCGTTGAGGAAGTTCATGCTGATGCCGCCGCCCATGGTGCCGGCGCCGATCACGGCGACCTTCTCGATCTTGCGGGTCGGCGTGCCTTCGGGCACATCGGGGATCTTGCTGGCGGCACGCTCGCCAAAGAAGGCGTGGCGCAGCGCGCGCGATTCCGGCGTGGTGACCAGGTAGAGGAAGCCCTCGCGCTCTTGCTTCAGGCCCTGTTCGAACGGCTTGAGCGAGCCGGCCACCGCTTCCAGGCACTTCAGCGGCGCCGGGAAGTTCTTGGCCATCGCGGCCACGGTATTGCGGGCAAAGCCCAGGTAGCCTTCGGGGTTCTCGTGGCGCACCTTCAGGTCGCGCACCTTCGGATGCGGGCCGGTGGCGGCGCCAACGTTCTGCGCGAACTTGACCGCGGCGGGCAGCACGTCACCGTCGACGATTTCATCGAACAGCTTGGTGCCGGCAAACTTCTCGGACAGCACCGGGGTGCCCGACACGATCATGTTGGCCGCGGCCTCCAGGCCGATCACGCGCGGCAGGCGCTGCGTGCCGCCGGCGCCCGGCAGCAGGCCCAGCTTCACTTCCGGCAGCGCGATCTGGGCGCCCTTGGACGCCACGCGGTAGTTGCAGCCCAGCGCCAGCTCCAGGCCGCCACCCATGGCGACCGAGTGCACGGCGGCCACGACCGGCTTGGACGAGCCTTCCAGCACGCGGATCACCGAGTGCAGCGTCGGCTCCTGCATGGCCTTGGGCGTATTGAATTCACGGATGTCGGCGCCGCCCGAGAAAGCCTTGCCAGCGCCGGTGATGACGATGGCCTTGACGGCGGCATCGTCCAGCGCACGGGTCATGCCTTCGACGATGCCAAGCCGGGTGCTGTGACCCAGGCCGTTGACAGGGGGATTGTCGAGCGTGATGACGGCTACGCCGTCCTGAACCTGATACTGCGCTGTCATGCTGGTTCCTTTGGTGTCAAAAGTTGTCTCGGGATTCGAATTCTCGAATTCAATTTTTACTGCACGGCGCGGCCGGCAGCGGCCGGCGACTGTTGCGGGAGGCTGCCGTCATGAGCGGGTAAACCCTCCGCCCGACCTGCCGCTTTCCCGCGTCCCGCAACGCCTTCCGGCGCCTGGGCGAAACAAGCATACACAAAATAGCACGGTCGTTCAATTTTAATTTTCGGACTTTTCCGGCGACATGCGCGGCGCTAATGCCGCCCCTGACCGCGATGCATGGCGGGGCGCCTGACGCGGTGCTAAATCGTCCCGCCATGGCGGATAAAGCACTTGCCGAGTGCGACTGAGTGCCGCCTCTAAACCAGTATCGGACTTTATTTGGCCGACACGGACAAATCGCGCGGGCCGACCCTGTAAACTCGCGGCTTTTCGTTTTTTGCCGTCCGGGTTCCACAAGATGCCGGATCGGCGGAAGGTCCAGCGACCCTGATGTCTTCCCCCTCACATTCCCACGCCCACGAGCACCAGCACCCGGTGGTCGAGCACGACCACCTCAAGCGCAGGCTCAAGGCCCGCCACCTGAGCATGATTGCCATCGGCGGCGCGGTCGGCACCGGGCTGTTCGTGGCCTCGGGCGCCTCGATCGCGCAGGCCGGCCCCGGCGGCGCGCTGCTGATGTATATGCTGCTCGGGCTGATGGTCTATTGCCTGATGACCAGCCTGGGCGAGCTGGCGGTGCATATGCCGGTGGCCGGCTCCTTCGTCACCTACAGCGCGCTCTATGTCGACGAAGGCTTCGGCTTCGCGCTGGGCTGGAACTACTGGTTCAGCCTGGCGGTGACCATCGCCGTGGAACTGACCGCGGCGCAGCTGGTGATGCAGTACTGGTTCCCCGAAATGCCCGGCGTGGTCTGGAGCGCCGCGTTCCTGCTGCTGATGTTCGGGCTCAATGCGTTCTCGGTGCGCGGCTTCGGCGAGGCCGAGTACTGGTTCGCGCTGATCAAGGTGGTGACCGTGATCGTGTTCCTGGGCGTGGGCCTGCTGATGATCTTCGGCATCATGAAAGGCGGCCCGCAGTCTGGCTGGCACAACTTCACCATGGGTGACGCGCCCTTTGTCGGCGGCATCCCGGCCATGATCGGCGTGGCGATGATCGCGGGCTTCTCCTTCCAGGGCACGGAAACGGTGGGCGTGGCCGCCGGCGAAGCGGAGAACCCGGCCAGGACCATCCCGCGCGCGATCCGGCAGACCTTCTGGCGCATCCTGCTGTTCTATGTGGTCGCGATCCTGATCATCGGGGTGCTGATTCCCTATACCGATCCCAGCCTGCTGCGCAACGACGTCACCGACGTGGGCGTGAGTCCGTTTGCACTGGTGTTCCGCCACGCCGGCCTGGCCTTTGCTGCGGGGCTGATGAACGCGGTGGTGCTGACCGCGCTGCTCTCGGCCGGCACCTCCAGCATGTATGTATCGACCCGGATCCTCTACGGCCTCGCCGTCAGCGGCCGCGCGCCGCGCGCGTTCGGCAAGCTGACCGTGAGCGGCGTGCCGTTCAATGCGCTGCTGGCCACCACCGCCGTGGGCGCGCTGTGTTTCTTCAGTTCGCTGTTCGGGGACAAGGCGGTCTACCTGTGGCTGCTCAACACCTCGGCCATGACCGGCTTCTTTGCCTGGCTGGGCATTGCCATCAGCCATTACCGCTTCCGTCGCGGGCTGGTGCACCAGGGCTATGACGTTGGCATGCTGGCCTACCGCTCGCCGCTCTATCCCTTCGGCCCCATTTTTACCGTGGTGCTGTGCGTGGTGATCGTGGCCGGGCAGAACTACCAGGCGTTTGCGGATATTCCGAACCGGTGGCCGGAGATCGTGGCGACCTATATCGGCGTGCCGGCGTTCCTGGCGCTGTGGTGGGGGTACCGGGCGGTGAAGAAGTCGCGGCTGATCGACTATGAGGATATGCCGTTTGACTTGCCAAAGCCGGCAGTTTTCGGCCCTCTCCCGCAAGCGGGAGAGGGAGCACACAGTTGGCAAGGGGAGCGCACAGTGGCCGAAGTCAAACCTCCAGCCACTCCTTCCTGATCTGCGAGTTGGCCTTCAGTTCCGCGGGCGTCCCCTCGAACACAATATGCCCGTGCCCCATCACGTAGACGCGCTGGGAAATATCCAGCGCGATCGCCAGCTTCTGCTCGATCAGCAGCACGGAAATACCCCGCTCCTTCAGCGTCTTCAGGTAGTCCCCGACCAGGGCCACGATCATCGGCGCCAGGCCTTCGGTCGGTTCGTCGATCAGCACCAGGTCGGGGTCGCCCATCAGCGTGCGGCACAACGTCAGCATCTGCTGCTCGCCGCCGGAGAGCACGCCGGCCGAGGTGTTCTCGCGCTCCTTCAGCCGCGGGAACATGTTGAACATGTCCTCGACGGTCCAGCGCGGCCTGGCCTGCCGTGGGTTGCGCTTCTCGCCCAGCAGCAGGTTCTGCCGCACGGTCAGCGTCGGAAAGATATCCCGGTTCTCCGGCACATAGCCGATCCCGAGGTGCGCGATCTCGAAGGTGCGCCGCCCCAGGATCTCTTCGTCGCGAAACCGCACCGAGCCCTCGGCCTTGACCATGCCGAGGATGGCCTTGGCCATGGTCGAGCGCCCCACCCCGTTGCGGCCCAGCAGCGCGACGATCTCGCCTTCGTCGATATGCGCGTCCACGCCGTGGAGGATATGGCTCTTGCCGTAGTAGGCGTGCAGGCCCTGGACGTTCAGCATGCGCTTGCCCATCAGTGCGCTCCTTCGGTGGCTTCCTCGTCGAGGGTTGTGCCCAGGTAGGCTTCCTTGACCTTGCGGTTGTTGCGGATGGCCTGCGGGGTGTCCGTGGCGATCACTTCGCCGTAGACCAGCACAGAGATGCGGTCGGCCAGGCCGAACACCACGCTCATGTCGTGCTCCACCATCACCAGCGTCTTGCCGACGGTGACCTTGCGGATCAGCTCCACCGCGTGATCGGACTCGGAGCGGCTCATGCCCGCGGTGGGCTCGTCCAGCAGGATCACCTCGGCGCCGCCGGCGATGGTGATGCCGATCTCCAGCGCACGCTGCTCGGCATAGGTCAGCAGGCCCGCCTGGCTGTCGCGGCGGTGCTGCATGCCGATCAGCTCCAGCACCTCCTCCGCGCGCTCGCGCGTGTCGCGCAGGCCCTTGAGCCGGTGCCAGAACGAATACTTGTAGCCGAGCGACCACAGCACCGCGCAGCGCAGGTTCTCGAACACCGACAGCCGATGGAAGATGTTGGTGATCTGGAAGCTGCGCGACAGCCCCATGCGGTTGATCACGAACGGCTGCAGCCCGCCGATCTCCGCGCCATTGAGCCGCACGGTCCCGCTGCTCGGCGCAAACCGGCCGGAAATCAGGTTGAAGGTCGTCGACTTCCCTGCGCCATTGGGCCCGATCAGCGCATGGCGCTCGCCCTTCGGGATGCTCAGGTTCACGCCGCGGATGATTTCCGTCTGGCCGAACTTCTTGCGTACATCGGTCAGTTCCAGTGCCGCTGTCATGGCCTGCCTCCTGCGATTTCCATCTGTACCTTGTCCCACGCGCTGCGCACCCGCGCCGCCGCCAGGCGCCACGCGAACAGGCCAGCCGCCCACAGCGCGGCCGCCGCCAGCCATGGCGTCCAGGTTGCGGCATCGAAGCCGACGCCGAACAGCGACATCGTGGTGCCGTTGGCGCTGTCGACCTGCACCTTGTAGACCAGCTCGACCGTCAGGATCATGGCCAGCAGCAGCACCACGGCGGCGCCGCCGGCACGCGCGTAGGACGGCAGCATGCGGCCCAGCTTGCCCTTGCCCAGCAGCGGCACCTGCATCAGCAGCAGGCTGGCCAGCCCGCCCGGCACGAACATCACCATCAGCACGAAGAACAGGCCCAGGTACAGCAGCCAGGCCTTGGTCAGGTCCGACAGCGCCACCGCGAACAGCACGAACACCACCGCGCCGATGATGGGCCCGAAGAACACGCCCGCGCCACCGATGAACACCGCCAGCAGCACGCCGCCGGAGCGCACCGCGCTGACGTTCTCGGCCGAGACGATCTCGAAGTTGATGGCGCCCAGCGCCCCGGCGATACCGGCGAAGAACGCCGACAGGATCAGCACCAGGTAGCGCACGCGCTGGGTGTTGTAGCCGATGAACTCGACCCGCTCGGGGTTGTCGCGCACGGCGTTGGCGATGCGGCCCAGCGGCGTCTGCGTCCAGGCGTACATCGCCACCATCGACAGCAGGCACCACGCCGCGATCAGGTAGTAGACCTGGCGCCCGGGCCCGAAGGTGATGCCCAGGAACGGATCGCCGACCACGCGGTTGGTGGAGATGCCACCCTCGCCGCCGAAGAACTCCGGAAACATCAGCGAGCTGGCGAACACCATCTCGCCGATGCCCATGGTGATCATGGCAAAGGTGGTGCCGGACTTCTTGGTGGTGACGTAGCCGAAGATCACGCCGAAGAAGGCGCCGGCCAGGCCGCCCACCAGCGGCAGCATCGACACCGGCAGCCAGACCTTGCCCGCCCCGACCATATTCAGCACATGCACGGCGATAAACGCGCCCAGGCCGGAGTAGACCGCGTGGCCGAACGACAGCATGCCGGTCTGCCCGAGCAGCATGTTGTACGACAGCGCAAAAATGATCATGATGCCCATCTGCGACATCAGCGTGATGGCGAAGCCCCCGGTGAAGATCAGCGGCAGCACCAGCATGACCAGCACGGTCAGGCTCCAGATGATCCAGCGCGCCAGGTTCAGCGGGCGGTAGCGCAGGGTGCGGCCGGTCACCACCGGCTCGCGGGGTTGTTGCATCGCTTGCTCCATGGTGTCAGCTCTCCCGGGTTCCCATCAGTCCACGCGGGCGGAAGATCAGCATCACCACCAGCAGCAGGTACGGCAGCACCGGCGCCACCTGGGCCACCGTGAGCTTCCACAAGGAATAGAACGGCGTGGCTTCGCTGACCGCCAGCCCCAGGCTGGTCATCAGGCCCGCCAGCGAGGCGTCGATGGTGACCGCGAAGGTCTGCAGCACGCCGATCAGGATCGACGCAATGAAGGCGCCCACCAGCGATCCCATGCCGCCCACCACCGCCACCACGAACACGATCGACCCGACCGCCGCGGCCATCGATGGCTCGGTGACAAAGGCATTGCCGCCGATCACTCCCGCCAGCCCGGCCAGCGCGGCGCCGCCGCCAAACACCATCATGAACACGCGCGGCACGTTGTGACCCAGCGCCTCGACCATTTCCGGGTGCGTCAGCGCGGCCTGGATCACCAGCCCGATGCGGGTACGCGTCAGCACCAGGTAGATCGCCACCAGCATGCCCAGCGACACCAGCATCATGAAGGCGCGGTACTTGGGGAAGGACGAGGTGAACACCGTGAACAGCGGCCCGTCCAGCTCCGCGGGGATCCGGTACGGCACCGCCGCCAGGCCCCACACCAGCTTGACGCCCTCTTCCATCAGGTAGGCCAGGCCGAAGGTGAACAGCAGCTCGGCCACGTGGCCGTACTTGTGCACCGTGCGCAGGCCGAAGCGCTCCACCAGCGCGCCCGCGCCGGCCACCAGCAGCGGCGCGAAGATCAGCGCCGGCCAGAACCCGACCTTGCTGGCGATGGTGTAGGCGAAGTAGGCGCCCAGCATGTAGAAGCTGGCATGGGCAAAGTTGAGCACGCCCATCATGCTGAAGATCAGCGTAAGGCCCGATGACAGCATGAACAGCAGCAGCCCGTAGCTGATGCCGTTCAGCAGTGAGATGACGAAGAATTCCACAGCGTGTCCTTCAAGCTGGCGCCGCCATGCGTGGGCATGCCGGCGTCCGTCCGGTTGGATTGAGGGTGAGCGTCCCCCTCCGGGGGCGGTTGCCCGCCCCGGACGCTCCCCGGTATCGACCGAAAAAGACTGAAAGTATGCAGGATCGGGCGGCCACTTTGTCAGCGTGGCCGGCCCGTCACGGACAGGATCAGCCCGGCCGCTTCATCTGGCAGGAGGTCGGCTGGGCCGACACGTACTGGTCCATCAGCGCGTTGGTCTTCCAGCCGTAGCCGGTGTTCTCCTGGTCGTACTTGATTTCCTTGCCATCCACCTTGGTCCAGGTGGCGACCACCAGCGGCTGCTGCGCCTGGTGGTCCGAGTTGCGCATCTCGACCGTGCCGTTCATGCTGTCGACCTTGATGCCCTCGAGCGCCTTGGCGACCTTGATCGGATCGGTCGAGCCGGTGTCCTTGAAGGCCTTGGACAGCATGGCAATGCCGGTGTAGGAGGCCATCACGTAGAAGTCGTCGTTGTACTTCTTCTTGAAGCCCTCGATGACATCAGCCCCCTTGAACCCCTTGTTGTTGGGGTTGTAGTAGCCGACATACTTGACGTGCTCGGCGCCGGTGGCGCCCATCGCCGTGGGCACGCCGGTGGTGCCGGCGTAGTAGGTGTAGTAGTTGGTGGTCAGGCCGGCATCCTTGCCCGCCTTGATCAGCAGCGCCAGGTCGCTGCCCCAGTTGCCGGTGATCACGGTATCGGCGCCGGAGGCCTTGATCTTGGCCGCGTACGGGGCAAAGTCCTTGACCTGGGCCAGCGGGTGCAGGTCTTCACCGACGATCTGGATGTCCGGGCGCTTGCGCTTCAGGTAGTCCTTGGCGGCACGCGCCACCTGGTGGCCGAACGAGTAGTTCTGGTTGATCAGGTAGACCTTCTTGACGTTCGGGTCCTTGGCCAGGAAGGTGGTCAGCGCCTCCATCTTCATGTCCGAGTTGGCGTCGAGCCGGAAATGCCAGAAGTTGCATTTGGAATTGGTCATGTCCGGGTCCACCGCGGCGTAGTTCAGGTAGACGATTTCCTTGCCCGGATTGCGCTCGTTGTGCTTGGCCACCGCGTCCTGCAGCGCCAGCCCGACCGACGAGCCGTTGCCCTGCACGATATAGCGGATGCCCTGGTCGACCGCCTGCTTGAGGATGGTCAGGCTTTCCTGCGGCGACAGCTTGTTGTCGAAACCCACCACCTCGAACTTGTGCGCGCCGGCCCAGTTCTTCTGGTTGGCGATGTCGGCGACATACTGCCAGCTCTTGAGCTGGTTCTGCCCAACGGGAGCCATCAGCCCCGATAGCGGGTCAATGAAGGCAATCTTCACCGTATCCGCGAGTGCGGTACCTGAAACCAGCGCAGAACCCAGTGCGGCAAACACGGCCACACCGGCCACCAGCGGACGCATTTTGGTCATACCTGTCTCCTTCACTCTTGTCGTTGGCTTGTCGTCGAATTTGGCTGGCTGCGCGGCGTCCTCCATGCCACGCCTTGCAGCCGCCCCGAACACGCCATGCCGCAAGCAGGCATGGCGCACCGGAAAGCGCGTGCCGGCGTCAGGCAGTCGGCAGCTTGTAGTCCTTGAACTGCTCGCGCAGCTTGAGCTTCTGCATCTTGCCGGTGGCTGTCAGCGGGATCTCGGTGACAAAGGCCACGTCGTCCGGGATCCACCACTTGGCGACCTTGCCATCGAAGAACTGCAGCAGTTCTTCGCGGGTGACTTCGGCGCCGGGCTTCTTCACCACCACCAGCAGCGGGCGTTCATCCCACTTGGGGTGGTAGGCCGAGATGCAGGCCGCCATATGCACCGCGGGGTGCGCGGCGGCGACGTTCTCGATATCGATCGACGAGATCCATTCGCCGCCGGACTTGATCACGTCCTTGCTGCGGTCGGTGATCTGCATGAAGCCATCGGCGTCGATGGTGGCCACGTCGCCGGTCGGGAACCAGCCGTCGGCCAGGGGGCTGGTGCCATTGCGGTAATACTGCTCGATGACCCATGGGCCGCGCACCATCAGGTCGCCGAAGGCCTTGCCGTCCCATGGCAGCTCCTTGCCTTCGCCGTCGACAATCTTCATGTCCACACCGAAGATCACGCGGCCCTGCTTTTCCTGGATTTTGTGGCGATCCGCGTCAGAGAGAGCTTCGTGCCTGGCTAGCAGCTTGCACGCCGTGCCAAGTGGTGACATCTCGGTCATGCCCCAGGCATGGATCACTTCGACGTTCAGCGCCTCGAACGCACGGGTCATCGCGGGCGGCACGGCCGAGCCGCCGATCACGGTGCGACGGAAGCTGGAGAACTTCAGCTTGTTCGACTGCACGTGCTGGAGCAGGCCGAGCCACACCGTCGGCACGCCGGCGGAGAAGGTCACCTTTTCCTGCTCGAACAGTTCATAGATCGACGCCCCGTCCAGCTTGGCACCGGGCAGCACCAGCTTGGCGCCGACCAGCGGCACCGAGTACGGCAGGCCCCAGGCATTGACGTGGAACATCGGCACCACGGGCAGGATCACGTCGCTGGCGGAGCAGCCCAGCGCGTCGGGCAGTGCCGACGCGTACGAGTGCAGCACCGTCGAGCGGTGCGAGTACAGCGCGCCCTTGGGGTTGCCGGTGGTGCCCGAGGTGTAGCACAGGCTCGACGCCAGATTCTCGTCGAACTGCGGCCATTCGTAGTCGCCGTCCTGCGCGTCGACCAGCTCCTCGTAGCACAGCAGCGGCACCTTGGATTCGGCCGGCATATGCGCGCGGTCGGTCATCGCCACCCAGCCCCTGACGTTGGGGCAATGCGGCGCCACGCCTTCCACCAGCGGCAGGAAGGTCAGGTCGAAGAAGACATAGCCGTCCTCCGCATGGTTGACGATATAGGCAATCTGCTCGGGAAACAGGCGCGGGTTGATGGTATGGCAGACGGCGCCCATGCCGGACACGCCGTAGTAGATCTCGAGGTGGCGGTAGCCGTTCCAGGCCAGCGTGCCGACGCGCTCGCCCTGCTTCACGCCCAGTGCGCCGAGCGCCTGCGCCAGCTTGCGGGCGCGCAGTTCGCAATCGCGGTACGTGTAGCGATGCAGGTCGCCCTCCGTGCGCCGCGAGACGATCTCGGTGCTGCCGTAATAACGCGCGGCGTGTTTGATGATGGAGGAAATGAGCAGCGGCGCGCTCATCATTTGACCCATCAATGCCATGAACCTGCCTCCTGAAAGTCTTGTGTGATTCGCCTGAAAACGAACAACCGTACTATTTTTTGTCGGTCGTTTCCATGCACCAAATCGGCGTCCGGCCGATCTCGTTGTGCACTGCCGTACTGTTGTTGTGTATTGCCGTCGGGGTTGCCGCCGGCATTGCCATCGAATTCGGGGCCGCAATTCTGCGAAAAGCCCATGCACCGGATTCATGTGCGCACTGAAGGAGGAAAATAACCGTGCGGTGCATGGCGGCATTAACTCGGTCGAGCGGTCGAGTGCCGTTGAGGACGTACAATACTGCGTGGCATGTTGCACCTCAACATGTCGTTTTCCCTAGCCACCACCGCATTTTCGTGCCCCCGGCATGCCGCGCCGCACCGCCTTTTACGCGGTTCGCCGCACATGGACGAGCGCACGGAATTCGCACCGCCCCTTGCGCCCCGAGGCGCCCCTACGCGATGCCAGACACGCCCCAGTCACAAGCTCCGCAGCCCTCCGACGCAGCCACGCCGGCAACGCTGTCCGCGCCCTGGCGCACCGCGCCCGGCTTTGCCGAACTCGGCGCGCAGTTCTTCACGCGGCTGCGCCCGACGCCGCTGCCAGCGCCCTACCTGGTGGGGGTGGCGCCGGCCGCTGCGGCCCTGCTCGGCTGGGATGCCGGCATCGGCAGCCAGCAGGACTTCATCGAGACCTTTATCGGCAACCAGGTGCCGGACTGGGCCGACCCGCTCGCCACGGTCTATTCCGGGCACCAGTTCGGGGTCTGGGCTGGCCAGCTCGGCGACGGCCGCGCCATCCGCCTGGCGCAGGCCGAGACCGCCACCGGCCCGTGGGAAATCCAGCTCAAGGGCGCGGGCCTGACGCCCTACTCGCGCATGGCCGATGGCCGCGCGGTGCTGCGCTCGTCGATCCGCGAGTACCTCTGCTCCGAAGCCATGGCCGCACTGGGCGTGCCGACCACGCGCGCGCTGTCTATCATGGGCTCGGACGCGCCGGTGCGGCGCGAGACCATCGAAACCTCCGCGGTGGTGACCAGGCTGTCGCCGACCTTTATCCGCTTCGGGCACTTCGAGCATTTCGCCGCGCACGACGACGTCGCCGCGCTGCGCAAGCTGGCGGATTTCGTCATCGACAACTTCATGCCCGCGTGCCGCGACGACGCCCAGCCCTACCAGGCGCTGCTGCGCGAGGTCTCGCTGCGCACCGCCGACCTGATCGCGCACTGGCAGGCGGTGGGCTTCTGCCACGGCGTGATGAACACCGACAATATGTCGATCCTGGGCCTGACCATCGACTACGGCCCATTTGGCTTCCTCGACGCGTTCGACGCCAACCATATCTGCAACCACTCCGACGCGCAGGGCCGCTACGCCTACAGCCAGCAGCCGCAGGTGGCATTCTGGAACCTGCACTGCCTGGCGCAGGCGCTGCTGCCGCTGTGGCTGCCGCCAGAGGATGCCGACCAGGAAGGCGCGCGCGACGCTGCCGTGGCAGCCGCGCGCGCGGCGCTGGACCCGTTCCGCGACCGCTATGCCGCGGCATTCTTCCGCCACTACCGCGCCAAGCTGGGCCTGCGCCCGCCCGCCGGCGGCGATGACAAGAGCGATGAGCCGCTGCTGACCAGCCTGTTCCAGCTGCTGCACGGCCAGCGCGTGGACTACACGCTGTTCTGGCGCAAGCTGTGCGGCATTTCGTCCACCGATGCCTCGCGCGACGCGCCGGTGCGCGACCTGTTCCTGGACCGCGCCGCCTTCGACGCATGGGTGGCCGACTATCGCGTGCGCCTGCGCGCCGAGCAGTCGCACGATGCCGCGCGCGAACTGGAAATGCTGGCAGTCAACCCCAAGTACGTGCTGCGCAACCACCTGGCCGAAACCGCGATCCGGCACGCACGCGAGAAGGACTTCACCGAAGTGGATCGCCTGCTGGCAGTGCTGTCGCGCCCCTTCGACGAGCAGCCGGAAGCAGAGCACTACGCGGCGCTGCCGCCGGACTGGGCCTCCGGCCTGGAAGTCAGTTGCTCGTCGTGACGTCATGTGATCCGTGCCCTGCACGCCGGCGCCTGCCGGTGTAAGGTTCGCGCAGTTCGCACGACCAATGCCTTAACTGAGGAACCCATCCGAGGAAGCCCTGCGAGGACAAGACCATGACCACCACCAAGACCGACGCCGAGTGGCGTGAACAACTCTCCGACATCGAATACCGCGTGACCCGCGAGGCCGCCACCGAGCGCCCGTTCACCGGCCGCTACTGGGACCACTGGGACAACGGCATCTACCACTGCGTGGGCTGCGGCACGCCGCTGTTCGAATCCGCCACCAAGTTCGATGCCGGCTGCGGCTGGCCCAGCTATTTCCGCGCCATCAACGGCGAGGTGATTGCCGAGCACGTCGACCACAGCCACGGCATGACGCGGGTGGAGGTACGCTGCAAGGAATGCGGCAGCCATCTCGGCCATGTCTTCGAGGATGGCCCCGCCCCGACCGGCCTGCGCTATTGCATCAACTCGGCTGCGCTAAAATTCGATGATCGCGACCCGGCACAGCGTGCGGCGGATGATGCCCACGCCGCCGGCAGCGACGACAACCCCCGGCGCGACCCGCAGCGCTGAATGCTCCGGCAAGCACGCCGGACACAACCTGGTACCGCATGAAATTCCTGTTCGACCTGTTCCCGGTCATCCTGTTTTTTGCCGCCTTCAAGCTGGCTGACATCTACACCGCCACCGCCGTGGCCATTGGCGCCACCGTGCTGCAGATCGGCTGGGTCTGGTTCCGCCACCGCAAGGTCGAGCCGATGCAGTGGGTCAGCCTGCTGATCATCGCGGTGTTCGGCGGTGCCACGCTGGTGCTGCACAACGAGACCTTCATCAAGTGGAAGCCGACCGTGCTCTACTGGATGTTCGCGGTGGGGCTGCTGGGCTCGGTGATCGGCTGGCGCAAGAACCTGATCCGCGCCATGATGGAAAAACAGGTGACCCTGCCCGACCCGGTGTGGGCGCGCCTGAACGCCGCCTGGGCCGGCTTCTTTGCCGCCATGGGCGTGCTGAACCTGTACGTGGCCTACCAGTTCTCGACCGAGGCCTGGGTCAACTTCAAGCTGTTCGGCAGCATGGGGCTGATGCTGGTGTTCATCGTCGCCCAGAGTGTCTGGCTGTCGCGCCACATGCCCGAGAACAGCCAGGACTGACGGCCCCGTCCCCGCACCCCCGAACCGAAGGAAACCATTGATGGCAGCCGATCCCGCCACTATCGAGGCGATGCTGCGCGAAGCGCTCGCCCCCAGCCACCTGGCCGTGCGC
The DNA here is from genome assembly GCF_000389805.1 of Cupriavidus sp. GA3-3. Taxonomy (NCBI): domain Bacteria; kingdom Pseudomonadati; phylum Pseudomonadota; class Betaproteobacteria; order Burkholderiales; family Burkholderiaceae; genus Cupriavidus; species Cupriavidus sp. GA3-3. Next base: position 66,702 of record NZ_KB944460.1, read on the forward strand.
GACGACAGCGCGCTGCACGCCGGACACGCCGGCGCCGCATCCGGCGGCGGACATTACGACGTGACAATCGTCAGCGAGCGCTTTACGGGTCACAGCCGGGTTGCGCGACACCGCATGGTGTATGATGCGCTGCGCGGTCTGTTCCCCGCGCAGATCCACGCACTTGCCGTGACTGCGTTCACCGACCAAGAGTACCAATCCCGCGCATCATCACGCGATTCTTCCAGCAACTCTCAGACCTGATTCCATGAAGACCACCGTCCTCTCGTTCAGCCTGGCGGCTGTGCTTGCTGCCGGCAGCCTGCCGGCCATCGCCCAGAATGCCGCCGTCGTGAATGGCAAGGCCATTTCATCGGCAAAGCTGGACAAGTTGATCGCCGGCACCGGCCAGCCCGACAACCCGGAGCTGCGCTCGCGCGCGCGCAACATGCTGATCGACCGCGAACTGCTCGTGCAGGAAGCCAACAAGCGCGGCCTGACCCAGCGCGACGACGTGCAGGAACAACTGGAACAGGCCCGCCTGAACGTGCTGGCCGGCGCAGTGTTCGAAGACTACGTTAAGACCCACGGCGCCAGCGACGCCGAGCTGCGCAAGCAGTACGACAAGATCAAGTCGCAGTTCGGCAACGGCAAGGAATACCACGCCCGCCATATCCTGGTGGAAAAGGAAGCCGACGCCAAGGCGATCATCGCCAAGATCAAGGGCGGCGCCAAGTTCGAGGACATGGCCAAGGCCTCGTCCAAGGACCCGGGCTCGGCCGCCAACGGCGGCGACCTGGACTGGGCCAACAGCAGCAGCTACGTCCCTGAGTTCTCGGCTGCCATGACCGGCCTGAAAAAGGGCCAGCTGACCGATACCCCGGTCAAGACCCAGTTCGGCTGGCATATCATCGAACTGGTCGACGTGCGCGACGCCAAGATCCCGTCGTTCGAAGAGGTCAAACCGCAGCTCACGCAGATGCTGATGGGGGACCAGAACTGGCAGCGCGAGCAGTTCCAGGCCATGATGAAGTCACTCAAGGACAAGGCCAAGATCCAGTAAGGCACGGTCCGGTCGCCCCCGCCGGTCCTGCAAGATTCAAGGATGCAGCGCGTGGAGTCGACTGGCCGCTACTGGCAACTCTGGCATCTCTCGTCCCGGGGCATGTGCTATTGCGCACTGGCCTGGGCGACCCTGGACGGCGCCGCCCCCGGCTGGCGCCAGCTCCACCCCTATCTCCCGTTGCGTGACCGTTACGCGCCCGAGAAGATCCTGCACGCCGTGGTGGCTTACAAGGAGGCTCGCGGCGAGATCAGGGCGCCCCCTGGTTTTGAAGCCGGGCGGATGCTGACTTATGCCTATGCGTCGTGGAGTTCACGCCTGCTCCCTCCGCTTGCCGGCTGAAACCTGCCTTCACCGGCGCAGGTCGTAGCGCCACCCGGTTTCGTCGAGCTGCCTGATACTGTCGGCAACCAGTCCGACCAGCGCGTCCAGCATCTTGCTGCCCTTTTCCCGATGGCGCTGTCTATGCCGCCAGCGGCAAACTGGCCTCCAGTTCGGCCGTGGAAACCTCGTTCAGCAAGACTTTCTTCATGATGCGTTCTCCGCCAGCGGCTGCACTTTCGCGTTCAGGAACAGCAGGTACACCAGCACCGTGGCCAGCAGCGCCACCAGCCCGTTGGGCCACTCGGGCAGCCAGCGGTTCAGCTCAAGGCCGAGCCCCAGTGCCATGCCGACCAGCGCGGCGCCGACGCCGGCCCGGTTGAATGCGGGCTGCCGGTCGAGTTCGCGAACGTCATAGCGGCCTTTGTGCCGGATATAGAAATCCGCCAGCAGCGGGCCGGCCAGCGGCGGCGCCATGATGCCGAGGTAATTGATGAGCTGCGCGTTCATGCCCCTGGCGCCGTAGGCATAGCGGCACAACAACGCCAGGCTCAGGCCGGTGCGTTGGGCGATGATGCCGAGCAGGGCTGTCAGCACGAACAGGATGCCCATGCCCATGCCCATGCCCATGCCGATGGCGATGGCGATGGCGATGGCCAGCAACGCCATGGAGAAAGAAACGCCCGCTCCGCCCGCGGGCCCGGCCAGGGTGCCGCCGATAAACAGGCCGGTGGCAACATAGCCAAACCCGACCCATACCATCACCTGCTTCCAGGTTGGCCTGCGCGCACCGGGCGGGACCGTGGCGAACATATAGTCTGCATCGACTGCCGGGGACGACTGCGCCTTCTGATTCATGGTGGGATCTCCGGATCAGCCGTTCCGGGTTCAAGCGACCCGGATGCAAGCGGACCAGCCCTGCATCCGATCGTGAGTCAGCGCGAGAGTAACAGTGCGAAAGCGGCAGGAAATGCGGAAGATTCCAAGATGCGGAGCGAAATGGCCGTCGCCATTTGGGCTTTGGCCGCTTGCATCGCCGAAAAACTAAAAAGCCACCGGCGCTGCCGGTGGCTCTTGCTTGGGACGAAGGGCGCAAGCCCTGGGCTGCTGCTTACCCCACCCACTTCCGCGCATTGCGGAACATCCGCATCCACGGGCTGCCGCCGTCGGCAACCTGCTTCCACGCATCCGGCGCCCAGCTCATGGTCGCGGCACGGAACACGCGTTCCGGGTGCGGCATCAGCACGGTGAAGCGGCCATCGACGGTGGTCACCGAGGTAATGCCGTCAGGCGAGCCGTTCGGGTTGAGCGGATAGGCCTGCGTGACCGCACCGTAGTTGTCGACAAAGCGCAGCGCCACGTGGGCCTGGTCGATATTGCCCTGCTGCGAGAAGTCGGCAAACCCTTCGCCGTGGGCAACCACGATCGGAATGCGGCTGCCTTCCATGCCGGCGAAGAAGATCGACGGCGACGACTGCACCTCGACCGTGACAAAGCGCGCCTCGTACTGCTCCGACTGGTTGCGCGTGAACTTCGGCCAGGCGCCTGCGCCCGGGATGATCGGGGCCAGGTTGCTCATCATCTGGCAGCCGTTGCAAACGCCCAGCGCAAAAGTGTCCTGGCGGTTGAAGAAGGCAGCGAACTGCTCGGCCATCTGCGCGTTGAACAGGATGGTCTTGGCCCAGCCCTCGCCCGCGCCCAGCACGTCGCCGTAGCTGAAGCCGCCGCACGCGACAAAGCCGCTGAAGTCGGCCAGATTGGCGCGGCCTGCGATCAGGTCGCTCATGTGCACGTCGTGCGTATCGAAGCCGGCGCGATCCATGCTGTACGCCATCTCGATCTGCGAGTTGACGCCCTGCTCGCGCAGGATCGCCACGCGCGGGCGGGCGCCGGTGGCGATGAACGGCGCGGCGATGTCTTCGGCCGCATCGAAGGTCAGCACCGGGCTGATGCCGGGGTCAGCGGCGTCGAGCAGGCGGTCGTATTCGCTGTCGGCGCAGGCCGGGTTGTCGCGCAGGCGCGCGATGCGCCAGCTGACTTCGCTCCAGTTGCGCTGCAGGTCGGTGCGCGAGGCGCCGAAGACCTTCTTGGCATCGCGATAGACCTCGATCTGGTCGGTCGCGTTGGGCTTGCCCACCACATGGCTGCAGGCCGACAGGCCGGCTTCGCGCAGCACGGCAAAGACCGTGTCGCGGTCTTCCATGCGCACCTGCACCACCGCGCCGAGCTCTTCCGAGAACAGCGCGCGCAAGGTCTGGTCGTTGCGGCGCTCGGCGATCTGCTGCGCCCAGTTCTTGGCGTCGCCGTAGTCCTGCTCCTGCTGCGGGTCCAGCGCCAGCATGTCGACGTTGAGCGAGATGCCGCAGTGGCCGGCAAAGGCCATTTCCGCCAGCGCGGCCATGAAGCCGCCATCCGAGCGGTCGTGATAGGCCAGCAGCTTGCCTTCGCGGTTCAGGCGCTGGATCACGTTGAAGAAGTTCTTCAGGTCTTCGGCGTTATCGACGTCGGGGGCGCTGTCGCCGACCTGCTGCGTCACCTGCGCCAGGATGCTGCCGGCCATGCGGTTCTTGCCACGGCCCAGGTCGACGGCGATCAGCACGGTGTCGCCGGCGTCGGTGCGCAGTTGCGGGGTCAGCGTGCGATTGACGTCGTCCACCGCGGCAAAGGCCGAGATGATCAGCGACACCGGCGCGACCACTTCCTTGTTGACGCCGTCGTCCTGCCACTTGGTGCGCATCGACAGCGAATCCTTGCCGACCGGGATGCTGATGCCAAGCGCCGGGCACAGTTCCATGCCGACGGCGTGCACGGTGTCATACAGCTTCGCGTCTTCGCCTTCCACGCCGCAGGCCGCCATCCAGTTGGCCGACAGCTTGACCTTGCCCAGGTCCTTGACCGGCGCGGCGGCCAGGTTGGTCAGCGCCTCGCCGATCGCCATGCGGCCGGAGGCCGGCGCATTGATCACGGCCAGCGGGGTGCGCTCACCCATGGTCATCGCTTCGCCGGCCTTGCCCTGGTAGTCGAGCGTGGTCACGGCCACGTCGGCAACCGGCACCTGCCACGGGCCGACCATCTGGTCGCGCGCGTTCATGCCGCCCACGGTACGGTCGCCAATGCTGATCAGGAACGACTTGTTGGCCACGGTCGGATGGCGCAGCACGTCGCGCACCGCCTGCTCCAGACTGATGCCGGTCACGTCCACCGCCGGCAGTTCCTGCTCGACGCGCTTGACGTCGCGATGCATGCGCGGCGGCTTGCCCAGCAGCACGTCCATCGGCATGTCGACGGCGTAGTGCTCCTTGAGCGCGGCGTCGACGCTGGCGTCGACCAGTTGCAGCTGCTTTTCTTCCGTGGCAATGCCAACCACCGCGAACGGCGAGCGCTCGCGCTGGCACATGGCCTGGAATTGCGGGAAGCTGTCCGGCGCGATCGCCAGCACATAGCGTTCCTGCGACTCGTTGCACCAGATCTCGGCCGGCGACAGGCCGGACTCTTCCAGGTGCACCTGGCGCAGGTCGAAGCGTGCCCCGCGGTCGGCGCCGTCCACCAGTTCGGGGAAGGCGTTGGAGATGCCGCCCGCGCCGACGTCATGGATCGACAGGATCGGGTTGGCGTCGCCGAGCTGCCAGCAGGCGTTGATCACTTCCTGCGCGCGGCGCTCCATCTCGGGGTTGCCGCGCTGGACCGAATCGAAGTCCAGATCGGCGGTGTTGGTGCCGGTCGCCATCGAGCTGGCGGCGCCGCCGCCCATGCCGATGCGCATGCCCGGGCCGCCCAGCTGGATCAGCAGCGTGCCGGCCGGCAGCGGGTTCTTGTGCGTGTGCGCGGCGTCGATATTGCCGATCCCGCCCGCGATCATGATCGGCTTGTGGTAGCCGCGCACGGTGCCGCCGACGTTCTGCTCGTAGACGCGGAAATAGCCGCCCAGGTTGGCACGGCCGAATTCGTTGTTGAAGGCGGCGCCGCCGAGCGGGCCGTCGATCATGATCTGCAGCGGCGAGGCGATGCGGTCCGGCTTGCCGGTCACGCCGGGCTTGTCTTCCGGGTTGCGGTGCGCCACCGGCTGGGCGGCGTCGCGGTCGTTTTCCCAGGACTCGACGGCCTCGGGCAGCATCAGGTTGGACACCGTGAAGCCGGTCAGGCCGGCCTTAGGCTTGGCGCCGCGGCCGGTCGCGCCCTCGTCGCGGATTTCACCGCCGGCGCCGGTGGAGGCACCCGGGAACGGCGAGATCGCGGTCGGGTGGTTGTGCGTCTCCACCTTCATCAGCGTGTGGGTCAGCGCCTCGTGGCGGCCGTACTTGTGGTCATCGCCGCGCGGGAACCAGCGCTCGGCCACGTCCCCCTCCATCACCGCCGAGTTGTCCGAGTAGGCCACGATCGAGCCTTGCGGATTGAGCTGGTGCGTATTGCGGATCATCGCGAACAGCGACTTGTCCTGCTGCACGCCGTCGATGGTCCAGGTGGCGTTGAAAATCTTGTGGCGGCAGTGCTCGCTGTTGGCCTGCGCGAACATCATCAGCTCGACGTCGGTCGGGTTGCGCTCCAGCTTGCCGTAGGCATCGACCAGGTAGTCGATCTCGTCCTCGGACAGCGCCAGGCCCATCTCGACGTTGGCCGCGGCCAGCGCGCTGCGTCCGGCCGAGATGTCGATAAAGCGCAGCGGCTTGGCCGGCAGTTCCTGGAACAGGCCGGCGGCATCGTCACGCGAGGCGACCACGGTCTCGGTCATGCGGTCGAACAGGTGCGCGGCGACGGCGGCGCGGGTATCCGCGTCCAGCGTCTTGCGGCCGCGCAGCAGGCCCTTCTTGCAGATGACCGTGATTTCGATACCGCGCTCGATGCGGTGGATATGCGTGAGGCCGCAGTTATGGGCGATGTCGGTGGCCTTGCTGGCCCACGGCGAGATCGTGCCGAAGCGCGGGATCACCACGAAGCGGTCGCCGTCGGGCTGATCGGCGAACGGTGCGCCGTAGGTCAGCAGCGCCGCCACGCGGGACTGCTCTTCGGCCGACAGCGGCGTCTGTGCGTCGACAAAGTGCAGGAACTGGCCATGCACCGATTCAATATCGGCGTCGATCTGCCGCAGGGCGGTGAGCAGGCGTTGCTGACGGAAGGCGGAAAGCGCCAAAGCGCCGGGGAAGCACGAGAAATGCGCCATGATCGTAGCGGTCGGGAGGCGGTGAGGTAGGGGCTGCTGCTTAGCCGGCACCGCTGCATGGGGTGCCGACTGGCGGGAAACCGCTATTGTACCTTGCCGGCACCCGGATTTTGCACTGCGACATCACGACGGGGCCGTGTTACCGCCCATCCTGATAATGCTTATGCGTCACTTTTACCGAATGGACGGCTCAGAGTGACGTCGCCGAGCGCGCGGCCTGCTCGTACAGTCCGGTCAGCACCCGCATCAGCCGGGCGAGCTCCCCGATCTCGGCATTCTCTTCGCTGCCTTCGGTGAAGTTGCTGGTCAGGCATTGTTCGCGGATCTCGCGATAGCGTGCGCAGGCCTCGGCACCGGCCGGGGTGGTCGAATAAGTGGCCTCCTTGCCGACCCGCTCCCCGCTCACCAGCCCCAGCCCCTGCAGCTTCTTCAATGCGTAGGTCACCAGGTGGGTGTCTTCCACGTTCAGCACGAAGCAGATATCGGCCAGCCGCTTGGGCCGGCCGCGATGGTTCACGTGATGCAGCACCAGCACGTCCAGGAAGGTCAGGTCGCGCACCCCCGCCGCCCCCATGCAGCGCACCACCCAGCGGCTGTAGGCATTGTAGGCGGTGTTCAGCCCGAACTCGAACTCGGACAGCTCGGGGCTGCGCACCGACACCAGGTGCGAGGACGACACGATATTGGCCCCGGCCGCGCGCGACAGCGCGGTGGCCGGCCTTGCCTTATCGGCAACGGCAGAGGCATCGGCCACGGCGGCGGCGGTATGCCCGCTCTCGGCTGGCTTGCGTGGCATGCGGGAGACTCCTTTCGATGGGACGGCGCTGGCGTGCTAGGTATAAGCCCGGAGCGCGCCCCGGCAATTTTAGCTTGACAGTTTATTGGCGAATTATGAGCATGAACACCTAATAAATACAGGTAAAGCATGAGGGAGGACGCCGGCCACGACTGGCCCTGCGCATGTGCACCGCGCCCTTCCCCGTGCCGGCAGGCGGCCGCCACCATGGCGGTGCCCGCCCCGCCCTCGCACCCCGTTTGCAGACCCCATGCCATCCATGCTTCCCGACCTCGACACCCTGAACACCCGCCTGCGCGACGGCGCCACCAGCCGTGCGCAGATCATCGAGCAGGCGGCCGCGCTTGCCGCCACGCCGGCTGCCGAGGCCGTGTTCCTGCACAGCACCTTCGAGGCCGCGGCCCAGGTCGCGCGCGCTGCCGATGCCGCCGGCCGCGCCGGCAAGGCGCTGCATCCGCTGGCGGGGCTGCCGGTTTCAGTCAAGGACCTTTACGACGTGGCCGGCGAAGTCACCAGCGCAGCCTCGCTGGTGCGCAAGGATGCCGCGCCGGCCACCGCGGACGCCACCGTGGTCGCCCGCCTGCGCGCTGCAGGGGCAGCCCTGGTCGGGCGCACCAACATGACGGAGTTCGCGTTCTCGGGCGTGGGCATCAATCCCCACTACGGCACGCCGGCCAACCCAGCCGGCACCGATGGCGTGGCGCGCATCCCGGGCGGCTCGTCGTCGGGTGCGGCCGTTTCGGTGGCGCTGGGGCTGGCGGTCGCGGCGCTTGGCAGCGACACCGGCGGCTCCATCCGCATCCCCGCCGCGCTATGCGGCATCACCGGCTTCAAGCCCACCGCGCGGCGCGTGCCGCTGACGGGGGCCTTTCCTCTGTCCTACACGCTCGACACCGCCTGCGCGATGGCGCGCACGGTCAGCGACTGCATTGCCGTGGACAGCGTGATCGCGGACAGCGCAGTGATCCCGCGCGTCACCAACCCCGCCGCGACGCGGCTGGCGATCCCGCGCCAGGTCCTGCTGGACGACCTCGACCCGGTGGTGGCGCGCGCCTTTGACCGCGCGCTGGGCCGGCTGTCGGCCGCCGGCGTGCAACTGGAGCATGTCGACCTGCCCGAGCTCGGCGAACTGGCGGGCCTGAACGCCCAGGGCGGCTTCAGCTCGGCCGAAGCCTTTGCCATCCACCGCCACCTGCTGGCCGCCCGGCGCGACCTGTACGACCCGCGCGTGGCCTCGCGCATCGACCGCGGCGCCAATGTCAGCGCCGCCGACTATATCGACCTGGGCCGCGCCCGGCTGGACTGGATCGCCCGCATGGAAGCGCGCCTGGCCCGCTTCGACGCCGTGGTCTGCCCGACCGTGCCGATGGTCGCGCCCGAGATTGCGCCGCTGCGCACCGATGATGCGCAGTTCTTCCGCGTCAATGCCCTGCTGCTGCGCAATACCTCGGCCTTCAATTTCCTTGACGGCTGCTCGATCTCGCTGCCCTGCCACGCGCCGGACGAGCTGCCCGTGGGCCTGATGCTGTCGCACGGCCCGATGCGCGATGCCGGCCTGCTGGGCACGGCCCTTGCGTTGGAACGCATCGTGCAACCTTCACAGCGCGACGACTGAGCCCTGCCGCCGCGCCGTTGATCTTGCGCCGGCGTGCCCGCCAATGCGGGCACGACCGGCACCAGGTAGTACGCAACCAGCAGTACCACCGCGCCCCCGCGCGCACACCAGGAGAGATCGAGATGCGAGTCAAGGCAATCGTTGCGGCCGGCCTGATGCTGGCCGCCGTGGCGGCACAGGCGGATACCAAGTGGGACCTGCCGACCGGTTATCCGGCCAGCAACCTGCACACCGAGAACCTGCAACAGATGGCCAACGACGTGGACAAGGCCACCGGCGGCAAGCTCAAGATCGTGCTGCACCCCAATGGCTCGCTGCTCAAGGCCAACGAGATCAAGCGCGGCGTGCAGACCGGCCAGGTGCAGATGGGCGAGATCCTGATGTCCTTGCTGGCCAACGAGAATCCGGTGTTCGGCGTCGATGCGGTGCCGTTCCTGGCCACCAGCTATGCCGACGCCTACAAGCTGTGGCAGGCCTCGCGCCCGGTCACCGAGAAGGTGCTCGACAAGCAGGGCATGAAGCTGCTGTACGCGGTGGCCTGGCCGCCGCAGGGCATCTATGCCAACAAGCCGATCAATTCCGCCGCGGACATGAAGGGCCTGAAATGGCGCGCGTACAACCCGGCCACCTCGCGCATCGCCGAGCTGGTCAGCGCCCAGCCGGTGACCATCCAGGCTGCCGACCTGGCACAGGCGCTGGCCACTGGCACGGTCAACTCCTTCATGTCGTCGGGCGCAACCGGCGTCGACACCAAGGTGTGGGAGAGCGTGAAGTACTTCTACACGGTGGACGCCTGGCTGCCCAAGAACATGCTGGTGGTCAGCAAGAAAGCGTTCGCGGCACTGGACAAGCCGACCCAGGAGGCCCTGCTCAAGGCCGTCGCCGACGCCGAGAAGCGCGGCTGGCAGGTCTCGGAGCAAAAGACCAAGGAGTACCTGGCCACCCTGTCGCGCAACGGCATGACGGTGCAGCCGCCTTCGCCGCAGCTCAAGGCCGACATGCAGAAGGTGGGCAAGGTCATGGTGGATGACTGGGCCAAGGGCGCGGGCGAGGACGGCAAGGCTATCCTGGACGCCTACCGCAAGTAGGCTGATGTGCGCTCCCTCTCCCCTCAGCGGGAGAGGGGAGCAAACCTGCCTGATCGATGTTCGTCAGCAAGCCTGCTGCCCGCTTGCCTCAACTGCTGCCCATCATGCCAACTGCCCCCTCCTCCAAGCGCTGGCTCGACCGCCTGCTTGACCTCTTTGCCGTGCTCGGCGCGCTGTGCATCCTCGCCGTCTGCGTGATCATGATCCTGATGTCGCTGTCGCGGGAGACCTCGGTGATCTTCAAGGGTGGCGATGACATCGTCGCCTGGCTGTGCGCGGCGTCCGCCTTCCTGATCCTTGGCCAGACCTTCCAGCATGGCGGCATCGTGCGCGTCGAGATGCTGCTGGGGGCCGTGGGCCCGCGCCGGCGCCGGGTGCTGGAGCTGGTCTCGCTGACCGTCTGCCTGGCGTTTGCCGCCTACGCGGCCTGGGCGCTTGGCACCTTTGCGTGGCAGAGCTGGGAAATCGGCGATGTCTCCCAGGGCCAGATCGTGATCCCGCTGTGGATTCCGCAGAGCTTCGCGGTGCTTGGCTGCGTCGGCTTCCTGCTGGCGGTCGCCGATGAATGGCTGCGCGTGGTGCGCGGACACAAGCCGCGCTACCAGGTGGCCCATGAAGAAAAGCTCGCCGCCGGCGATTTCGGGGAGACGGTCTGATGAGCACAGTCGTGGTTGCACTGATCCTGCTGCTGGTGATGATCGTCTTCCTGGCGATCGGCGCGTGGATCCCCGTGGCCATTGCGGTCACCTCATGGGTCGGTCTGGTGGTGTTCTCGGACCGCGAGGCGCTGGTCAGCCTGGCCAACGCATGGTGGTCGTCGAGCGCCTCATACACGCTGGCATCGCTGCCCCTCTTTGTCTGGATGGGCGAGATCCTGTTCCGCACCAAGCTGTCCGAGCAGATGTTCAGCGGGCTGTCGCCGTGGCTGAGCTGGCTGCCCGGGCGGCTGATGCACGTCAATATCCTGGGCTGCGGCATTTTTGGCTCGGTGTCGGGGTCGTCGGCGGCCACCTGCGCCACCATCGCCAAATCGGCGCTGCCGGAACTCACGCGGCGCGGCTACGACGAGCGCACTACGCTCGGCTCGCTGTCCTGCGCCGGCACGCTCGGCATCCTGATCCCGCCGTCGATCACGATGGTGGTGTACGCGGTGTCGGCGGACGTGTCGATCATCCGCGTGTTCCTGGCGGGCTTCATACCCGGCCTGCTGCTGATGCTGCTGTTCTCCGGCTATATCGTGGTCTGGGCACTGGCCAACCCGGACAAAACCCCGCCGTCGGAGCACTTCAACTGGCGTGCGCGGCTGGCATCGATCCGCCAGCTGCTGCCGTGCATCGTGCTGATCGCCTTTATCACCGTGATCATGGTGACCGGCTACTCCACCGCGACCGAAGCCGCAGCCTATGGCGTGGTGGCTTCGCTGGCGCTGGCGTGGGCGGGCGGCTCGCTCACGCGCGCGGCGTTCTGGGACAGCCTGATGTCGGCCACGCGGCTGACCGCGATGATCATGTTCGTGCTGGGCGCGACCTCGTTCCTGTCGGTTACCATGAGCTTTACCGGCATCCCGCGCGCGCTGGCGGAATGGGTGGCGGCGATGCACCTGTCGCCGTGGGCGCTGATCGCCGTGCTGACAGTGATCTACATCGTGCTGGGCACGGCGCTGGACGGCATCTCGATGATCGCGCTGACCACCGCGACGGTGCTGCCGATGGTGCAGGCGGCCGGCTTCGACCTGGTCTGGTTCGGCATCTTCATCGTGCTGCTGGTGGAGATCGCCGAGGTGACGCCGCCCGTGGGCTTCAACCTGTTCGTGCTGCAGAGCATGACAGGCAAGGACAGCAATTACATAGCAAGGGTCTCGCTGCCCTTTTTCATGATGATGGTGGTGGCGATCGCCATCGTCACGATCTGGCCGGGCGTGGTCACCTGGCTGCCGGACATTGTCATGCAGCAGGAAGTCAAATAGCATTGGCCGGCCCCGCCCGGCCATTTGCCGCCGGCCCGGCAATATGGAGGGTCCCAGTCCGATGCATGTGATCGTCATCGGCGCCGGCGCGATCGGCGTCAGTTCCGCCTGGTACCTGCGGCAGGCCGGTTTCGACGTGACCGTGCTCGAACGCCGCGCCGCGCCGGCGCAGGAAGCCAGCTTCGGCAATGCCGGCGTGATCGCGCCCGGCTATGTCACGCCATGGGCGGCGCCGGGCATGCCCGGCAAGATCCTGCGCACGCTCTTTGCGCGCGAGGCGCCGGTCCTGTTCCGCCCTTCCGCCGACCCGGCCATGTGGCGCTGGATCGCGCGCTGGCTGCGCGAATGCCAGCTGGAGCGCTACCGCGCCAACAAGCTGCGCATGCAGCGGCTGGCGTTCTACAGCCGCGGGTGCCTGCACCGGCTGCGCAGCGAGCTGCAGATCGACTACGAGCAGTCGCAAGGCTACCTGCAGCTGTTCCGCACCGCGCGCGACCTCGACCTGGCCGCGCCCGCCGTGGCCCTGCTGCGCGAGAACAACGTGCCGCACCGGCTGGTCAGCGCGCAGGAATGCCGCCGTATCGAACCGGGCCTGGCGGCCGACACGCCGCTGGCTGGCGGGCTGCACCTGCCGGAAGACGAGTCCGGCAACTGCCCGATGTTCGTGCGCGCGCTGCACCGGCATGCCGAGGCCGCAGGCGTATCGTTCCGCTTCGACACCCGGGTGGCGCGCGTCAGGCCCGACAACGCGGGCAAGCTGCAGGTCGAGCTGCAGCACTCCGACAAGAAGCGCCCTGGCCAGGTGCTGAGCGCCGACCGCGTGCTGGTCGCGGCCGGCGCCGACAGCACCGCGCTGCTGCGCCCGCTGGGCCTGCGCATGCCGCTGTATCCGGTCAAGGGCTACTCGGTGACGGTGATGGTCCGCGACGAACTGCAGGCGCCGCTGGGCGCGCTGATGGATGAGTCCTACAAGGTCGCGATCACGCGCATGGGCAACCGCCTGCGCGTGGCGGGTACGGCCGAGCTGGGCTCACGCAAGCTTGATCTGCGGCCGGCCGCCCTGAACACCCTGGTCAAGGTCGCGCGCGACTGGTTCCCGGTGGCAGGCAACTACCAGGAAGCCACGCAATGGGTGGGCGCGCGGCCGATGCTGCCGGACGGGCCGCCGCTGATCGGCCCAACAGCCGTGCCCGGCCTGTTCCTCAACCTCGGCCATGGCTCGACGGGCTGGGCGATGAGCTGCGGATCGGGCAAGATTGCGGCTGACCAGATCGCCGCCAGCGCCGGCACCCATGGCGGCCCGGACATCGACATGGAGGGCCTGCTGCCCGACCGCTACGGCCTGGGGCCCGCCAGATAACCACACATGACACCCTCTGCCTCTACCGCCACCTCGCACGCAAACGGCGACGGCTGGTTTGCACTCGATGCCGCTGCCTCCGCACCGGTTCCGCTGTACGACGTCGCCGCCATCCGCCGCATCGAGAACGCCGCCTTCACGCAACTGCCCGCCTTTACGCTGATGTCGCGCGCCGGCGCCGCGGCCGCGCGCTGGCTGGCCTGCCATGCACCCGCCGGCCCGCTGCTGTTCCTGGCCGGCCCCGGCAATAACGGCGGCGATGCGCTGGTGGCCGCCACGCAATTGCACAGCGCCGGCCGTGCCGTGCAGGTATGGCTGACGGCGGACCCGCAGCACCTGCCCGCCGACGCCGCGACCGCCTGGCAGCAAGCGCACGCAGCCGGCGTCCCGGTCAGCGTGGTCGCAGGCATCGCTGCCTCGCATGACGCGGACTGGCCCGCGGGCACCGCTGCGCTCGTCGACGGCCTGCTCGGCATCGGCCTGAACCGCCCCGCCGACGGCACCATGGCGTGGTGGATCGGACAAATCAACCGCAGCGCGCTGCCGGTGTTTGCGCTGGACATCCCCAGCGGCCTGTTCGCCGACACCGGCGCGGGCGCGCCGGCCGTGCGCGCGCAGCGCACGCTGACCTTTATCGCCGCCAAGCCCGGGCTGCTGACGCTCGACGGGCGCGACTGCGCCGGCGAGGTCGATATCGCGCCGATCGGCCTTGACTATCCGCCGGACGAAACGCCCCATTGCCTGGTAAACGGCCCGGCGCTGTTCAGCACGGCGCTGCCGCGCCGCCACCATGCCAGCAACAAGGGCACGCATGGCTCGCTGGCGCTCATCGGCGGCAACCTGGGCATGACCGGGGCGCCGCTGCTGGGCGCCAGGGCCGCGCAGTTCCTCGGCGCGGGCAAGGTGCATATCGGCTTCCTGGCGCAGCCCGCACCGCTGTTCGATCCGCTGCATCCGGAGCTGATGCTGCATGCCGTGGACGCACTGGCCCTCGCTGCCATGTCGGCGCTGGTGATCGGTCCTGGCATGGGCACGGACGCCAACGCACACAAGCAGTTTGCGCGGCTGCTGCAAGCCGCGCCGCTGCCGCTTGTGCTGGATGCCGATGCCCTGAACCTGCTGGCTGCCGATCCGGCGCTGGCCGGGGCACTGGCCGCCAGCGGCGCGGCCTGCGTGATAACGCCGCACCCGCTCGAAGCCGCCCGGCTGATGGGCGTTCCCGTCGCCGAGGTGCAGCGCGACCGGCCCGCTGCTGCCGCAGCACTGGCTGCGCAATGGCAGGCCGTGGTCGTGCTGAAGGGATCGGGCACAGTGATCGCGGCGCCTGACGGCAGTCCATGCACGCTCAACCCGAGCGGCAATGCCGCACTTGCCAGCGCCGGCACCGGCGACGTGCTGGCCGGCATGCTGGGGGCGCTGCTGGCGCAAGGCATGGCGCCGCTGGCCGCGGCCCGGGCGGCGGTGTGGATCCATGGACGCGCCGCCGATGCCCTTGTCGCCCAGGGCACCGGGCCGGCCGGCGTCACCGCAAGCGAACTGTACGCGCCCGCGCGCACCATCTTCAACCAGTTGCTGGCCGGGGCCCGCGCATGACGCGCGGCGCGATGCTGCGCGATCCCGCCGACCGCCGCCACCTGCTCACCGGCATCGCCCTGCTGGTCATCGGACAATGGATCCTCAGCCTGCTCGATGCCACCAGCAAGACCCTGACGCAGCAAGGACTGCCGCTGGTGGCCGTGGCATGGGTGCGCTATGTCGGGCATGTGGTCGCGATCTTCCTGCTGCTCGGCCCCGCCGGCTGGCGGCGCCAGTGGCGGCCGGCAAGGCCAGGGCTGCAGTGGCTGCGGGGCGCGCTGATGCTGGTCTCGACGCTGGTGTTCTTCAGCGTGCTGATGCTGATGCCGCTGGCGCAGGCCACGGCGCTGAATTTCTGCGCGCCGCTGTTCGTGGTGGCACTATCGCCGTGGCTGCTGGGCGAGCGCCCCGGGCGCCATGCCCGCTGGATGCGCTGGACCGGTGTGGTGGTCGGCTTTGCCGGCATGCTGGTGGTGGTGCGCCCGGGGGGCCAGCTCAGTCCGCTCGGTGTCGGCCTGGGCCTGGTGTCGGCGCTGGTGTTCGCGCTGATGCAGATGCTGACACGCCGCATTGCCGCGCACGACACACCGATGACCACGCTGATCCAGAGCGGCGTAACCGGCGCCTGCCTGACCACGCTGATCGTGCCCTTCTTCTGGTTCAGCGCCTGGCCTACGCCGATGCAATGTGCGCTGCTGTTGTCCGCGGGGATCACCGGATCACTTGGCCATTATTTCGTCATCCGGGCCTTCCAGTACGCGGATGCGTCTTTCCTGAGCCCCTTCCTCTACCTGCAGATCCTGTCCGCGACGGTAATCGGCTACCTGGCCTTCGGCCAGTTGCCCGACTGGACCACCGCAATCGGCATCGGCATCATCTGTCTGGGAGGCTTGTGCGTCGCTGGGGGAGAACCCGTGCTACGCGCCATCGCGGCCCGGCTCGGCGGCGCGCGCCGTCAGACAATGTCCGATACTTAGCCTGCGCCCACGCTGGTATGTTGCAAGTGGTAACGATATTCGCCGCTGCCAGGCCGGATCCCGGCAGCGCTGACGATATACTTGCATCTCTGTCTTGTGAGCCGGCAACGCCACGCGGCTCGCGCAACCTCGATTGTCCTGCATGCCCACTGACCTTCACGCCTGGAACGCCCTGCTGCGGCACCACGACACCCTTCGCGACGCCCAGATGCGCGACGGGTTCGATCGCGAAGGCGCGCAGCGCGTCGCACAATTCTCGCTGGAAGCCGCCGGGCTCTATCTCGACTATTCGAAGAACCGGATCACGCCCGAAACCATGCGCCTGCTGGTACAGCTGGCAGCCGAGGCCGGCGTGACCAGACGCCGCGACGCGATGTTCACGGGCGAGCATATCAATACGACTGAAGACCGCGCGGCACTGCACGTAGCGCTGCGCGCGACTGCCGGCGCCGGCTACAAGGTCGACGGCGAGCAGGTCATGCCGGCAATCCGGAAGGTGCTGGTACGCATGCGCGATTTCTCGGAACGCGTGCGCAGCGGCGCCTGGAAGGGTGTCACCGGCGAGCGCATCACCGATGTCATCAATATCGGCATCGGCGGCTCCGACCTGGGGCCGCGCATGGTGTGCCGCGCGCTGTCGCACCTGGCCAATGCCGATGGCAATGCCGCGCCGCGCATGCACTTTGTTTCCAATGTCGACGGCACCGACCTGGCCGAGACGCTGGTGCGGCTCGACCCGCAACGGACGCTGGTGATCGTCTGCTCCAAGACCTTCACCACGCTGGAAACCATGGCCAACGCGCGCAGCGCGCGCGCCTGGTTTGTCGCCAACGGCGTGGCCGAGCATGACCTTGCCAAGCATTTCGTCGCAGTCTCGACCAATACCGAAGCGGTGCGCGAGTTCGGCATCGACCCGGCCAATATGTTCGAGTTCTGGGACTGGATCGGCGGACGCTTCTCGCTGTGGTCGTCGGTCGGCCTGTCGATCACGCTGGCCGTGGGCTTCAACGCCTTCGCCGACTTGCTGGCCGGCGCGCGCGCCATGGACGAGCATTTCCGCACCGCGCCGCTGGAACGCAACATGCCGGTGGTCCTGGGCATGCTGGGCATCTGGTACCGCAATTTCTGGCATTTGCCCACCAGCTGCATGGCGCCCTACTCCACCTCGCTGGAGCTGTTTCCCGCCTTCCTGCAGCAGCTGGAGATGGAGAGCAACGGCAAGTCGGTGCAGCTTGACGGGCAGCCCGTGCGCACGCATACCTCGCCGGTGGTGTGGGGCACGGCCGGCACCAACGGGCAGCATGCCTATTTCCAGCAGATCCACCAGGGCTCGCAGGTGGTGCCGGTGGATTTTGTCGCGCCGCTGGTGCCGCCGCGCCGGCTGGCAGGCCATCACGCCAAGCTGCTGGCCAACTGCTTTGCGCAGGCCGAGGCGCTGATGCGCGGGCGCAGCGCCGATGAGCTGCGTGCCGCCGGCCTGAAGGACGAAGTCCGTATCGCCCATATGGTGTTCGAGGGCAATCGCCCCAGCAACACCTTGCTGATGGAAAACCTGACGCCGCATGTGCTGGGTGCGCTGATTGCGCTGTATGAGCACCGCACCTTCGTGCAGGGCGTGGTCTGGAAGATCAATTCCTTCGACCAGTGGGGCGTCGAGCTGGGCAAGATCCTGGCCCGTCCGATCGAGGCCGAGCTGACCGGGAATGCCGTCGGCCAGCACGATGCCTCCACCACGTCGCTGATCGAGCGCGCCCGCGCGGTGCTGAAGGCGGGCGCCGCCAGCTAGACCTCCGCGCCCATCCATTCATCGCTGGCCACGCGGCCGGCGTCGATGGTCAGGATACGGCCACAGCGCGCCGCCACCGAGCGGTCATGCGTTACCAGCACCAGCGTTGAGCCGGCATCGCGGTTAAGCTCGAACATCAGCGCGATCACGGCTTCGCCAGTGGCGGTATCGAGGCTGCCGGTGGGCTCGTCGGCAAACAGGATGTCCGGGCGCGCCACGAACGCGCGCGCCAGCGCCACGCGCTGCTGCTCGCCGCCCGACAGCGTGCGCGGATAGTGCCCCAGCCGCGCGCCCAGGCCCACGCGCAGCAGCATGTCCAGGGCGCGCTCGCGCACCTGCGACGTTTCGCCGCGCAGCTCCAGCGGCAGCATCACGTTTTCCAGCGCGGTCAGGTGGCCGACCAGCTGGAACGACTGGAACACAAAGCCGACATGGCGGCCCCGCACGGCGGCGCGCTGGTCCTCGTCCAGCGCGAACAGGTCCTGGCCCTGCAGCCGTACCGTGCCCGTGCTGGGCAGGTCCAGCCCCGCCAGCAGCCCGAGCAGCGTCGACTTGCCCGATCCGGACGCCCCCACGATGGCGAGCGTTTCGCCCGGCGTGACGGAAAAGGTCACGTCGTGCAAAATCGTCAGCGAACCGGTCGTGTCGGCAACGGTCTTTCCGAGGGACTCGACAGCGAGAATGGAAGAAGACATGGATATTGGGATCCGAGGCAAATGGCGCCGGCTGCTGCTGGCAACCGGCATGGCACTGACGATATCGGCCGGGGCCTCAGCCCAGGCTGCGGCGCCGGCACTGCTGGTGCTTGGCGACAGCCTCTCCGCCGAGTACGGCATCGCGCGCGGCGCGGGCTGGGTCACGCTGCTGCAGGACCGCCTGCGGCAGGAGCGCTTCGATTATAGCGTTGTCAATGCCAGCATCAGCGGCGAGACCACCATCGGCGGCAAGACGCGGCTGCCGGAGCTGCTGTCGCGGCACCGCCCGGCCATCGTGGTGGTGGAGCTTGGCGCCAACGACGCGCTGCGCGGATTGCCGCTGCAGACCACTGAGGCCAACCTGCGCAACATCGTCAGCATGGCACAGAAGGCCGGCGCGGGCGTGCTGCTGATCGGCATGCGCATCCCGCCCAACTACGGGCAGGACTACACCGAGAAGTTCGTCTCGCTGTATCCGAAGCTGGCCGGCGAGTACAAGGTGCGGCTGGTGCCGTTCTTCCTCGACAATGTCATCGCGCGGCAGGACTGGTTCCAGCCCGACCGCATCCACCCGACCGCCGCGGCACAGCCAGCGCTGCTCGATACGGTGTGGCCGCAGCTCAAGCCGATGCTCAGGCGCAGCGGCGCGAAGTAAGAATAAAAAAACCCCTGCCGCCTGGCAGGGGTCCTTGCTGGCAGCGGGGCTGCCGCGGCTGATCTGGCGCTTACTCGGCGCCTTGCGGCTGCGTGGCACCCACCGGCGTCAGCATCTTGACCTTCGAGCGTGCCTTCAGGCTTTCATAGAATGCCTGCAGGTCGGTCTGGCCGGCGAGCTGCGACAGCTGCTGCGCTTCGGCCTGGCGTTGCGCCGGGTTGGCCTGCGTCGGCTGGCTGACCTTGGTGATACGGTAGACCGCGTAGCCTTCGGCCCCCAGGTCGACACCCACCACCGAGGGCAGCTTGTTCGCATCGGCGCGCAGCACCGCTTCGACCGCCTTCGGCGGCATACCCTCGGCCTTGGCGCGCGACACGGTCTGCACCGCGCCAAAGCCGTCGGCGCTGTCTGCCTTCTTCAGTGCGGCAAGCCGGGCCTCGCCGTCCTTGCGCGCCAGTTCGGCCGCCTGCTGGGCGATATAGCCCTCGCGCACCTTGGCTTCGACTTCCTCGAACTTGCGCACGGCCGCCGGGCGGTACTCGACGATGCGCGCGGCCACCAGCGTGTTCGGGGCCACCTGGACGGCCTCGGTGTTGCGCTTATTCTTGATCGCGTCGTCGCTGAACAGCGCCTTGAGCAGCTTGTCGTTGTTGAGCGGGCTCTGCGCGCCCAGCGCCGGGTTCGGCTGGCGCGTGACGTTGTCGGCGGTCTGGATGGTCAGCTTGAACTTGTCGGCGGCGGGCTTGAGGCTGTCAGCCTGCTCATAGACGGTGTTGCCGAAGGCATCGGCCTGCTCGGCAAACTTCTTGTCGGCGAACTGCTTGCGCAGCTCAGCTTCGAGTTCCGTGCGCACGGCTTCCAGCGGCTTGGTCTCGGCGGGCTTGATGCCAGTCAGCTTGATGATGTGATAGCCGTAGTCGGTTTCCACCACGTCGCTGACCTGGCCATCCTTGAGCGCGTACATGGCGTCCTCGAACGGCTTGACCAGCGCGCCGCGGCCCATGAAGCCCAGGTCGCCGCCCTTCTCGGCCGAGCCCGGGTCCTGCGAGTTCTTGCGCGCCACGTCGGCGAAGGTGTCAGGGTGCTTGCGCAGGTCCTCCAGCAGCTTGGTGGCCTTGTCCTTCGCGGCCTGGCGCTGGGCGGCCGGCGCATCCTTCGGCGCGCTGATCAGGATATGGCTGGCGCGGCGCTGCTCGTCGATGCGGAAGCGCGCGATATTGCTGTCGTAGTAGGACTTCAGCTCTTCGGGCGTGACCGCCTGCGTCGCGGCCAGGGCCTCGCCCGACAGCAGCAGGTACTCGACCTTGGCTTGTTCCGGCACCGAGAAGGCCTGCTGGTGGCTGTCGTAGTAGGCCTTCAGCGCGGCTGCATCGGGCTGCACCTTGGCGGTGTAGCCGGCCGGCTTGAACAGCAGCGCCTGCACATCGCGCTGCTGATCGCGCACGGCGATCAGGCGATCGAGCAGCGACTTGGGCACGAATGCCGTCGCGGCGACCGATGCGCCCAGCTGCTGCGTGGCCAGCTCGAAGCGCATGCGGGCATCGAACTGCTCGGGCGTCATGCCCTGCGACTGCAGCAGCTGCAGGTAGGCCTTGTCGTCGACCTTGCCGTCCTTGGTGCGCGGCAACTGCGCGATCGCCGGCAGGTTGCTGATTTCCTCGAGCAGCTTGGCGTCGGACACGGTCAGGTGCTCACGCGCCACGGCACTGGCCATCACGCGCTGCAGGATCAGCTGGTCCAGCACGGCCCTGCGGGCGTCCGGGCCTTCGAACTGGCGCGGGTCATAGCTGGCGCCCAGGACCTGGCGCGCGCGTTCGCTCTGGTCGCGCACGACGTTATCGATCTCCTGCACGCTGATGGCGCGGCCGTCGACCTTGGCGGCATCGTGCGAGCTGTCCATGAAGCGCGAATAGCTTTCCACGCCGAAGAACACGAACGACGGGAAAACAAGCACCAGCAGCAGCAAGAGCATCAGGCGCCGGTTGTTGCGTACGAAATCAAGCATGCGGATTCGGGTAGTGGATTGGCACGAAAGACAAACTCCACAATTCTATCAGGAGCCGCTGGGCACGCACCCTTGTGCAGGGTGGGAAACATGAGGGAACAAATGAAAACGCCCCGCTGATGCGGGCGTTTTCAATAAAACTGGCGGAGTGGACGGGACTCGCCCACGTCCCGCGGGCCGCTGCTGCGCTTGCAAGCGCAGCCCTTCGATTCCCGCCGGAAGCCGCGCAGGCGGCTTCCTCCACTCCGCATCAATGAAAAACGCCCGCTAATGCGGGCGTTTCCTTAAAACTGGCGGAGTGGACGGGACTCGAACCCGCGACCCCCGGCGTGACAGGCCGGTATTCTAACCGACTGAACTACCACTCCTGTGTCGGTGCTTGCTGCCGGCAATGCACATGTCCTTGCGATGGAGAGTGGTGGGTGCTGAGGACGCCTTGCAAGGGAATCAAATTTCCTTACAAATCATAAGCCTACAACGCCTGCCAACCTTCCCTTGCCGACCGTGCCCTGCTGCAAGAGGCCGAACTATAGCTTGTGTTCATCATCTGCGCAATACCCGGATGACTCAATCTTGTACCCTCGGCTGCCAATTCCGCCCTGCACGCTCAGGCGCACATGCGCGCCTGGAGCGCCATCAGTTCGTGCTTGACGACCTTGCCCGTGGCATTGGTCGGCAGGGCCGCCATGAAGGCCACGGAACGCGGCACCTTATAGTTTGCCAGGCGGGCTTTGCACCATTCCAGCAATGCCTCCCCGCTCATGCTCTCGCCTTCGCGCAACACCACGAAGGCGCGGCCAACCTCGCCCAGGCGCGCATCGGGTACGCCGACCACCGCGACCTGCGCCACCGCCGGATGCGTGCCAATCAGGTGCTCGATCTCCGCGGGATAGCAGTTGAAGCCGCCCACGATGAACATGTCCTTGAGCCGGCCGGTGATACACAGGTTTCCGGCGGCGTCGACGCTGCCGATGTCGCCTGTATGCAGCCACCCCGCGGCGTCGATGGCCTCGCGTGTGGCGGCCTCGTCGTCGAAGTACCCACGCATGACGTTGTAGCCGCGGATCCACACTTCGCCCGCTTCACCGGCGGCGACGTCGTTTCCTTCAGCGTCTACGCAGCGAATCTCCACACCGGCGAGCGCACGCCCGCTCGTGTTGGCGATAGTCTGCAGCGCGTCGCCGAGCCGGCAGACCGTCGCCAGGCCGCAGCACTCGGTCAGTCCGTAAGCAGTGAGCACCACGTCAAAACCAAGCACCTTGCGCATGCGCCGGATCAGCTCTGGCGCGATCGACGCCGCCCCCGTGACCGCAACGCGCAGCGATGACAAGTCGTATGCATCCAGCCGCGGATGGGCAAGCAAGCTCAGGTAGAGCGTGGGCGAGCCGGGCAGGAAGCTGACGCGGTACCGCTCGATGCGAGCGAGCACGGTTTCGGCGTCGAACTGCGCCAGCGGCAGGATGGTGGCGCCGCGAAGCAGTGCCGCGAGCCAGCCGGCCTTGTAGCCGAAGGCATGGAAGAAGGGATTGATGATCAGGTAACGGTCGCCGGGGCGCAGGCCGACGATGCCCGACCAGTCGGAGAAGGCGCGCAGATTCTGCCCGTGTGTGGTGATCACGCCCTTGGGCCGCCCCGTGGTGCCGGATGTGTAAAGCAGGTCGGACGGACTGTCCGGTGTCAGCGCGGCGATGCGCGCGTCAAGCATGGCCTCGGGTGTGTCTTCGGCGCGGGCGAGGAAAGCCTCCCAAGACAAAGCGCCTTTGCGTTCGCCGCGCAGAATGACGCGGTGGCGCAAGGCCGGCAGCGCATGCCCACGCAGCATCTCGGGATAATCGACGCCAAGGAATTCGCCGATGCAGATCAGCGCCCGCGCACCGCTACGCCCGAGAATATCGGCAGCCTCCCCGCCCTTGAGCCGGGTGTTAAGCGGTACCAGCACGCCGCCGGCCATCTGGATGCCGAGCGCTGCGACGATCCACTCGTGCAGGTTAGGCGCCCAGATGGCAACGCGCTCGCCGGGCGCTACGCCCAGCGCCATCAGCGCACGCCCAGCGACTCGCGCCGTCTCGTGCAGCGCGCCATAGCGCAAGGACCGGCCGTCTTCCTCGATGGCTACCGCATCCGGGCGCAGCCGCGCCGTGTGTGCCACGGCATTGGGTATGGTTGAAATCGGTGCGAGGCAGTCGCTCACGGTTGCAAGCCTCCCTGGGGAAGGATCTGGCCACTCGCGGCAAGCTCCGCGGCGGCCGGGTAGTCGGTGTAGCCATGCGCTCCCGGCGTATACAGCAGCGTGCGGTCGAACGCGGCCAGCGGCGCACCGTGCCGCAGGCGCGCAGGCAGGTCGGGATTGGCGATGAAATGGCGGGCGAACGAAACCGCCTCGCCGACGCCGCCGGACACTGCACGCGCGGCGCTCGCGCCGTCGAAACCGTCATTGACGATAACCGCACCGCCGAAATGCCGACGGGCCAGCGCAAATGCATCGAGCGCAGGATCCGGCGAGCGGCTCACGTGCAGGTAGGCCAGCCCGATCGGCGCCACGGCATCGAGCAGCGCGCTGTACGTGGCGGCGGGGTCGTCATCGTGCATGTCGTTATACGGGTTGCCGGGACAGATACGCAGACCCACGCGCCCCGCCCCGATCGCCCCGGCGATGGCCTCGAGCGTCTCCACGACGAAGCGCAGCCGCGCCATCAGCGAACCGCCATAGCCGTCGGTGCGCTGATTGGTGCAAGGAAGCAGAAATTGCATGGGTAGATAGCCGCTGCTGCAATGCAGCTCGACGCCGTCAAATCCGGCGGCCAGCGCATTGACGGCGGCCTGGCGGTACTCCTCGATCACGGTGGTGACTTCATGTGCCGCCAGCGCACGGGGCATCTCCATCCCGACCAGGCCGTGGCCGTCGGCATAGATGGTGCCGCGCGCGCGGATCGCCGACGGCGCCACCGTCTGGGCGTCTGGCGCCTTGTTATGGCGCGTCGCCACGCGCCCGACGTGCATCAGCTGCAGCACCATCGCCGCGCCCAGGCTGCGCACGGAACCTGACACGTCGCGCCAGGCGTCGATCTGCGCGGTGGTCTCGATGCCCGGCGTGCGGCAGTACCCTTTGCCATGCCGGCTAGGGTAAGTGCCCTCCGCAATAATCAGCCCGGCGCCCGCGCGCTGGGCGTAGTAGGCCTGGTGCAGGCCGGTGGGCAGGTCGCCCGCGCCGGCGCGGCTGCGCGTCATCGGCGCCATCACGATGCGATTGGCGAGTGCAATGTCGCCGAGCTGCAGTGGCTCAAACAGGCTGGCGCTCATCTTGATGATCCCTTGATCGGTTTCGGCATGGCGTCAGCGCGTGCGGACCTTGGGGAGTGCCGAACCGCGACGCATCGTCTCGAGAAAGCGATCCAGCGGTACCGGCTCGGCGACGCCGGGCAGCGCTTCATTCGGCTTGGCGTTCCAGAACGCCTTCCACGAGGGCCATAGTGCATGCCAGGAACCCTCGTAGGGCTCGCGGCCCGGCCAGCGCATCTTCTTGTCGCCGATGGGCGGCTTGTTGAGGTCGCTCGCGTAGAGATAGCATGGCAGCCGTCGCCGGAAATACCAGCGGCCGTCGATGCGCTCGTAGTCGTCCCAGTAGAGCATTTGCATGATGACCCATTCCGGGCCGGTCTCGTGCTCGTTCTTCGAATACACCACGCCGCTCGCATGGTCCGCATCCTGGAACTCGATGATGTGTCCGCCGATGTGGTGCGAGGTCACCGTGAACTGGTTGCGCAGGGTCTCGTCTATCCAGCGCCGCAGGTGCTCGCGGCCCACCTGGTCCTTGCCCACCGCCACGTCCTCGGGAAACAGGCTGGTCCAGGCATCGAGGTCGCGCATGTCGAGCGCCAGCGCATACTTGGCCGGCAGCATGCGGATTTCGTTGACCGACTCGAGTCGATCGAGTCGGGCCTGCATCGATTCCATGTCTGATGTCACTTGCCTCTCCTTGCTCATTCAGTGGGGTGCGCTCAGCTTGCCTGCGGCGCGGCGCGCCGCTCGGCTGACGTCTCCGACACATAGTCGGTTGCGCCCACGTCGAGCCGGCAGGTCTTGCCGCCATCGACTACCAGGCTCTGCCCGGTGATATACGAAGCCTCGTCCGAGGCCAGGAACAGGATGGCGCCAGCCACCTCGTGCGGTTCGCCCACGCGCCCCAGCGGCACCGCGCGTGCGGTACCGCGGGCGACCTCCTCGCTGGCAAGCGCTTCGCGCGTGCCCTCGCTCCAGACCACCCCGGGAATCACCACGTTGACGCGCACGTTGTGGGCTGCGCCCTCGAGCGCCACGGCGCGGCTGAAGTTGAGCACGCCCGCCTTGGCCGCGCCATAGGCCGACAATCCCGGACTGCCAAGCAGGCCCGCCACCGAACCCAGGTTGACGATGGCACCGCCGCCGGCCGCCTTCATCACGCGCAGCGCCGCGCGCGTGCCGAAGAAGGCGACGTCCAGGCTACCGGTCAGGCATTGCCGCCAGGCTTGCGTGCTGACCTCGTCGAGCACGCCCCAGGTATAGTTGACCGCGTTATTGACCATGACATGCAGGCCGCCGAACTGTGCGACGGTCTGGGCCACCGCCCGCTCCACGTCCGCCTCGTTGGTGACATCGGCCTGAATCCACGCAGCCTCGCCGCCGCGCGACCGGATCTCCTCGGCCACGGCGCGCAGCGGCGCCTCGCGCCGCCCGCACAGCATCACCCTCGCCCCTTCGGCCGCGAAGCGCGCCGCCGTGGCGGCGCCGATCCCCGTGCCAGCGCCACTGATCAGCGCCACCTTGTCCTGCAAACGTCCCGTTACTCGCATGCTGCTCTCCCTGTTATCCTTCGATCGAGGCAGGACAACGACCCGAACGCGTCGCCGTCGCGCCTGCGCCGTTAAATCATTGCCATGCCGCCGCTGACCGACAGCGTCTGGCCCGTCATCTGCATGCCGTCTCCGCTCACCAGGAACAGTGCCGCCGCCGCGATCTCTTCCGGCTCGGCCATGCGCCCCAGCGGGATCGCGCGCTCCAGGCTGCGCGCCCATTCCTCGCTGATGGACTGCATCATCGGCGTGCGCGTGGGCCCCGGGCAGATCGCGTTGACGCGGATGCCGCGCGGGCCCAGGTCGCGCGCCAGGCAGCGGGTGAGGCCGAGCACGGCCGCTTTTGACGCGCAATAGCTGAGAGGCCCTTCGCCGCTCAGCGCCGAGACGCTGGCGATATTGACAATGGCGCCGCCCACCCCCGCGCGCGTCATCAGCCGCACCGCCTCGCGCGAGCAGTAAAACGTGCCGTTGAGATTTACATCCACCACGCGCTGCCAGCCGGCATCGTTGAGGTCGACGATCATGTCGGTATAGACCGTGGGAGTCTCGCCGGCTGCCAGCTGCCGCCCGCGCTCGGCCGCGCGCACCTGGTAGTGCTCGAAGCCGTCTCCCGGCACCTGGCCGATGCCTGCGTTGTTGACCAGGATGTCGAGCCGCCCCCAGCGCATCGCGACCTCCTCGTGCAGCCGCCCCACCGCCGCACTGTCCGCGACGTCGCAGCCACGCGCCATGCCGTGCGCCTCGCCGCCGATCGTGTCGAGCGTCGCTTGCGCGGCGCCGTCGTCGCGGTCCACCACGACCACCGCCGCACCCTCGGCCGCAAAGCGCTCGGCCATGGCCCGCCCCATGCCGGACCCGGCGCCGGTGACCAGTGCCACTTTTCCTTCCAGTCGCATGACGCTCTCCTTCATCAGATCAGGTGCAGCTTGCTCGCCGCCTCCGGCGGCACGGCATCGAGCGTGCGCCAGGTGCCGTCGCGCCGCTCGAAGACCTTCTTGCGGTCAAGGTCAGCGGGCAGGTCGGCTACATCGGTGTAGAACTGGCGGTACCACTCGCGTAGCTGATAGACCGGACCGTCGGCGTCGCTGAGCACGGGCCGGTCGACGCGGATCTTGTTGTGCCAGATCTCCACGTCCTGGAAGAAGGAGGCTTGCGCCTGCTCTACATACGCCTGCGCCATCTCCTGGTTCTGTTCCTCCGACTGCCCCGGCACCTTCTTGACCATGACGCCGTAGCGCAGCTCAAAGCTCTGCGAGTCGATCGGCACGTGGCAATTGAGCAGGATGGTGTCAAGGGGCTTGCCGTCCACCTCCGCCGTCATGCGCGTTACGTGGTAGGCGGGCCCGAAGTACGCGCTGTCCGCAACCAGACCCCGGCCAAGTAACTCGCTCTCCTCGCCGCGGAACATCTGGTAGCCGATGTGGCGGTCGAACGTATTGCAGAAATAGACGGCTGGTGAGCCGTGCACCGGCCCGAAATGGGCGACGTCCGCCAGGTTATCGACAAGCTCCCGGCAATGGGTGCCGATCACCATCTTGCGGATCGTCCACCCGGTCCACTCACCGGTGAAGCACGCGCTGATGCGCGGTACCGCCACCGCGGGCGGCGGCGGCGCGCTCTCGGGATCGTGCCAGATGAACAGCAGGTGGTTCTGCTCGCAGACAGACCACGCACGTGTGCGCGCCTTGGGCGGAATGCGGCTGGCGCACGGCACATGCTCGCACGCGCCGTCGCCATTCCAGTGCCAGCCATGAAAGCGGCACACGATGGCGTTGCCCTTCACTTCGCCGAGAGCCAGGTCCGCGCCCATGTGCGGGCACCACGCATCGAGGATGCGGATGCCCCCGTCCTCGCCGGTGAACGCGACCAGGCGCGTACCGAAGATGTCGAGCCGATGTGGCTTGCCGTCCTTGTAGTCCGAAGCTTGCCCAAGGCAATGCCAACCGCGGGCGTAGCGGGTGGGCTGCGGGGCTGTCTGCAGGAACTGCTGCGCTTCCATGTCTCCTCCGTGGTGACTGTTTGCTCATGGCCTTATTCTTCTGGCCGGGCCACTTCACGGGCATGGTCCTGACGGACTAGATTCAACCGTTTCTGGAGCGACATGGAGCGTCCGTGCGCGAATCTAGTCTGTTGGGACTATTTCCCTCCGCACGACAGGCGTCCCCCGCACGGCGCCCGGGGAAAACACCCACTACCAGCGCATGGAGAAGCAGATACTATCTCCAGCCGATCGCCGGTCGCCGACGGCCGGACTGGCGCAATGCCCCGGCCGCATTGCGCCGCAGATTTGAGAGAGCACCGATGACAAGCCTTCAATGGATCGACGCACAGCTACCTGGCCGGCCCGCACTCGGCATTGACGAGATCAGCGATCTGATCGGGCTGGTGTACGACGGCCCGCTGCTTGATATCCCATGGCAGTCGCTGCTGGATGCGCTGCGACACCTGCTGGCCGCCAACTACGTGACCCTGGTGCTACGCCCGCCGTCCAATACGTCGCCGGGGCTGATGATCACTTCCAGCGCGGTGGATACCACCGTCGGAACGGGCGCCTACGCACAGCACTTCTATGCCATCGACCCTTTCGTCAACCTGCCCAACGCACAAGTCCTGACCGTGCATGAATTGATTGGCGAGGCCAGGTGGTTAGAGAGCGAGATCTATCGATTCTTCAACAAGCCCTACGACGTGCTTGAAATCATGGGCGTAGACATCCGCGCCGAGCATGGTGTGGAGTGCCGCTTGCGAATCTGCCGCCCACATGGCAGCGACCGCTTCTCCGAGGCCGACAAGGCGCTGTGCCGGCGCATCGTGCCGCACCTGGAGCGCGCGGTACGTATCCACGCCAACCTCAACACGACCGAGTCGGAGCGGCGCTTCTACGCCGGCACGGTAGACAGGTTGCTGATCGGCTCGGTGATCCTGGACGACACCGGCCAGGTCCTTACCACAAATGGCATGGCCGACGCCTTGCTGGCGGAAAAGGATGGTCTGGTGGTTTGCAACGGCCAGTTGATGGCCGACTCGGCGCAGGAAAACCGCAAGCTGCAGGCCCTGGTCCGCCAGGCCATCGCCTTGCGAGACTCGGAGCAGCCCGGCATCCCGCTCGGGCTGTCGGTGCCGCGCAAGGGCGACCGCGCCCGGCTGGGACTGCTGGTGCGTTCCATCGCCTCGCAGAAGTGGTCCGAGCGTCCGCGCCAGCCCGCGGTGGCGGTCTTTATCCGCGACCCCGATCAAAAGGCACTGGGGTCGGCCGAACTACTGCGCAATATGTTCGATTTCACCCGGACGGAGGCGTCGCTCGTACTGTTGCTGACCCAGGGCCGGTCACTGGACGAAGCGGCGCAGGAACTCGACATCCGCCGCAATACCGCGCGCGCGCATTTGCGTGCCGTGTTCTCCAAGACTGGGGTGACCCGCCAGGCGGCGCTGGTACAAACCGTCCTGCACAGCATCATTCCGCTCGATTGAGGTGAATACGACGTGCCGACGCCACTCAGCGAGCTGACGGCACGATGAGCAGACGCATCGCCCCGGCCGCAGGGTGCCATGGCGGAAAATCGTCTCGGGCGCGGTTGTTTTGGTCCATTTGGACTATGTCGCATCCTGCGTGACAGGAAACAATGCGCATATCAGCCGCGTCTACCGCGGCTGCGCCAACAACATGACATCCGGGAGAGACATCCAGTGACGATCCAACACCCTGCCACCGGCGATTTTTGCGTGGCCCTCAACACGCCGGCCAGTGCGGTCGTGGTTACCGGTGGCGCGTCCGGCATTGGCGAGGCTTGTGCGGCGGCCTTGGCCGCGGCAAACCGGCCGGTCGCCATCTGGGATATCCAGGAGGACAAGGCGCGTGCCGTCGCCGCGGCGCTCGCCGAACGTTATGACGTGCCCACCTTCGGGCTCGGCATCGACCTGCGCGCCCCCGCCGGCCTGGAACACGCGCTGGTCCGCACCCGCGCCGCCCTGCCGGCGCTGGGCGGCATGGTGCATGCTGCCGGCGTGGTGGACCAGAGCGGGATCGACGGCCTTACACAGGCGCGCTGGGACGCGGTGCTTGATGTCAACCTGCGCGCCATGGCCCTGCTGGTGCAAGCCATGCTGCCTGACCTGCGCGCGCAACCCGGCGCGGCAGTCGTCGGCATCGCGTCGATCAATGCCACGCTGGGCAACGCCCTGATTCCGGCTTACTCCGCCTCCAAGGGCGGCCTGCTCTCGCTGGTGCGCTCGCTCGCGGACAGCCTGGGCCGCGACGGCATCCGCATCAACGCCGTCTCTCCCGGACAGATCCACACACCGATGCTTCAACCTGCCATCGATGCCCTGCCCGAAGGCACCTTCGAGCGACGCATCCAGCTGGGCCGCCTCGGCACCCCCGCGGAGATCGGGCGAGTGGTCCGTTTCCTTCTGTCGGACGAGGCCAGCTACGTCACCGGCACCGAGCTCATCGTCGACGGCGGCAACATTCCTTCGCAGCGCTGAATCGGAGCGCCCTGTCCTGTGGCTGCTGGGCCGTTCTCATACTGGGTCGCCATCCTCCGGCCGGACGTCCAGCCCTGGTTCTTCCGTCAGCCTTTCGACGCTCGAGGCTCACCGCGGGACGCCCTATGCAGTCCTGGCCCGTTCTGCAAGCAGCTTCAGCAGCCGTGCTTCGTCGGCACGCAGGCGGCTGACGATGGCGACGCGCGCGCAGTCCTGCAATCCGTCGTCGATGAAGGCCTCGATCACCGCCGGATGGACATAGCACTTGCGGCACACCGCCACGGTGTTGCGCAGGCGCTGGGCCACTGACTTGATGACCCCGGCCACGCACTTCCTGCGCGCTGCTTCGCCGTCCGCGCCGGCCGCGCGCAGCAGCGCGAGCGCATGCACGCTGCCCGCCCAGGTGCGGAAGTCCTTGGCAGTGAAGTCGCCGCCGGTCGCCTGTTGCAGGTAGGCGTTGACGTCGGCGGATCCGACCTCGCGGATCTCGCCGTCGCTGTCGCGATACTTGAACAGGCACTGGCCTGGCAGGTCGGCACAATTGCGCACGATGCGGGCCAGGCGCGGATCGTTGACCGATACGTCGTGGGTGATGCCGCTCTTGCCAGTGAACTGGAAACGCAGCCGGCTGCCGCGCACGGTGACATGGCGGCGGCGCAGCGTGGTGAGGCCGTAGGTGCGGTTCTGCCTCGCATATTGCGGACTACCCACGCGCACAAGCGTGGCGTCGAGCAGTTGCACCACCGCCGCGACCACTTTTTCGCGCGGCATGCCGTTGCGGCGCAGGTCGCGCGCGACGCGCGCCCGCAAGCGGGGCAGTACGCTGCCGAAGGCCGGCAACCGCGCGTATTTGTCCGAATCGCGCTGCGCGCTCCACTCAGGGTGGTAGACATACTGCTTGCGGCCGCGCGCATCGCGCCCGGTCGCCTGCAGGTGGCCCGCAGGGTTCGCACAGATCCACACTTCCTCGTAGGCAGGAGGAATCGCCAGCGCAGCAATGCGTGCCAGCGTGGCGGCATCGTCCACGCGTTTGCCGTTGGCGTCGATGTAGGCAAAGCCGCCGCCCTGACGGCGGCGCCCGATGCCCGGCATACTGTCATCGACATAACGCAACCCGGCCTCGCGCAATACCGTACGCAACGCTTTGTCGGCACCATTAGTCGGGAGGGCACTATCCAAGGCTGGGTCTCTTTCCGGGGCTGCCAGCGCGCCGTCCGGGTCTTCCGGCGCTTTATGCGTGCGGGCCACAGTGGCCTTGCCCGCGCTGCGCCTGTTCGTGGTAATGGCAAATGCGAGCCAGCGCCCAGTCGGCAGCGGCTTCGCGTACGGCGTTACGCGTCCCCGGAAAGCGCCGCGTTTCCGTGAACGCGGCAATACCCCCGGTGCTCCGCAGCACATCACGCGCCGCATGGCCGTGGCGGCGGAACACCCAGGCAAAGCACTGCGTACCCGCCGGGATATCGCCATCGCCGCCATCATCGGCGACGCCGGTGTTGGCGATCGCGAGGTCGGCGCCGGTCATCTCCATGGCGCCCAGCGCCATCGCCAGCGAGACCGCCTCGCTGGTCAGTCCGTGTTGCCTGATGGTCTCAGGCGGCACGTGCAGCAACTGTTCCTTGGCCGAGGGCGAATACGCCACGATGGCGCAGTGCAAGACATCTCCGCAACCCGGCACCTCGGCGATGCGCGAGGCGATCAGCCCCGCGGTACAGGACTCCGCCGTGACCACATGCAAATGGTGGCGCAGCAAATAGCGCGCAATGCTGCCGTTGTCGCTGCCGTTTTCCCCAAGCGTCATCGCTGCGCCTCCGACGCCTGCACAGACACTCCGTTGCTGCGCGAGACAGCATGCGTGGCCGGTGCTGCGGGTACGCGGCCGTCGCCGCCGCGGCCCTTCACGAACGTCACCTTGCCGTCGCGCTCCAGCACCACCCGGGTAAGGTCGTCGAAGCTGTCGGTCTGAAGTGTCGCACGCAGGTTGGCCTTGAGGTCTTCCTCGGTCAGCATTGCGTGGCTCACGCGCTCCCGGTCCAGTTCCCCCTCGCGCAGCAGGTCCAGCGCGTGGCCGCCAGTGGCGCGGTCGAATGCCGGAGAACGGCTCGACAGCCAGCCCACCACCCGGTGCAGAAGCACCAATGCCAGCCCGGCGGAAAACGCCACCGCGAACGAAGTGGCCCCGACCACGGCGCGCGACAACACCGCGCCCAGCAGCAACATGATGCACAGGTCGAACGATGTCTTTTGCGCGAAGGCCCGCCTGCCGGCCAACCGCAGCATCGCCCAGGTGCCGACGAAGATGATGGCGGCACGCACGGCGCCTTGCCACCACGCCAGGTCGTCACCTTCGCCCACGAGCTTGCGCATCGCATCGACGATCACTTCCACGCTGTCCATGTCGGCGTCCGCAGTCGATTTTCTGACTGGTTCCGCAAGTTCCGCGCCAGGCTCACGACACTGGGCCGTGCTGCCGTGCACGTCCCATATGCGCTCATTCGCGCGGGAATGCGGGGAAATCGTACGTGCAGTGCCGGGCCAGGCCTGAAAAAACTGCGCAGAGCGCTCGCAACATCGGGAGCGAATAGCGCTTATCTGTGGGACGCCGGAAAACACCGGCCGGGAGCGCCATGCCGAGCAACGGCGGAACAGCAATTTAGCGCGCGGCTCGGCCGGAGGGAGATGGAAATACCAACAAAAAAGGACTTAGATCGCTCTAAGTCCTTGATTTTGTTAGTCAAGCGTGGTGGGTGCTGAGGGGTTCGAACCCCCGACCTACGCCTTGTAAGGGCGCCGCTCTACCAACTGAGCTAAGCACCCGCTCGACCATCACAGGCTGGCTGCCTGCAACTTGCTGATCGCTCCACACCTCGCGGCAGTTGCCGTGGTTTGCGTTGCGAGGGCGCAAGTGTAATACAGGTGATTTCAGTTTGCCAAGACCTGTGCGCGCAAAAAAACGCCGCCGGGCATCGCTGCCCCGCGGCGTTTCGTTCATGCGGCCAAAGCTGTGTCAGTGATGCAGACGCTCAACCTTGGCCGTGGCCTTGTCCGCCACTTCGGCGGGCTTGGCATCTTCTTCAGGCAACGCCTCGGGCTTGCGCTCGAGCGCCAGTTCCAGCACCTTGTCGATCCAGCGGACCGGCACGATCTCGATGGCGTTCTTCACGTTGTCGGGGATCTCGGCCAGATCCTTGACGTTTTCCTCCGGGATCAGCACCAGCTTGATGCCGCCCCGGTGGGCCGCCAGCAGCTTCTCCTTGAGGCCCCCGATCGGCAGCACCTCGCCGCGCAGCGTGATCTCGCCGGTCATGGCGACATCCGCGCGCACCGGGATGCCGGTCAGCACCGACACCAGCGCCGTGGTCATGGCACCGCCTGCGGACGGGCCGTCCTTGGGCGTGGCGCCTTCAGGCACGTGGATGTGGATGTCGCGCTTCTCGAACATCTCATCCGTGATACCCAGGCGGCGTGCCCGCGAACGCACCACCGAACGTGCGGCCTCGACCGACTCCTTCATCACATCGCCCAGCGAACCGGTACGCGTGATGTTGCCCTTGCCCGGCATGATCGCGGCTTCGATGGTCAGCAGATCGCCGCCCACCTCGGTCCACGCCAGACCGGTGACCTGGCCAACCTGGTTTTCCTTGCCGGCCAGGCCGAAATCGTACTTGCGCACGCCGAGGAATTTGTCCAGGTTCTCGGAATCGACCTTGATCGTGCCCGACTCCTTCTTCAGCAGCAGCAGCTTGACCACCTTGCGCGCGATCTTGGAGACCTCGCGTTCCAGCGAACGCACCCCCGCTTCACGCGTGTAGTAGCGGATGATGTCGCGGATCGCGCTTTCGGCAACCTCGATCTCGCCTGCCTTCAGACCGTTGTTCTTGATCTGCTTGGGCAACAGGTAGCGCTGCGCGATATTGACCTTCTCGTCCTCGGTGTAACCCGACAGGCGGATCACTTCCATACGGTCGAGCAGCGGCGGCGGGATGTTGAGCGAGTTCGACGTCGCCACGAACATCACGTCGGACAGATCGAAGTCCACTTCGATGTAGTGGTCCTGGAACGTGTGGTTCTGTTCCGGGTCCAGCACCTCGAGCAGCGCCGACGACGGATCGCCGCGGAAATCCATGCCCATCTTGTCGATCTCGTCGAGCAGGAAGAGCGGATTGCGCACGCCGACCTTGGACAGGCTCTGCAGGATCTTGCCCGGCATCGAGCCGATATAGGTCCTGCGGTGGCCGCGGATTTCGGCCTCGTCACGCACGCCGCCCAGTGCCATGCGCACGAACTTGCGGTTCGTCGCGCGCGCCACCGACTGGCCGAGGGAGGTCTTGCCCACGCCGGGAGGCCCGACCAGGCAGAGGATAGGTGCCTTCACCTTGTCCACGCGCTGTTGCACCGCGAGGTACTCGAGAATGCGTTCCTTGACCTTCTCCAGGCCGTAGTGGTCTTCATCCAGCACGCGCTCGGCGTTGGCGAGGTCGTTGTTGACCTTGCTCTTCTTGCGCCACGGCAGGTTCACCAGCGTGTCGATGTAGTTGCGCACGACGGTGGCTTCGGCCGACATCGGCGACATCAGCTTGAGCTTCTTGAATTCGGCGTCGGCCTTCTTCTTGGCTTCCTTCGGCATCCGCGCAGCCTTGATGCGCTTGTCGAGTTCTTCCAGGTCGGCGCCTTCTTCGCCCTCGCCGAGTTCCTTCTGGATGGCCTTGACCTGCTCGTTCAGGTAGTACTCGCGCTGGCTCTTCTCCATCTGGCGCTTGACGCGGCCACGGATGCGCTTTTCAACCTGGAGGATGTCGATCTCGCCCTCGAGCTGCGACAGCAGGCTTTCCAGGCGTTCGGTCACATTGACCATCTCCAGGATCTTCTGCTTCTGCTCGAGCTTGATCGGCAGGTGCGCGGCGATGGTGTCCGCCAGGCGGCCTGCCTCGTCGATGCCCGACAGCGAGGTCAGGATCTCGGGCGGGATCTTCTTGTTGAGCTTCACGTACTGGTCGAACTGCGACACGATCGCGCGGCGCAGGGCCTCGGTCTCGGCGCTTTCGCCAGGTGCGGGCGGCACGGGCACGGCTTCGCACATAAAGTGCGCATCGTCCTCGCTCACCTCGCGGATATTCGCGCGCTGGGTACCCTCGACCAGCACCTTCACGGTACCGTCGGGCAGTTTCAGCATTTGCAGGATATTGGCGATGCAGCCGACCTCATACAGGTCGTCGGCGGTCGGCTCGTCCTTGGCCGCCGTCTTCTGGGCCACGAGCATGATGCTCTTGCCCGCCTCCATCGCAGTCTCAAGCGCCTTGATGGACTTCGGGCGTCCCACGAACAGCGGGATCACCATGTGCGGAAACACCACCACGTCGCGCAGCGGCAACAGTGGGAGGCGAATCGGCTCGGCCGGGAGGAGTTGTGTTCCGGACATCATTTTCCCCAAGTCAGTCATTTAAGGCGTAAATTGGGCCGCCCGAATCGATTACAAGATACGTGCCAATCGATTCATCAAGGCAGGCAGATGCCGCTCCCTGCACTTGCTGGCCCCTCTGAAACAGCATACCCGCGTTTCCTCCCTCTCGTCGGTAGAAATAAACAAAAAAAGCCGCTCGCTTCTACGCGAACGGCCTTTTCGCCCGGCTGCCGGTGTGGTCCCGACCACTTACCACGTCTGGCAGCCCTCGCGTCAGTTGGACCCCGCCACCTTGGGCTGCTGCTCTTCGTACATCAGCAGCGGAGGTGCATCGCCGTTGATCGTATTTTCATCGATCACCACCTTCTGCACGCCCTTGTAGTTGGGCAGGTCGTACATGACGTCCATCAGCGACTGCTCCAGGATCGAACGCAGGCCACGGGCGCCGGTCTTGCGGCGGATCGCCTTGCGGGCGATGGCGCTCAGCGCACCCGGGCGGATTTCCAGCTCGACGCCTTCCATAGCCAGCAGCTTCTGGTATTGCTTGACCAGCGCGTTCTTGGGCTCGACCAGGATCTGCATCAGCGCGGCCTCGTCCAGCTTGGACAGCGTGGCGACCACCGGCAGGCGGCCGATCAGTTCGGGGATCAGGCCGAACTTGATCAGGTCTTCCGGCTCGGTCTGCGGCAGCACTTCGCTGGCGTCGCGCTCTTCCTTGCTCTTGACCTGCGCGGCAAAGCCGATGCCGGTCTTGTCCGAGCGCTGCATGATGACCTTCTCCAGGCCATCGAAGGCGCCGCCGCAGATGAACAGGATATTGGTCGTGTCCACCTGCAGGAAGTCCTGGTTCGGATGCTTGCGGCCACCTTGCGGCGGCACCGATGCCATGGTGCCTTCGATCAGCTTGAGCAGTGCCTGCTGCACGCCCTCGCCCGACACGTCGCGGGTGATCGACGGGTTGTCGGACTTGCGCGAGATCTTGTCGATCTCATCGATGTAGACGATGCCGCGCTGCGCCTTCTCGACTTCGTAGTTGCAGTTCTGCAGCAGCTTCTGGATGATGTTCTCGACGTCCTCGCCCACGTAGCCGGCTTCGGTCAGCGTAGTCGCGTCGGCGATCACGAACGGCACGTTGAGCAGGCGCGCCAGCGTCTGCGCGAGCAGCGTCTTGCCCGAGCCGGTCGGCCCGATCAGCAGGATGTTGCTCTTGGACAGCTCGACATCGTCCTTCTTGCCGAGGTGCTTGAGGCGCTTGTAGTGGTTGTAGACCGCCACGGCCAGGATCTTCTTGGCCTGTTCCTGGCCGATCACATACTGGTCCAGGCTTTCGCGGATCTCGTGGGGCGTGGGGAGGTCCGAGCGCGCGGCCGCGGCGGCGTCTTTCTCGGATGCCGTGGCCTCGTCGCGAATGATCTCATTGCACAGGTCGATGCATTCGTCGCAAATGAACACCGACGGGCCGGCAATCAGCTTCTTGACCTCATGCTGGCTCTTGCCGCAGAAGGAGCAGTACAGAAGCTTTTCGCTGGATGAACCTTTTTTGTCCGCCATAGGAATCAGTCACTTATGCAGGGCGCACACCGCGGGGCGACAGGCTCCCCAGCGATACGCTTCAAACGCATCATACGCCAAAACAATTGGCACCACCGGCGGTTCCCCCCGGCTGTGGGGCAAAAGCAAAAAACGAGGCACGGGGCCTCGTTCCGGTGTAGCCTTCGCCATTTGAGCCCGTGCCAGCCTGGCCGGCCGCCGCTGCGGATTGCGCCACGGCGGCCCGCTGCATCAGCCGCGGCGGGCGAGGACCTTGTCGATCAGGCCGTAGTCAACTGCCTGGTCGCCGCTCATGAAGTTGTCGCGATCGGTATCGCGCGCAATCTTCTCGACCGGCTGGCCCGTCACCTCGGACAGGATGGTGTTGAGCCGCTCGCGCAGGTACAGGATCTCGCGCGCCTGAATCTCGATGTCAGAGGCCTGGCCGCGCGCGCCGCCCAGCGGCTGGTGGATCATGATGCGCGAGTTGGGCAGCGCCGAACGCTTGCCCTTGGCGCCAGCCGCCAGCAGGAACGCGCCCATGCTTGCCGCCATGCCCATGCACAGCGTGGACACGTCCGGCTTGATGAACTGCATGGTGTCGTAGATCGCCAGCCCCGCCGATACGGAACCGCCCGGCGAGTTGATGTACAGCGACACGTCCTTGTCGGGGTTCTCGCTCTCGAGGAACAGCAGCTGGGCCACCACCAGGTTGGCGGTCTGGTCGTTGACCTCGCCCACCATGAACACCACGCGCTCCTTCAGCAGGCGCGAGTAGATGTCATAGGCGCGCTCGCCCCGGCCGGACTGCTCGACGACCATCGGCACCAGCCCCAGGCCCTGGGTTTCCAGTGCCGAAGCCTGCGTGGTGGCGAGACGGTCAAGCAAATCATTGCGGGTCATGCATGTTCTCCATGGATTCGTCGGATCGCAAGGCAATCCGGGGTAACTCGGGAAGCTGCCCCCGCCCCACGCCGTGGCGCGGGGCTGCGGGTCACTTCCGGCCTCAGGCTTGCTGCTGGTTGCCTTCGGCGGTGAGTTCCTCGAAGGACACCTTCTTGTCGGTGACCTTGGCCTTGCCGCATACGAAATTTACCACGTTGTTTTCGAGCACGTAGGCTTCCATTTCGGCCAGGCGCTGCTGGTCGCCGTAGTACCAGCGCATGACTTCCTTCGGGTCTTCGTAGCTCTTGGCGAAGTCCTCGATCTCGGCCTTGATCTGGTCAGCCTTGGCTTCCAGGCCGTTGGCCTTGACGATCTCGGCCAGGATCAGGCCCAGCTTGACGCGGCGCTCGGCCTGCTGCGCGAACATCTCGGCCGGGATCGGCATGTCCTTGGCGTTGGGCATGCCACGCTGCTCCAGGTCGCGGCGGGCCATTTCCACCAGGCGTTCCTGGTCCTGCTCGATCAGGGCCTTGGGCACGTCCAGCTCGCTGGCCTTCAGCAGCGCTTCCATGACCTGGTCCTTCAGCATGGAGTGCGTGCGGCGCTTCACTTCGCGCTCGAGGTTCTCGCGGATGTCGGCGCGCATCTTCTCGACGCTGCCGTCGGCGATGCCCAGCGACTTGGCGAAGGCATCATTGACTTCCGGCAGGTGCGCCCACTCGATCTTCTTCAGCGTCACGGTGAACTCGGCGGTCTTGCCGGCCACTTCCTTGCCGTGGTAGTCCTCCGGGAAGGCCAGCGGGAAGGTCTTGCTTTCGCCGACCTTCAGGCCCAGCGCGGCCTGCTCGAACTCGGGCAGCATGCGGCCTTCGCCCAGCACGAACGGGAAGTCCTCGGCCTTGCCGCCGGCGAACTCTTCACCGTCGATCTTGCCGACGAAGTCCAGCGTCACGCGGTCGCCGTTCTGGGCGGCGACGTCGGCACCGCCGTCGCCATGCTCGCCGGCTTCGCCGCGGGCGTGGTAGTGCACGCGCTGCTTGCGCAGGATGTCGATGGTCTTGTCGACTTCGGCATCGGTGATTTCAGTGCCGGTGCGGGTGACTTCGGCAGCCGACAGGTCGCCGATGGTCACTTCCGGGTACACCTCGAAGGTGGCGTCGAAGGCGACTTCGTCCTCGCCCACGCCGTCGTTCTTGATCTCGAACTTGGGCTGGCCGGCAACCTTGACGTCCTGTTCCTTGGTGATGTCGAAGAACTTGCGCGCGGCCTTGTCGAAGCGCACTTCGAACTCGACCTGCTGGCCGTACTGCTTCTCGACCATCTTCATCGGCACCTTGCCCGGACGGAAGCCCGACATCTTCACGGTCTTCGACAGGCGAACCAGGCGCTCCTGCTTTTCCTTCTCCACTTCGGCCTTGGGGATGGCCAGGGTCACCTTGCGGTCCAGCTTGCCGAGGTTCTCAATCACGTTCGACATGGTCGTAGATCCAATCCAGAAAATGTAGTTGTGTTCGTAGGTGCTACCGCTTGCGCATGTACCGCCCGCTTTACCGCCACGGCGCCGTCACGACAGGACGGCCGGGGCGGCGCACCGGCGAACGGGAAGCTCCGCGCAAACGGAAAACGGGGATTATCGCACGGTTTTCATTCGCTTCCGGCAGATTTTGCCCGGAACGGGCCTGGAACCGCCCGCCGGACCCGCGGCGCTATCCCGTGTGCCCGTGACGCAGCGCGCGCAGCAGCAGGCGTGCCGGATCCATCGCATCGGCCAGGTCCGACTCCAGCGGCAGCGGCTCGCCCTCGATCTGGCTGGCCAGCAGTTCCGCGCCCAGCGCTGCCCAGGTGAGGCCGCGCGAGCCATATGCAAGGGCGGCGTAGAGTCCGGGCATGCGCGGCAGGTCCCGCAAGTGCGCGCCGCGCAGCGATGCGGCCTGCGCCAGCGCGGCGGCCTCGTCAGGCACCTGGCCGACCAGCGGCAGCCGGTTGTGCGTGACCGTGCGCACGCCGACATAGCCGGAGAGCGTCGCGGGATCGATGGCGGCCACGGCATCGGCCTGGCGCGGCAGCATGCCGGCCAGGCGCGCCAGGTTGGCCGCGTGGACCGCCGGCTGCTCCACCAGCGGGCCCTCGTCGGCGTCGTAGCTGGAGCCGACCCGGCCAGCGCCGTCCGCGGTGCGCGGCAGCAGGTAGCCGGCACCAGTCACCACGCAATCCGGCCAGCCGCCGAGCGCATCCACCTGCGCGGATGCCAGCGTGGTCAGCTGCCCGCGCACGCGCCGCATGGTCCAGTGCTGCTGCGGCAGCAGTTGCTGCGCCTCATGCGCGTTGGCCAGTACCAGCACCGGCGCCGATGCCAGCACTTCGCCGTCCTGCCCGAGCGCCTGCCATTGCCCGTCGACGCGCGCGATTGCAGCAACCCGGCAGCCGAAACGTGCCGTCACCGCAGCGCCCGCTTGCGCCAGCTGCGCCGAGCAGATGTCAGGCGGCGCCACCCAGCCGCCTTGCGGGAACCACAGGCCGCCACGCGGCACGCCGGCATGGTGGGCCGCTGCCGCCTCTTCAGCGCTCATCCAGCGCACGAACCCTTCCGGCAAGCGCATCGCCGCCAGCGCGGCGCGCTGGGCCTCGCCCTCGGCTTCGTCCTCGCCGATCTGCAGCACGCCGCAGCCATGCCAGCCGACCGCATGGCCGGCCTCGGCCAACTCCGCCCAGGCACGCAGCGCGTACTGGTTGCCGGTGCGCGACAGCCGCGACAGCAGGCTGTCGTCGGCGGACAAATGTGCGTGCATGGCCGCCGCGCGATGCGCCGAGGTCTGCCGCGCCGGCCCGTCGTGGCCATCGAACAGCGTCACGCGCCAGCCGCGCGCGGCCAGCCGTTCGGTCACGGCGCAGCCGGCCAGGCCGGCGCCGATCACGATGGCATGGCGCTCGGCCCATTGGGCCGGCAGTGGCGGCGCATGGCGGCGCGCTTTCCATTGCGGGCGGAAGCTCGCGACGGTCATTTGCCACTTGCCGCCAAAGCCGGGCGCCCTGCTGACTTCGAAACCGACCTCCTTGAGCCCGCGCCGCACAAAGCCCGCGGCCGCCCACGTGGCCAGCCTGGCGCCTGGCCGGGCCAGCCGCGCCAGTCCGCGGAACACTTGCGGCGACCACATCTCCGTATTGCGCGCCGGCGCGAAACCGTCCAGGTAAAAGGCATCCGCGCCGGCCGCCAGCCGCGGCAGCATCTGCTCGATATCGCCCAGTGCCAGCGTCAGCACCACGCGCCCGCCGTCGAAGGCCAGGCGGTGCAGGCCCGGCAGCGCCAGCGGCCATTGCGCCTGCAGCGCCTGCGCCAGCGGCTGCAGCCCGTCCAGCCCGGCGTGCAACTGCGCCAGCCCTTCGCGGGTGAACGGGTGCTTTTCGATCGAGACGAAATGCAGCGTGCCGCAGCGCTGGGGATCAGCGCGCCACGCCTGCCAGGTAGCCAGGAAATTCAGCCCCAGGCCGAAGCCGGTCTCGACGATGACGAACTGGCGCTGACCGGCCCACGCCTGCGGCAGGCCGTTGCCACCCAGGAAGACATGGGCGGCCTGCGCCAGCCCGCCTTCGGTGCTGTGGTAGACGTCGTCGTAGCGGGGCGAATACGGGATGCCTTCGGCAGAAAGGATCGGCTCGGCGGGCTCTAGTGCGCGCGGCATGGGACAGGAAATTCGGCGAAAAGCAAAATGCCCGGGCGGATTCGCCGGGGCGTGGGAGCGGGCTTGGTAATTCGCGCCGGATGGTAGCATAGCGGCCTTCCCGCAGACCGCATCGCCCTGCCCCTTGATTTGCGCCGTCCAGGCGCCCCGCTCCACATGCTCAGCTACCGTCACGCCTTCCACGCCGGCAACCATGCCGATGTCCTCAAACACGCCGTCGTGGTGCAACTGCTTGAGCACCTGGCGCAGAAGGACAAGGCGTTCTGGTATATCGACACCCATGCCGGTGCCGGCCTTTACGCGCTGGATCACGCCTACGCGCAGAAGAAGGCCGAATTCGAAACCGGGATCGCACCGCTGTGGCGTGCCGCCGCCAGCGGCACCCAGCTGCCGGCGATGCTGGACGAATACCTGGACCAGGTGCGCGCGCTCAACCCGGACGGCAACCTGCGCCACTACCCCGGCTCGCCCTGGCTGGCCTGGCAGATGCTGCGCGAGCACGACCGGCTGCGGCTGTTCGAGCTGCACAGCACCGAGATCCAGGTGCTGCGCGACAACTTCCGCGGCGCCGGGCGCCGCGTCATGCTGTACGACGGCGACGGCTTCGGCGGCATCAAGGCCATCCTGCCTCCGCCGCCGCGCCGCGCGCTGGTGCTGGTCGACCCGTCCTACGAGGACAAGCAGGACTACGCCCGCACCGTGCAGACCATCCGCGACGGGCTGGAGCGTTTTGCCACCGGCGTCTATGCGGTCTGGTACCCGCAGGTGCAGCGGCGCGAATCGGCGCAGCTGCCGGTGCAGCTCAAGGGCCTGCCGCTCAAAAGCTGGCTGCACGTGACCCTGACCGTCAGGCATCCGGTCGAGGGCGGCCTGGGCCTGCATGGCAGCGGCATGTTCATCGTCAATCCGCCGTGGCGGCTGAAGGAATCGCTGCAGCAGGCCATGCCGGTGCTGACCGACCTGCTCGGCCAGGACGATGGCGCAAGGTTCACGCTCGAAGCCGAGGAGAACTGAGGCGGCGCACCAGCCAGTCCAGCGCCATGCCCGCGGCCAGGCCGACGCTGTCGGCCAGCAGGTCGAGCCAGTCGGCCTCGCGGTAGCCGGTCTGCCCCTGCAGCAGTTCGATCAGCGCGCCGTACGCCACCAGCCCCAGCAAGACGGCCCAGCCACGGCCGCTGTAGGCGCGCCGGCCCAGCACGCCCAGCACCGCGAACGCCAGCATATGGTTGGCCTTGTCCCAGCCGGTGGTCGGCAGGGGCTGCGTCGGCGGCATCAGCGACAGCGCCAGCACCGCGGCCGCGCAGCCCCAGAACAGCAGGCGCCAGCGCAGCGGGGTCAGGGTCGGGACGGCAATCATCGGCATGTGTGCGTCATCTGGAAAGCCGACAATATATCCCTGCCGCCTGCCGCAGGCACCGGAGCCCCCGGCGGGGCTGGATTCCCCCCGCGCCTTGCGCTACAATCCGCAGCCTCGTTGCACTACAGGCGCAAGCCATGCCGACACCACGGTTCGGCGGCCAGAGCCGGCAGAGCGGACAGAAGAAAGGCGGGCAGTTCCAGCCGCCTTTTTTGCTTTCCTGTCCGGCGCAAGCCAGCGAGCATCGCGGCCGCCCGCCCGGGCAGCGCCGCAAGGACCGCGAGGGTGGCGAAATTGGTAGACGCACCAGGTTTAGGTCCTGACGCCAGCAATGGTGTAGGGGTTCGAGTCCCCTCCCTCGCACCACCCGCCCTTCTAGTGGCGGGCTGACAACTTCCGTTTCCCAATCCCCTTCGGCACGCTTTTTCCGGCAGGCACCCCCGCGCCGCGGCACTTTCCAGCCTGCGCCAGTGACGGTATCATTTCGCCATCGTATCGATAATCGATACATATGTATATTGGTGCAATACTCACTCATCGTGGTGCAGCCATCCCGTGGATGGTGCCGCCCGGTCCCTTCGCCCGCGACGCAACTATGCCGTCAAAACCCGTCCCGCCACCCGCGCCCGACCGCGACAACCCGCTGTTCAACCAGTCGCTCGAAAAAGGCCTCGAAGTCCTGCGCGCCTTCAACGGCGTCCACCGTACGCTGACCCTGTCGGAACTGGCCGCGCTGACCGGCATGAACAAGAGCTCGGCGCAGCGCACCATCCATACCCTGGAAGCGCTGGGCTATGTCGACAAGCACCCGCAGACGCGGCGCTTCCGGTTGACGCCGCGGGTGATGGAGATCGGCTACAACTATCTGGCGGCCGATGCGCTGATCCCGGTGGCCAGCCCCTACCTGTCGCAGCTGGCCGCGGCCAGCGGCGAGACCGCCAACCTGACCGAGCCGGTCGGGCTGGACATGGTCTACGTGGCCCAGCTGATGACCGCCAAGCACATGCCGGTGCTGACGCCGGTGGGCATGCGCATCCCGATGTATTGCACCAGCTCCGGCCGGGCCTACCTCAGCACGCTGCCCGACGAGCAGGTCCTGGCGATGCTGGAGCAGTCGGCACGCGTGGCGCGCACGCCCGCGACGCTGACCGGCGTGGATGCGATCTTCGAGCGCGTGGCGGCGTGCCGCCGGCTGGGCT
The DNA here is from genome assembly GCF_000389805.1 of Cupriavidus sp. GA3-3. Classification (NCBI taxonomy): domain Bacteria; kingdom Pseudomonadati; phylum Pseudomonadota; class Betaproteobacteria; order Burkholderiales; family Burkholderiaceae; genus Cupriavidus; species Cupriavidus sp. GA3-3. Next base: position 111,107 of record NZ_KB944460.1, read on the forward strand.
ACGCCAGCAATGAAGAGGAACTGTTCATCGGCGACATGGGCCTGGCCGCGCCCATCGTCAACAGCCAGGGCGTTGCGGTCGGCGCGGTGCACGTGTCGCCGCCGGCCAGCCGCTGGAGCATGGCCGAGGCGCAGAAAAAGCTGGCGCCACTGGTGATGGAATGCGCGCGGGCGATCTCGCGTTCGATCGCACACTGAGGCCCGGCACGGCGAAGGCCGGCCAACTCGCGCAGGGGTGGTAGAACACCTGAGTGCCAGTGCCTTTCGCGGACCCTTGCCGCGATCTATGCTGAAGGTGTCGGAGCGGCACCGAGCCGTTCCGGCATCTTCACCTCAGCCCTGATCGGAGGGCATATGAAATTCCCTGCCTTGCTGTTGGCAGCGTCGATGGCCGCTGGCTGGTCATCGCTCGCCTATGCTGCCGGATGCCAGTACGACATGCAGTGCAAAGGAGAGCGGATCTGCCAGCAAGGGCAGTGCGTCTTTCCTGACGCGGAAGAAACCGCGGAAGCCGGTGGGCCGGCGCCGCTGCCGGCGACCAAGCGCACGCCAGCGCCGCCGCCAGCCCGCGGGTGCTGCACCGTGGCAGGCAAGCTCAAGCTGTCACCGGCCGCGGCCTCGGATACCAGCCTGGCGAGCGGCGATGCGTGCCAGGGGCTGACCGCCTCGGGCAAGCCGGTTCCCGGCACGATCTGCAACTAGCCTCTGGATCTGGCGCGGGCGCCTAGCGCGCGTGCGCCAGCATGGCCTGCAGCAGCACGTTGGCGCCCGCCTCGACATGCTCGGGCAGCGCGTCTTCCAGCTCGTTATGGCTGATGCCGTCCTTGCACGGCACGAAGATCATGCCGGTGGGCGCGCGCCGCGCGACGTAGACCGCGTCGTGGCCGGCGCCGCTGACCACGTCCATATGCGGCAGGCCCAGCGCCGTGGCCGCGCGCCGCACGCTGTCAACGCATTCGGGCGCGAACACGCACGGCTCGAACTTCACCACCTGGCGGATCTCGACCTCCACGCCGGCGGCCACAGCAATGCCTTCGAATGCCGCCTGCATGGCCGCGTGCATGCGGTCCAGCCCGGCCTGCGACAGGTTGCGGAAGTCGACCGAGAAATCGACCCGGCCCGGAATCACGTTGCGCGAGTTCGGCGTGACCTGCAGATAGCCGACCGTGCCGCGCCCGTGCGGCGCCTCGTCGCGCGCGATCCGGTTGACCGCCTCGACCATGCGCGCGGCCGCCAGCATCGCGTCGTGGCGCAGCGCCAGCGGCGTCGGGCCGGCGTGCGCGTCCATGCCGGTCACGGTCACGTCGTACCACTGCTGGCCCAGCGCGCCCGAGACCACGCCGATCGGCAGGCCGGCCGCCTCCAGCACCGGCCCCTGCTCGATATGCGCCTCGAAGTAGGCCGCGAACATGCCGCCCGGCACCGCGCCCGCCGGCTGCGCGCCGCGGTAGCCGATCGCCGCCAGCGCGTCGCCCACGCTGACGCCATCCACATCGGTCTGGGCGCGCGCAAAAGCCGCGTCGAACTCTCCGGCAAATACGCCCGAGCCCATCATCACCGGCGTGAAGCGCGTGCCCTCCTCGTTGGTCCAGAACGCGACCTCCAGCGGCGCGCGCGTGACGATGCCCAGGTCGTCGAGCGTGCGCATGACTTCCAGGCCGGCCAGCACGCCGAAGTTGCCGTCGAACTTGCCGCCCGAGGGCTGGGTGTCGATATGGCTGCCGGTGGCCACGGCGCGCGCGTCGGGGTCGCTGCCGGCGCGGCGCGCGAAGACGTTGCCGATCTCGTCGACGCGCACGTCGAGCCCGGCCTCGCGGCACCACTGCACCACCAGGTCGCGCCCCTTGCGGTCGGCTTCGGTCAGCGCGATGCGGCACACGCCGCCCCTGGGCGTGGCGCCGATCGCGGCGAGGTCCATCAGCGATTGCCACAGGCGGGCGCCATTGATGCGGGGAAGGTGTAGCTGGTCCATGTCTGGTTGCGGGTGGGGTGAGGGAGAGGAAACGGCAGCAGGTTCAGCAAGAAGCAGACCACCGTAGCCGGCACTTCGGCCCGCATTCCCGGCCCTGCCACCGTGGCACATGACTTGCTTTGCAGACATCCGTCCCCTCAAGCCAACCCAGGAGCAAGCCTGTGCACCACGATCCCTCCCTTCTCGCGAAAGGTCTCAAGTCAGCTGCCTCGGTCATGAGCGCCGCCGTGCTGTCGCTGCTCGCGCTGCCCGGTGCCGCCCATGCCGACAAGGTGCTGCGCATCGGCATGACCGCCGCCGACATCCCGCGCACGCTCGGCCAGCCCGACCAGGGCTTCGAGGGCAACCGCTTCTCCGGCATCCCGATGTACGACGGCCTCACCCAATGGGACCTGTCCCGGGGCAACGGCCCCAGCCTGCTGATCCCGGGCCTGGCCACCGAATGGAAGGTCGACGCCGCCGACAAGACCAGATGGGTGTTCAAGCTGCGCCCCGGCGTCAAGTTCCACGACGGCACCCCGTTCAACGCCGATGCCGTGGTCTGGAACGTCGGCAAAGTGCTGGACAAGACCGCCAGGCAGTTCGATCCCAGCCAGGTCGGCGTGACCGCCTCGCGCATGCCGACGCTGCGCACGGCCAAGAAGATAGACGACTTCACCGTGGAGCTGGTCACCTCCGAGCCGGATTCGTTCCTGCCCTACAACCTGACCAACCTGTTCATGGCCTCGCCCACGCAGTGGGAGAAGAAATTCGCCGCGGTGCCGGCCTCGGTCACCGATCCGGTCGAGCGCTCCAAGCAGGCCTGGGTCGCGTTTGCCGCCGATGCCGCCGGCACCGGGCCGTTCAGGATGAGCCGCTTCGTGCCGCGCGAGCGCCTGGAAGTGGTGCGCAATGCGCAATACTGGGACACGAAGCGCGTGCCAAAGATCGACAAGGTGGTGATGGTGCCGATGCCCGAGGCCAACGCGCGCACCGCCGCGCTGCTGTCGGGCCAGGTCGACTGGATCGAAGCCCCGGCACCCGACGCCATCGCCCAGATCAAGAGCCGCGGCTTCCAGGTCTATGCCAATGCGCAGCCGCATATGTGGCCGTGGCAGCTGTCGTTCGCGCCCGGCTCGCCATGGCTGGACAAGCGCGTGCGCCAGGCCGCCAACCTGTGCGTCAACCGCAGCGGGCTGAAGACGCTGCTGGGCGGCTACATGGCCGAGGCCAAGGGCATCGTCGAAGCCGGCAACCCGTGGTGGGGCAATCCCAAGTTCGATATCAAGTACGACCCGGCCGCTGCCAAAAAGCTGATGCAGGAGGCCGGCTACTCCGCCGCCAAACCGGTCAAGGTGAAGGTGCAGGTGTCGGCGTCGGGTTCCGGCCAGATGCAGCCGCTGCCGATGAACGAATACGTGCAGCAGAACCTGAAGGAGTGCTTTATCGACGTCGACTTCGACGTGGTCGAGTGGAACACCCTCTTCACCAACTGGCGCGTCGGCGCCAAGGACGCCAGCGCGCACGGCGCCAATGCCATCAACGTCAGCTTTGCGGCAATGGACCCGTTCTTCGCCATGGTGCGCTTTGTCAGCACCAAGACCCAGCCGCCGGTCTCGAACAACTGGGGCTACTTCGGCAATGCCGAGTTCGACAAGCTGATCGAGAACGCGCGCACCTCGTTTGACGAGAAATCGCGCGACGCGGCGCTGGCCAGGCTGCATGCCCGCATCGTCGAGGAGTCGCCGTTCGTGCTGATCGCGCACGACGTCGGCCCGCGCGCGATTTCGAAGAAGGTCAAGGGCGTGGTGCAGCCGCAGAGCTGGTTTATCGATATCGCGACGATGTCGATGGACTGATCCCGGCCGCGCCCGACGGACGCCGCGCGGCAGCCCCGCCGCCGCGCGGCCCGGCAATCCCGCCCGGTCTTCCCCGCGTGCCGCGCACGGCGCACGCACGCCCCAACTTGCCGGATCCTCCCATGCAATACCTGTTCCGCCGCATCCTCTATGCCATCCCCATCCTGCTCGGGGTGGCGCTGCTGTGCTTCTCGCTGGTCCATATCGCCCCCGGCGATCCGCTGGTGTCGGTGCTGCCGCCCGACGCCTCGGAAGAGCTGCGCCGCCAGCTGACCGCACTCTATGGCTTCGACAAGCCCTTCCTGGAGCAATTCGTGCACTGGCTGGGCCGCGCGCTGCAAGGCGACCTGGGCACGTCCATCGCCACCAGCCGCCCGGTGATGGCCGAAGTCGGCGCCGCCGTGGTCAATTCCCTGCGCCTGGCCACCGTGGCCACGCTGATCGGCTTCAGCTTCGGCTGCCTGTTCGGCTTTGTCGCCGGCTACCTGCGCGACTCCGTGGCCGACCGCACCGCTTCGCTGCTGTCGGTGCTGGGCGTCAGCATCCCGCACTACTGGCTCGGCATGGTGCTGGTGATCGCATTCTCGGTGCTGCTGGGCTGGCTGCCGGCTACCGGCGCCGGGCCGGGCGGTTCGGGCGACTGGGCATGGGACTGGGAGCACATGCAGTACATGCTGCTGCCGGCGGTGACCATGTCGGTGATCCCGATGGGCATCGTGGCACGCACGGTGCGCGCGCTGGTGGCCGAGATCCTGGCCAACGAGTTCATCGTCGGCCTGCGCGCGCGCGGCCTGTCCGACCTGGCAGTGTTCCGCCATGTGCTCAAGAACGTGGCGCCGACCGCGCTGTCGGTGATGGGCCTGCAGCTGGGCTACCTGCTGGGCGGCTCGATCCTGATCGAGACCGTGTTCTCGTGGCCCGGCACCGGCTTCCTGCTCAACTCCGCCATCTTCCAGCGCGACTTCCCGCTGCTGCAGGGGACCATCCTGGTGCTGGCCGTGTTCTTCGTGCTGCTCAACCTGCTGGTCGATGCGCTGCAGACGCTGTTCGACCCGCGCATCCAGCGCAACTGAGGAGACCGCCATGGACATGACTGTCGATCAATCACCGGCCGCCGCCGCGGTGCAGCGCTCGCCCGGCTACTGGACCACGGTGGGCCGGCGCCTGCTGCGCAACCGGCTGGCCATGCTGGCCGCGCTGGTGCTGCTGGGGCTGGTGCTGATGGCGCTGTTCGCCCCGGTGCTGATGCCGGCCGACCCGTACGCGGCATCGATCCTCAAGCGCCTCAAGCCGATCGGCACCGAGCACTTCCCGCTCGGCACCGACGAGCTGGGACGCGACATGCTGTCGCGGCTAATGCTGGGCGCGCGGCTGTCGCTGTTCATGGGCATCACGCCGGTGCTGCTGGCCTTTGTCATCGGCAGCGCACTCGGCATCGTCGCAGGCTATGCCGGCGGCTGGACCAACACCGTGATCATGCGGCTCACCGACATCCTGTACGCCTTCCCGTCGGTGCTGCTGGCGATCGCGCTGTCGGGCACGCTGGGCGCGGGCGTGGGCAATGCGCTGCTGTCGCTGACCATCGTCTTTATCCCGCAGATCGTGCGCGTGGCCGAGAGCGTGACCACCCAGGTGCGCAACCGCGAGTTTGTCGATGCGGCGCGTGCTTCCGGGGCATCGTCGCTGACCATCGTGCGCGCCCATGTGCTCAACAACGTGCTTGGACCGATCTTCGTCTATGCCACCAGCCTGATCTCGGTGTCGATGATCCTGGCCTCCGGGCTGTCCTTCCTGGGCCTGGGCGTCAAGCCGCCGGAGCCGGAGTGGGGCCTGATGCTCAACACGCTGCGCACGGCCATCTACACCCAGCCGTGGGTTGCCGCCCTGCCCGGCGCCATGATCTTCCTGACCTCGGTCTCGTTCAACCTGCTGGCCGACGGCATCCGCTCGGCCATGGAAATCAAGGACTGAACCATGCCAGCACTGATGCAGGCCCCTTCGCCACAGGCCGGCCGCGATGTCGGCGGCCCGGCGCAGCCGCTGGTGATCGCCCACCAGCTGGTCAAGCACTTTCCCATCAAGTCCGGCCTGCCCGGCCTGCGCGCGCGCGCCGCGTCCGTGCGCGCGGTCGATGGCGTCAGCTTCGACGTGCTCAAGGGCGAGACCCTGGGCGTGGTCGGCGAGTCCGGCTGCGGCAAGTCCACCACCGCGCGGCTGCTGATGCAGCTGACGCAGCAGGACCGCGGCGAGCTGATCTTCGACGCGCAGGGCGTGGGCTCGGCCCAGCTGCCGATGAAGCAGTTCCGCAGCCAGGTGCAGATGGTGTTCCAGGACAGCTATTCGTCGCTGAACCCGCGCCTGACCATCGAGGAGTCGATCGCTTTCACGCCACGCGTCCATGGCGTGCCGGCGCGCGAAGCCACCGAGCGCGCCCGTTACCTGCTGCAGCGCGTCGGGCTCGATCCGGCACGCTTTGCCGGGCGCTACCCGCACGAGCTGTCGGGCGGGCAGCGCCAGCGCGTCAACATTGCCCGCGCGCTGGCGCTGCGCCCGCGGCTGGTGATCCTGGACGAGGCGGTCTCGGCACTGGACAAGTCGGTGGAGGCGCAGGTGCTGAACCTGCTGCTGGACCTGAAGGCCGAGTTCGACCTGACCTACGTCTTCATCAGCCACGACCTCAACGTGATCCGCTACCTGTGCGACCGCGTGATGGTGATGTACCTGGGCAAGGTGGTGGAGATCGCGGATACCGAGACCCTTTATCGGCACCCGGCGCACCCGTACACGCGCGCGCTGCTGGCGTCGATGCCGTCGATGGACCCCGACCGCCGCACCGCGGTCGCGCCGCTGGCGGGCGACCCGCCCAACCCGATCAACCCGCCGTCCGGCTGCAGCTTCCATCCGCGCTGCGCCATGGCGCAGGACGTGTGCGCGCGGCGCGAGCCGCAGCTGACCGACCTGGTGGCCGGGCATCCGGTCGCCTGCCTGCTGGCCGCCGCACCCTGAGGAGCCCACCATGTCCACCAACCCGCAAGGCACACCCGGCGCGCCGATGATCTCGGTGCGGGACCTGCACGTCACCTTCTCCGGCGGCGGCAAGACCATCCGCGCCGTCAACGGCGTTTCGCTCGACGTGGGCGCCGGCGAGGCCGTGGCCCTGATCGGCGAATCCGGCTCCGGCAAGAGCGTCACGCTGCGCGCGCTGATGCGTCTGCACCCGCCGCGCCGCACCCGCATGGCAGGCCAGATCCGCGTCGACGGCGCCGAGGTGATGGCGCTCGACCAGCGCGCGCTGGCCCGGCTGCGCGGCGGCACCATGGCGATGGTGTTCCAGGAGCCGCTGCTGGCGCTGGACCCGGTCTACACCGTGGGCCAGCAGATCGTCGAATGCATCCGCACCCACGACAAGGTCTCGGCCGCCGAGGCGCGCTCGCGCGCGCTGCAGGCGCTCGAGTCCGTGCGCATTCCCAGCCCGGAGCGGCGGATGGCAGCGTATCCGCACGAGTTGTCGGGCGGCATGCGCCAGCGCGCGATGATCGCGCTGGCACTGTCGGCGCGGCCCAGGATCCTGCTGGCCGACGAGCCTACCACCGCGCTGGACGCCACCGTGCAGATCCAGGTGCTGATCCTGCTGCGCGAGCTGCAGCGCGAACTGGGGCTGTCCATCGTCTTCGTCACCCACGATATCGGCGCCGCGGTGGAGATCGCCGACCGCGTCGCGGTGATGTACGGCGGGCGCATTGTCGAAGAAGGCCCGATCCGCACCCTGCTGCGCGCGGCGCGCCACCCCTACACCATCGCCCTGCTGCAGAGCCGCCAGCATGGCATGGACCGCGGCCAGCGGCTGCAGGCCATCGGCGGCGCCCCGCCCGACCTGGCCGCGCTGCCGCCAGGCTGCACCTTTGCACCGCGCTGCCCGCATGCGCGCCCGCAATGCCTGGCCGAGGTGCCGCAGGCGGTCACCGTCGGCACCGGGCACCGCGTCAGCTGCGTGCTGGCCGCCGAGCCCGCGGTCGCCACCGCGGCATGACCCCCATCCCAGAACCCCAACGTATTCCAGGCCACCCATGACGCTTGCCACCCATCCTGCCCGTGCCTTCATGCCGTACCCACAGATCGCCGTCCCGCACGCCGCCAGCGGCCCGCTGCGGGGCCTGAGCTTTGCCGTGAAGGACCTGTTCGACGTAGCTGGCTATCCGACCGGCGGCGGCAATCCGCACGTGCTGGCGCGCTCGGGCATCAAGGCCGCGACCGCACCGGCGGTGCAGCGGCTGCTGGACGCCGGCGCCGCCTTCGTCGGCAAGACCCACACTGACGAGCTGGCCTTCTCCATGAACGGCCAGAACGCCCACTACGGGCGCCCGGTCAACGGCGCGGCACCGGAGCGCATCACCGGCGGCTCGTCGTCGGGCTCGGCCTCGGCGGTATCGAACGGCTTGTGCGACTTTGCGCTGGGCTCCGACACCGGCGGCTCGGTGCGCGCGCCGGCCAGCCATTGCGGCCTGTTCGGCATCCGGCCCACGCATGGGCGCATTTCGCTGGAACGCTGCCTGCCGCTGTCCGAAAGCCTGGACACCTGCGGCTTCTTTGCGCGCGACATCGGCACCTTCGCGCGCGTGGCCGAGGTGCTGTTCGGCGCGGACCCGGCGCCGCTGCCGGCCGCGCCGCGGCTGCTGTTTGCCACCGACCTGTTCGCCCAGCCGACCCCGGAGGCCCGCGACGCGCTGGCGCCGGCTGTCGCCCGGATCGAAACCGCGCTGGGCCGGGCCGCGCCTGCCACCGTGGCCGACCGGCCGCTGTCCGACCTGTGGTGGGCGTTCCGCTACGTGCAGGGCTGGGAGGCGTGGCGCAGCGACGGCGAACTGATCGAGCAACACGGGCTGGAGCTGGGTGCCGATGTCGCGGCACGCTTCGCCTTCTCGAAGGCCGTCACCCGCAGCCAGTTCGACGAAGCCAGTGCCGTACGCCGCGACTTCACCGCGCACCTGGGCCGCCTGCTGGGGCCGGACGGCGTGCTGGTGCTGCCGACCATGCCCGATATCGCGCCGCTGCGCGCCGAACCGATCGAGTCCCTGGAGACCTACCGCAACCTCGCCGCCCAGACGTTGTGCCTGACGCCGCTGAGCGGCTTCCCGCAGCTGAACCTGCCGCTGGCCGGCCGCGACGGCGCACCGCTCGGCATCTCGCTGCTGGGGCCGGCGGGCAGTGACCGCAGCCTGGTGGCACTGGCGGAGCGGATCATGGCGCACAAGGCGTGAACCAGTAAGGCAAGGGGCACGCGGCATGCCGACGGCGAGGTCGATGCCGGCATCGTTTCGCCAGGACCGGCCCGCGGCTTCCGCGAAGCCACAGCCTGAACCGCGCCGCACCTCAACTCGCCAGCGCCGACACCCCGTTCTCCGGCCGCTTGACGCGGAACCACGCCGCATACAGCGCCGGCAGGAACAGCAGCGTCAGCACCGTGGCAATGATCAGCCCGCCCATGATCGCCACCGCCATCGGCCCCCAGAACATCGAGCGCGACAGCGGGATCATCGCCAGCACCGCCGCGGCGGCGGTCAGGATGATCGGGCGGAAGCGGCGCACCGCGGCCTCGACGATGGCGGTCCACTGCGGCACGCCGGCGCTGATGTCCTGCTCGATCTGGTCGACCAGGATCACCGAGTTGCGGATGATCATGCCCAGCAGCGCGGTGATGCCCAGCTGCGCCACAAACCCCATCGGCGCGCGCAGCAGCAACAGCGTGGCGGCGGCGCCGATCAGGCCCAGCGGGCCGGTCAGGAACACCATGGTCGCGCGCGAGAAGCTGTGCAGCTGCAGCATCAGCAGCGTGAAGATGATGAAGATGCACAGCGGCAACTGCGCCGCGATGGAGGCGCCCGCCTTGCCGCTCTCTTCCTCCGCGCCGGCCACGGTGATGCGGTAGCCCGGCGGCAGCTGCGCGCGCAGCTGGTCCAGCTTCGGGTTGATCTGCGCGGTCACCGTCGGGCCCTGGATGCCGTCGACCACATCGGCCTGCACGGTCACGCCGAAGTCGCGGTTCTCGCGCCACACCACGCCCGGCTCCGAGCGCAGCGTCACGCGCGCCACCTGCGTCAGCGGCACCATGCGCCCGGTGTTGGTCGGCACCAGCATGTTGTTCAGGTCCGAGATCGCATCGCGCTCATTGCGCGGGGTGCGCATCAGGATGTCGATCAGCTTGTCGCCGTCGCGGTACTGGCCCACCGGCACGCCGCTGAGCACGGTCTGCGTGACGCGGGCGATGGCATTGGTGGTCACGCCCAGTGCGCGCGCCTTGTCCTGGTCGATCTCCAGGCGCAGCATCTTGACGTTCTCATTCCAGTTGTCGTTGACCCCGACGGTGTTGGGGTTGGCGCGCATCTCGGCCTTGACCTGGTCGGCCAGCTGGCGTACCCCGGCTGCGTCCGGCCCGATCACGCGGAACTGCACAGGATAGGCCACCGGAGGCCCGTTGGGCAACAGCTTGACGCGGCCTCGCAGGTACGGGAATTCGGCATCCATCAGCTTGATGATGCGGCGGCGCAGCGCATCGCGCACCTCGGTGCTGACCGGCATCACGATCACCTGCGCCACATTGGTCTGCGGGAAGATCTGGTCCAGCGGCAGGTAGAAGCGCGGCGCGCCGGTGCCGACGAAGGTGGTCAGGCTCTCGACTTCCTTGTCCTTGCCGACCAGCTGCTCGAAGCGCTTGGCCTCGGTTTCCATCTGGGCAAAGCTGGTGCCCTCGGGCATCCACAGCTCCACCATCAGCTCGGGGCGGCTGGAATCCGGGAAGAACTGCTTCTCGACAAACTTGAAGGCGTAGATGCCCAGCCCGAAGGCCACCAGCGTGATCGCGATCACCACCTTGCGCCAGCTCACGCACCAGTCCACCAGCCGGCGGAAGCGCGCATAGAACGGCGTGTCGAAGACCTCGTGGGCCTCGCCCGCGCCGGGGCCGCGGGTCTTGAGCAGCAGGTAGCCCAGGTAGGGCGTGAAATAGACCGCGGCCAGCCACGACAGCACCAGCGCCAGCGCCGTCACCGCAAAGATCGCGAAGGTGTATTCGCCCACCGTCGAGCGCGCCAGGCCCACCGGCAGGAAGCCGGCCGCGGTGATCAGCGTGCCGGTCAGCATCGGCATCGCGGTGGAGGTATAGGCGAAGGTGGCCGCCTCCATCTTGGAAAAGCCCTCTTCCAGCTTGCGCACCATCATCTCGACCGCAATGATGGCGTCGTCCACCAGCAGCCCAAGCGCCACGATCAGCGCGCCGAGCGATATCTTGTGCAGCCCGATGCCGAAGATATTCATGAACAGGAAGGTCACCGCCAGCACCAGCGGGATCGTCAGCGCCACCACCAGGCCCGGGCGCGCGTCCAGCCGCAGCGGTTTGGTGTGCAGCCCCAGCGAGACGAAACTGACCGCCAGCACGATCACCACCGCCTCGATCAGCACGTGCACGAACTCGCCCACCGAACGCTGGACCGCCTTCGGCTGGTCCTGCACCTGGTCCATCTCGATTCCCACCGGCAACTGCGTGCGCAGCCGGTCGAACGCGGCGCGCAGGTTCTTGCCCAGTTCGATGATGTCGCCGCCCTTCTGCATCGAAATGCCCAGCCCGATCACGTCCTTGCCGTTGAAGCGCATGCGCGTCTGGGTCGGGTCGACATAGCCGCGGTAGACGTGCGCGATGTCGCCCAGGCGGATATTGGCGATGCCGTTGGGCCCGCGCAGCACCAGGTTCTCCAGGTCCTCCACGCTGGCGAACTGGCCGGACAGGCGCACCTGCAGGTTGTCGGTCGGGGTGACCAGCACGCCGCTGCCGGTCAGGTTGTTCTGCTGCGAGATCTGGTCGGCGATGGCGTTGATATCCAGCCCCAGCTGGGCGAAGCGCGCCTGGTTGAACTCGATGAAGACCTTCTCGTCCTGCAGGCCGATCAGCGACACCTTGGCCACCGACGGCACGCGCAGCAGTTCCTGGCGCACCAGGTCGGCGTACTCGCGCAGCTCCTTGTAGTTGAAGCCGTCGGCCGAGAGCGCGTAGATGGTGCCGTACACGTCGCCAAACTCATCATTGAAGAACGGCCCGCGCACGCCCGCGGGCAGCGTCTGCTGGATATCGCCGATCTTCTTGCGCGCGGTGTACCAGACCTGCGCGGTCTCCTTTGCCGGCGAGGTGTCCTTGAGCTGGAAGATCACCGTGGTCTCGCCCGGCTTGGAGAAGCTGCGGATCTTGTCCGCATAGGGCACTTCCTGCAGCTGGCGCTCGATCTTGTCGGTCACCTGGACGGCGATCTGCTCGGCGGTGGCGCCGGGCCAGAAGGCCTGCACCACCATCACGCGGAAGGTAAAGGGCGGATCCTCGTCCTGGCCCAGCTGGAAGAATGCCAGCATGCCGCCAAGCAGCAGCACCACCAGCAGGTAGCGGGTCAGCGGCTGGTGCTCGAGTGCCCAGCGCGACAGGTTGAAGCGGGAATGATCCATCCGCTCACCCCTGCTTCGGGGTGGCGGCCGGTGCCGATGCCGGGGCCGATGCAGGCCCTCCCGCAGGCGCAACCGTCTGCAGCGGGCGCACCTTCTGGCCCGCGCGCAACAGGTGCACCCCGGCGGTGACGATGGTCTGGCCCGGGGCCAGGCCCTGGCGCACCTCCACCTCGTTGCCGATGGCCTCGCCCAGCGTCACCGGCACCGGCTTGACCGTGCCGGCGGCGGCGTCATAGATCCAGACCTGGTTGCGGCCCTGCTCCTGCAGCAGCGCGGTCAGCGGCACCCGGATGGCCGCGGTGGCGCCGCTGCGCATGAAGGTCACCACCGCGGTCATGCCGAGCTTGAGGTCGGCGGGCGGGTTCGGCACCGTCACGCGGGTGGCATAGGTGCGGGTGACCGGGTCGGCCGCCGCGGCAATCTCGCGCACGCGGCCAGGCAGCGTGCGCTGCGGCTCGGCCCAGGTATGGATGGTCACGTCGGTAATGCCGCGCAGCAGGTCGACCTGGTCTTCGGGCAGGCCGATCGCGACTTCCTTCTCTGCCGTCTGCGCCACGCGCACCACCGGCTGGCCGGGCGTCACCACCTGGCCCACCTCGGCATCGATCGCCGTGACCACGCCGTCGGCATCGGCATGCAGGACCGAGTAGCCGGTCTGGTTGGACTGGCTGCGCAGCCCGGCCTGGGCCTGGCGCAGCCGCGATTCGGCGGCGTCATAGTTGGCCTGGCGCCGGTGCTGCTCGGCAGCGCTGATGAAGCCCTTGGCGAACAGGTCGTTGTAGCGCTTCAGGTCGGCGGCGGCCAGGTCACGGTCAGTCTTCGCGGCCTCGAACTGGGCGCGCGAGCCGGCCTCGGCCAGCGACAGGTCGGTGGGATCCAGGCGCGCCAGCGGCTGGCCCTTGCTGACCACCGCGCCCACATCCACCAGCCTGGCGGCGATCTTGCCCCCGACGCGGAAGCCCAGCCGCGACTCCACGCGCGGGCGCACGTCGCCGGAGAACTCGAAGGCGGTCTTGCCGTTGTGCGGGCTCAGCTGCATCAGGCGCACCGGGCGCACCTCCGGCGCCGGCTCGGCCTTCTTGCCGCAGCCGGTCAGGGCCAGCAGGCTGGCCATCAAAAGTGCGGCTACGGTCACGCCTCGACCGAGGTGGCGCGGCGGCATCGTAACAACAGGAGAATCTGCAGCCGCAACTTCCGGCACTTGGCAAAGCACTGGCATCGGTAGGCAACGAGTCGGATGGAACAACTGACAAGACTGGCCGGTGACCGCAAATCCCCTGCGCCCGGGAAGTCGTCGGGGCGCGCGGAATGGCCGCGCGCAGCCGGCATCGGCAATAAATAACTTTCCGGTCAGTAATATAACGACGACCCCCGGGTGCGTCAAACGGCAGGCGACGAAACCGCTGGAATGAAGACTCAGTTGCCGTTCCGGGCTGGTGAACTGCGCCGACAGGCTTCGGCATGCGCGACCATACCCTGCCCGGCGCGATGCTACAATCCGCCGCGCCGCTGGCGCTTCCCCCCACATCTTCGACCCGAGACCGGCGTGACGCCCGATCAGTATTGCCAAGAGAAAGTCGCCCAGAGCGGCTCGAGCTTCTATTACAGCTTCCTGTTCCTGCCGGCCGAGCGCCGCCGCGCCATCACCGCGCTGTACGCCTGGTGCCGCGAAGTCGACGACGTGGTCGACGACAGCCATGACGCAGGCCTGGCCCACCAGCAGCTGGACTGGTGGCGCGCCGAACTGCGCCGCCTGTTCGAGGGCGAGCCGACCCACCCGACCACCAAGGCCCTGCAGCCGCATGTGCGCAGCGCCCGCCTGCCCCAGGGCGAGATGTCCGAAGTGCTGGAAGGCATGGAAATGGACCTGACCCAGACCCGCTACCTGGACGAGCCCGGGCTGGCCCGCTACTGCCATTGCGTGGCCGGCGTGGTCGGCACGCTCAGCGCGCGGCTGTTCGGCTATACCGACCCGCAGACGCTGGTGTTTGCCGAGAGGCTTGGCCAGTCGCTGCAACTGGTCAATATCCTGCGCGACGTCGGCGAGGACGCGCGGCGCGGGCGCATCTACCTGCCGGTCAATACCCTGCAGCAGTTCCAGGTGCCTGCATCCGAGATCCTGAAGGGTCAGCATTCCGAGCGCTTTGTCGCGCTGATGCAGTACCACGCCGGCCGTGCCCGCGCGCTGTACCATGAGGCACTGGCGCTGCTGCCGAAGCAGGACCGCCGCGCCCAGCGTGCCGGCCTGCTGATGGGCGCGATCTACCACGCGCTGCTCGACGAACTGGAAGCCAGCCAGTTCCAGGTGCTGAACCAGCGCATCGCGCTGACCCCGCTGCGCAAGCTGTGGATTGCCTGGAAGACCTGGGTGCGCAACAGCTAGCGTCCTGCTCTCTTTTCTGTCCGACCCGCCAAGCCGTACCGCCATGACGCAGACATCCGCCTCCCTCGGCGACACCATCCTTGCCCACGCCGACCAGCTCGCCAGTTTCTCCGACATGGAAGGCGGCCTCACCTGCGCCTACCTGACCCCGGCCCACCGCGCCGCGCAGGCCCGGCTTGCGCAGTGGATGGAGGCGGCCGGCATGCAGGTGCGGATCGACGCCATCGGCAACGTCATCGGCCGCTATGCGGCCGACCCGGCCGTGCCCGACGCGCGCGTGCTGATGACCGGCTCGCACTTCGACACCGTGCGCAATGGCGGGCGCTATGACGGACGGCTTGGCATCGTGCTGCCGATCGCCGTGGTCGGCGCGCTCAACCAGGCCGGCATCCGCCTGCCCTATCACTTTGAAGTGGTGGGGTTCGCCGAAGAGGAAGGCCTGCGCTTCAAGACCAGCTTCCTGGCCAGCAGCGTGTTGGCGGGCCGCTTCGATCCCACCCTGCTGGAGCGCCAGGACGCGGACGGCATCACGCTGCGTGAGGCGCTGGCGGCATCGGACCTGCCCGGCGCGGGCGATCTGCAGGCCCTGCGCGCCGCCGCGGTCGATCCGGCGTCGCTGCTGGGCTTTGTCGAAGTGCATATCGAGCAGGGCCCGGTGCTGCTGCACCACGGCCTGCCGCTGGGCGTGGTCACCCAGATCGCGGGCAGCAGCCGCTTTGCGGTGCGGGTCGAAGGCCTGGCCAGCCACGCCGGCACCACGCCGATGGGCATGCGCCGCGACGCCGCCGCGGGCGCGGCGGAGATGATCCTGCTGGTGGAGCAGCGCTGCACGGCGGCGCCGACGCTGGTCGGTACGGTGGGTCAGCTGCAGGTGCCCAACGGGTCGAGCAATGTCATCCCGGCGGCCTGCACCTTCTCGATGGATATTCGCGCCGGCGAGGATGGCATCCGCGAGGCCGCCATCGCCGACATCGTGGCCGGCATCGGCCAGATCGCGGAACGGCGCGGGCTGGCCGCCCAGGTGGAGCGCGTGCCGCCGGTCAACAACGCGCCGTGCGCGCGCTGGCTGATGGACCAGTTCGGGGCGGTGCTGAAGAAGCGCGGGCTGCAGGCCTTCGAGCTGCCCTCCGGCGCCGGCCACGACGCCATGATGATGCAGCGCATCACCGACGTGGCCATGCTGTTCGTGCGTTGCGGCAACGGCGGCATCAGCCACAACCCGCTGGAAACCATCACGGCGGAGGATGCCCAACTGGCGGCGGAGGTCTTCGTGGATTTCCTGCGGCACTTCCAGCCGCGCGGCTAAGCGCCACAGTGGCGTACCATGGAGGGCGCGGCGCGATAAGAACGGATCAGCCGCCCTGGTAGATATCGCGCCCGAAGTCGTAAAGGTTCTTGCGCAGCTTGCGGCGCTCGTCCGGCGACAGGCGCGAGCCGCCGCGTTCGTCACCGCGCCGGCGCTCGGCGTCGCGCTGCTCGGCGCGATGGCGCTCGGCACGGGCCCGCGCCTCGCGCTGGCTGTTGCCGGGATCGCTGGCCTGGGTCGACGGGTGGCGCTTGAGCAGGTTGGCCATGCCGGCCGATTGCGCCTGCACCGTCCCGGCCGGAATGCACAGCGCCAGCACGGCCAGCGCCAGCGCAAGGCAGGCGCCGGCGATACCATGCTGCGGATGCCCGTGCCGGGTTCGGTTCACTTTCATTGATAATGGCGATCTTTGGCTTCGGGAAAAAGCAGTCTTTGGACAGACTGGACGGACTGCCCTGAAGCCGGGAATTCCGGTACCCCGTCCGGCGCCGCACCCTCTGCAAGCATCGCGCCAGCGCGGGCGAGGCAGGCTGGGCGAGGCAGTGGTTCGTCTGGTGCAAATGCGTGGAAATCTGCCGCGCATGGCGCCCAAAAAGACGGATTGCGCAGTGTAATCGCACGATTGGTGCACACTGCCATACCACGGGGTAAAGTATGTAACGTTTTGTTAAGCCATTTTGAGCGAAAGCGATAGTCGCTAAGATACCGCCATGGAAAATACCAGCCACAAGATTCTTGTCGTCGACGATGACCCGCGTCTGCGCGATTTGCTGCGCCGCTATCTGGGCGAACAGGGTTTCACCGTGCTGGTGGCGGAAAACGCCACCGCGATGAACAAGCTCTGGCTGCGCGAGCGTTTCGACCTGCTGGTGCTGGACCTGATGATGCCGGGTGAAGACGGCCTGTCGATCTGCCGCCGGCTGCGCGGGGCCAATGACCAGACCCCGATCATCATGCTCACCGCCAAGGGCGAGGACGTGGACCGCATCGTCGGCCTGGAGATGGGCGCCGACGACTACCTGCCCAAACCCTTCAACCCGCGCGAACTGATTGCGCGCATCCACGCGGTGCTGCGCCGCAAGGGCCCGGCCGAAGTGCCCGGCGCCCCGTCGGAAACGCCCGAGACCTTCGCCTTCGGCGACTTCGTGCTGAACCTGGCCACGCGCACGCTGACCAAGAACGACGAGGAAATCACGCTGACCACCGGCGAGTTCTCGGTCCTCAAGGTGTTCGCCCGCCATCCGCGCCAGCCGCTGTCGCGCGAGAAGCTGATGGAAATGGCGCGCGGCCGTGAATATGAAGTCTTCGACCGCAGCCTGGACGTGCAGATCTCGCGCCTGCGCAAGCTGATCGAGCCGGACCCGAGCAACCCCCGTTTTATCCAGACGGTGTGGGGCCTGGGCTACGTCTTCATCCCCGATGGCGTGAAGTAACCGATTACGGCCGCTGTTCCCATCGTGGCGACCGTTATCGGCAGAACCGCAACGCGGTTCTTTGGTTCGCTGTTCTGGCGAACCTTCATGCTTATCGCCCTGCTGCTGGCGATTTCGCTGGGCATCTGGTTCCAGAGCTACCGGCTGTTCGAACGCGCCCCGCGCGCGCAGCAGATCGCCATGCAGGTGGTCAGCGTGGTCAAGCTCACGCGCGCCGCGCTGCTCTATTCCGACCCCGCGCGGCGGCGCTTCCTGCTGCTCGACCTGGTGCAGAACGAAGGCATCAAGGTCTATCCGCGCGAGAAGGACGACGACTTCGCCGCGCCCACCGCCAACCCGTTCCTGACCACCCTGGTGCAGCAGGAGATCCGCAGCCGCCTGGGCGAGGACACGGTGCTGGCCACCACCGTCAACGACATTCCCGGCGTGTGGGTCAGCTTCGAGATCGAGGGCGACGACTACTGGGTGGCGATCAGCCCCGAGCGCTTCGAGCGCGTGCCCGGCATCCAGTGGCTGTGGTGGAGTATTGCCGCGCTGCTGCTGTCGATCATCGGCGCGGCCTTTATCACCGCGCGCGTCAACTACCCGCTCAAGCGGCTGGCCAACGCCGCCCGCGCGATCGGCGCCGGCGGCGACCCGCCGCCGCTGCCAGAGCACGGCGCCAGTGAGGTGGCGCTGGCCAACCACAGCTTCAACCAGATGGTGCGCGACCTGCGCCAGCTCGACGACGACCGCGTGGTGATGCTGGCCGGCATCTCGCACGACCTGCGCACGCCGCTGACGCGCCTGCGCCTGGAAACCGAGATGTCGCCGATGGACACCCCCACGCGCGACGCCATGATCGCCGACATCGAGCAGATGGACGCCATCATCGGACAGTTCCTCAACTACGCGCGCCCGCCGCTGGAAACCGTGGAACCGGTTGACCTGTCGGCGCTGGTGCACGATGCCGTGGGCGTCTACGCCGCGCACGACGACGTGCGCGTGCACGTGCGCGCCAATGAGCCGGTGATGGCCGTGGCCAACCGCATGGAAGTGCAGCGCATCCTGGACAACCTGGTCGAGAACGCGCGCCGCTATGCCAAGGACGAGCAAAGCGGCATGGCCGTGGTCGAGATCTCGACGCGCGTGGACGACAAGGAAGCCGTGCTGACCGTGGCCGACCACGGCAACGGCGTGCCCGACGGCCAGCTGTCGCTGCTGACGCGGCCCTTCTACCGGCTCGACGCCGCGCGCAGCGAGGCCAAGGGCGCCGGGCTGGGCATGTCCATCGTCAACCGCATCATGCAGCGCAACGGCGGCCGGCTGCTGCTGGCCAACCGCCCCGCCCCGGCCACGGGGCTGGTGGTCAGCGCCTGCTTCCGGCGCGCCTGAGCGTCAGCTGAGCGTCAGCTGAGCGCGGCCTGAGCGCCATCCGCGGCGCATTGACAGGTTTTCGACAGCATTTGATAGCCTTCTGAAAGGCATTCGTCAGGGCAATGACAGGGTCTCGGCGCACACTGGCGCCCGTCATCAGGCGCGCGGCGAAATCCTTCCCACACGGCGTGACCCGCGCACGCCTGGCTGACTTCTCCGAACCATCATGCCGCCGGGACCGCCGGCGGTGCCTGAGAGACAGCCATGTCAGATACCTCCGCAGCTACCCCCGCCGGGCAGCACGGGTTCCGCACCGTGTTCCGCGTCGTCAGCGGCAACTTCCTGGAAATGTATGACTTCATGGTGTACGGCTTCTACGCGGCCGCCATCGCCAGGACCTTCTTTCCCAGCGGCAACGAGTTCGCCTCGCTGATGCTTTCGCTCGCCACCTTTGGCGCGGGCTTCCTGATGCGGCCGCTGGGTGCGATCGTGCTGGGCGCCTACATCGACCGCCATGGCCGCCGCAAGGGCCTGATCATGACGCTGGCGCTGATGGCCATGGGCACGTTGCTGATTGCCTGCGTGCCGGGCTACGCCACCATTGGCGTGGCCGCGCCGCTGCTGGTATTGGCCGGGCGCCTGCTGCAGGGCTTCTCCGCGGGTGTTGAGCTGGGCGGCGTCTCGGTCTACCTGTCGGAAATCGCCAGGCCTGGCCGCAAGGGCTTCTATGTCGCGTGGCAATCGGGCAGCCAGCAGGTGGCGGTGATCTTCGCCGGCCTGCTGGGCGTGATCCTGCACGCCACGCTGGCTCCGGCGCAAATGGATGAATGGGGCTGGCGCATTCCCTTCCTGGTGGGCTGCCTGATCGTGCCGTTCCTGTTCCTGATCCGCCGTTCGCTGGAAGAGACCGAGGCCTTCAAGGCGCGCAAGCACCGCCCCGCCATTGACGAGATCTACCGCTCGATGCTGGACAACTGGCGCATCATCCTGGCCGGCTGCATGATGGTGGTGATGACCACGGTGTCGTTCTACATGATCACCGCATACACGCCGACCTTCGGCAAGACCGTGCTGAAGCTGGACGACACCGACAACCTGATCGTCACCATGTGCGTGGGCCTGTCCAACTTCATCTGGCTGCCGCTGATGGGCGCGCTGTCGGACCGCATCGGACGCAAGCCACTGCTGGTGTTCTTCACCGTGGCAACGCTGCTGACCGCGTACCCCGCCGTGTCATGGCTGGTGGCCGAGCCGTCGTTCTCGCGGCTGCTGATGGTGGAGCTGTGGCTGTCGTTCCTGTACGGCAGTTATAACGGCGCCATGGTGGTGGCGCTGACCGAGATCATGCCGCCCGCGGTGCGCACCACCGGCTTCTCGCTGGCCTACAGCCTGGCCACGGCGCTGTTCGGCGGCTTCACCCCGGCAATCTCGACCTGGCTGATCCACGCCACCGGCAACAAGGCGGCGCCGGGGCTGTGGCTGATGTTCGCCGCGCTGTGCGGACTGGTTGCCACGCTGGTGATCTTCCGGGCGCAACGAGTGGAGCCCGTCATGCATCCGGCCTGAACACGGCTGGTTGAACTCGCCGCAATCGTCACCAACTTGCCATAAGCGGGCCCAGCGCGCATGGCATACTTGCCCTTCCGCATCGAAGCCGCCTGGCTGATGCCGCGGCTTCCCATGCCGGGATTCGCTCCAGGCGTCACATGGCTTGCCTATCGGGCTCTTTGAGAATATCAATTAGCCCGGCACCTGGTGATGACGCATAATCACGTTTTGTCGCGGTAAGCCGCGTAGCCGGCCCACGCCAGCCGCGCGGCAGCAGCACCGCTCTCATTGCAACCGTATCAGGAGATAGTCTATGAAGACCGTTGGTGACAAGCTCGAAGCCTTCCACGTCGTCGGTGTCAAGCCGGGTTTCAACAATCACGAAGAGAACGGCCAGTCGGCTTTCGAAGACATCACCGAAAAGTCGTTCGAAGGCAAGTGGAAGATCATCTACTTCTACCCGAAGGACTTCACCTTCGTCTGCCCGACCGAAATCGTTGCCTTCGCCAAGCTGAACGGCGACTTCGCCGACCGCGACGCGATCGTGCTGGGCGGCTCGACCGACAACGAATTCGTCAAGCTGGCATGGCGCCGCGAACACAAGGACCTGAACAAGCTGAACCAGTGGCAGTTCGCCGACGTGACCGGTTCGCTGATCGACCAGCTGGGCGTGCGTGACCACGCTGCCGGCGTTGCCCTGCGCGCGACCTTCATCGTCGACCCGGACAACGTGATCCAGCATGTGTCGGTGAACAACCTGAACGTGGGCCGCAACCCGGAAGAAGTCCTGCGTATCCTGGACGGTCTGCAAACGGACGAGCTGTGCCCGTGCAACCGTGCCGTTGGTGGCGCCACGCTGTAATTTGCTATCAGTCGCCAGACACACCTTGGCGATTCGCGGAGGGCGCTGCCCTCCGCATCAAAACCCGCTTGCGCGGGTTTTTTGGGCCCGTATCGATAGGAGAAATAAATGGAATTCCTCAGCACGATTAAGAATCTCATCCCCGATTACGCCAAGGACATCCGCCTGAACGTGGACGGCACCATCGCGCGCTCTTCGCTGGAAGGCAACGATGCGGTCGGTGTGGCACTGGCGGCGGCATTTGCGGCGCAGAGCAAGGTGCTGGTGGATGCCATCCGCAACGCCGGCGTGCTGTCGCCCGAGGAAACCAACGGCGCGCTGACCGCGGCCGCGCTGATGGGCATGAACAACACCTGGTACCCGTACGTCGAAATGGCCGACGATCCCGACCTGGCCAGCCAGCCGGCCGGCCTGCGCATGAACGCCTATGCCACCCATGGCGGCGTGGACAAGCGCCGTTTCGAGATGTACGCACTGGCCGCCTCGATCGTGGGCAAGTGCCACTTCTGCGTGAAGTCGCACTACCAGCTGCTGAAGAATGAACAGGGCATGACCGCGCAGCAACTGCGCGATGTCGGCCGCATTGCCGCCGTGATCGTGGCCGCCGCCAACGTGATCGCCGCGCAATAAGCCCCGCCACAGCGCGCCCCCGCGCCCTCCGCGGCGCCCTGCCACGGGCGCCGTAGCACAGCAGCCGGCAGCTTCCCATCAGGAGTTGCCGGCTGTTCCCATCCTGCAACCGCCCCGCGCCAGGGCTGCACAGGTGCGGCGATCGGCCTACAATCCAGGCAGGACACGCACTTTCAGGCTGCCATGACCCTGCCTTCGCCGACTTCCCCCCGTTTCCACTACCGCCTCGCGGCGGTGCATGACTGGGGCGACATCGCCGCCGTCACGCAACAAGCCTACGGGCAATATGAGCTGGCCATCATGGAAGACTGCCGCGCGTCGTTCCAGCGCGGCATGCAGGCAGTGCTGGCGACCAGCCATCCGGATATGGAATGGTGGGTGGCGGAGACCGATCACGGCATCATGGGCGCCGTGCTGTTCTGCCATCCGGGCGCCACGCTGCCGGCACTGGACGGCAGCACCATCACCCTGACCCAGCCGGAAGCCCGGCTGCTGTCGGTCAGCCCGCAGGCGCGCGGCCTGGGCCTGGGCCGCACGCTGATGCAGATCTGCATCCAGCGCGCGCGCGATATCGGCGCGTCAACGCTGGTGGTGCGCACCATGCCGGAAATGGCATCGGCCATCCGGCTGTGCCAGCAGATGGGCTTCACCAAGCGCACCGAAGCCGGTGCGCGCACCGGCGCAATGGCCCGCCTGATCGACTATACCTACGCCATCCCGCCGGAAAACGCCACGGCGCCAGACGCGGCGCGCCCCTGATCAGTCCTGCGCGTCGCCCACCGAGGCGCGCCAGAGCAGCACCGCGGCCTGCGCCACGATGCCCTCCTGGCGCCCTTCGAAGCCCAGCTTCTCGTTGGTCTTGGCCTTGACGTTGCAACGCCCGCGCGCAATCCCCAGGTCCTCCGCCAGGTTCGCCACCATCGCCCCGATATGCGGCGCCAGCTTGGGCGCCTGCGCGATCACGGTGGCATCGACATTGCCGATTTCATAGCCCGCCTCGCGCACGCGGCGCGCGGCCTCGCGCAGCAGCACGCGGCTGTCGGCGCCGGCGAACTGCGCGTCGGTGTCGGGGAAATGGCGGCCGATATCGCCCAGCGCGGCCGCGCCGAAGAGCGCGTCGGTGACCGCGTGCAGCAGCGCATCCGCATCGGAATGGCCCAGCAGGCCGCGGTCGTGCGGAATCTCGACCCCGCCCAGGATCAGCTTGCGGCCGGGCACCAGCGCGTGGACGTCATAGCCCTGTCCCACCCGGATATCGAAAGGCATCATGCGGTCAGGCTCCTTTGCCATCGTTGCCCAGCAGCACTTCGGCCAGTGCGAAGTCCTCCGGGTAGGTCACCTTGAAATTGCGCAGCGAGCCGTTGACCAGCCGCGGATGCAGCCCCAGACGCTCGATCGCGCTGGCCTCGTCGGTCACCACCGCGCCGGCCGCCATGGCGTCCTGCAGCGCCTGGCGCAGCACGCCCAGGCGGAACATCTGCGGCGTCTGCGCCTGCCACAGGCCCTCGCGCGGCACGGTGGCGCCGATACGGGCGTCGTCCTGGGCGCGCTTGAGCGTGTCGGGCACCGGCACCGCCAGGATGCCGCCGATGGCGGCGTCCGGGTCGTCGTCGCCGTCGCTTTCCACCGCGCGCACCAGCGCATGGATCATTGCCGGGGTCAGGCCCGGGCGCGCGGCATCGTGCACCAGCACCCAGTCGCTGTCGGTCGCGCCCAGCTGCGCCAGGTGGTGCAGCCCGGCCAGCACCGAGGCATGGCGGGTCTCGCCGCCGACAAAGGCGGTATCGAAGCGCAGCCCGGCAAAGGCGGCCGCGCCGAAGCGCGATTCCAGCGGCATGTCGTCGGGCGCCAGCACCAGCGCGGTGGCGTTGATGGCGTCGCACGCCGAGAACGCCGCCAGCGCGTACCAGATCATCGGCCGGCCGGCCACGGTCTGGTATTGCTTGGGAACGGCGCCGCCGGCGCGGCTGCCGGTACCGGCACAGGGAATCAGGGCAAAGCGGCGAGCGGGCACAGGATCGGCGTTGAGTGAAAGAGGCGCGGGCGCCTGCTGGCCGGCATGGCCAGCGGGACAACCGGTGCGCATTCTATAATACGGCCCTTGCCCGTCGCCATGCCGCGCCATTCCGCATTGACGCGTGCCCGGCAGGCGCCACGGGCCGTTGAGGTCCCCTGCCCCGACCCCCGCCCGCAATGCCGGCGGGGTGTCGTCGTTTTGAACGCCCCGCTGCCGACATGCCTGACGCCAAGCCCGCCTTCCCCTTTGTCAACCTGCCGCTGGTCAAGCCGGGGCTGCGCCACAGCGTGGCGGGCCTGCGCGGCTCGGCCGATGCGCTGGCTGTGGCCGCGTACGCTCGGCAGCACCGCGAGCGCGCGCCGATGCTGGCCGTAGTCTGCTCCCACGCGGTCGATGCCCAGCGCCTGGCCGAGGAAATCCCCTGGTTCGCGCCCGAACTGCGCGTGCGCCTGCTGCCCGACTGGGAAACCCTGCCCTACGACAGCTTCTCGCCGCACCAGGACCTGGTATCAGAGCGCCTGGCCACGCTGCACGACATCCAGACCGGGCAATGCGACGTGATGCTGGTGCCGGCCACCACCGCGCTGTACCGGCTGGCGCCGCCCGCGTTCCTGGCCGCCTACACCTTCTTCTTCAAGCAGGGCGAGCGGCTGGATGAAGCGGCGCTCAAGGCCCAGTTCACGCTGGCCGGCTACGAGCACGTCAGCGCGGTGATGCGCCCCGGCGAATACAGCGTGCGCGGCGGCCTGATCGACCTGTACCCGATGGGCTCGGCGCTGCCGTACCGGATCGACCTGTTCGGCGACGAGATCGAGACCATCCGCGCCTTCGACCCCGACACCCAGCGCAGCCTGTACCCGGTCAAGGAGGTGCGGCTGCTGCCCGGGCGCGAGTTCCCGCTCGACGAAGCCGCGCGCACCGCCTTCCGCGGCCGCTGGCGCGAGCTGTTCGAAGGCGACCCAACCAAGTCGCCGATCTACAAGGACATCGGCAACGGCGTGCCGTCGGCCGGCATCGAGTACTACCTGCCGCTGTTCTTCGAGCAGAGCGCGACCGTGTTCGACTACCTGCCCGCCGATACGCAGCTCGCGTTCGCCGGCAATGTCGACGAGGCCATCCGCCGCTTCTGGGCCGACACCACGCAGCGCTACAACTTCATGCGGCACGACCGCGAGCGCCCGCTGCTGCCGCCAGCGGACCTGTTCCTGTCCGAGGAGCAGTTCTTCGTCGCCGCCAAGCCGATGGCGCGCCTGGTGCTGCAGGCCGAAGCGAACGCGGACCAGGCCGCGTTCTCGGCCATCCTGCCCGACGTCGCGGTGAACCGCCGCGCCGATGATCCGCTGGTCAACCTGGAAGCGCTGCTGCTCGACCAGCAGACCCGCGTGCTGATGTGCGCCGACTCGGCCGGGCGGCGCGAGACCCTGCTGCAGCTCTTTGCCGAAAGCGGCCTGCGCCCGCAGCCGGTGGACGACCTTGCCGCGTTCCTGGCCGGCGAAGCGCATTTCTCGATCGCGGTGGCGCCGCTGCAGAGCGGCTTTGCGCTGCCGCAGGGGCGGATCGCCTTTGTCACCGAGGCCGAGCTGTACGCCGGCACCGCGCGCCGCACCGGCCGCCGCAAGCAGGAGCAGGCCTCCGCCGTCGACTCGATGGTGCGCGACCTGGCCGAGTTGAAGATCGGCGACCCGGTGGTGCACAGCGAGCACGGCATCGGCCGCTATCAGGGCCTGGTCACGCTCGACATGGGCCAGGGCGACGAGGAATTCCTGCACCTGGACTACGACAAGGGCAGCAAGCTGTATGTGCCGGTGCACCAGTTGCATGTAATCTCGCGCTATTCCGGCGCCGATCCCGATACCGCGCCGCTGCACCACCTGGGCTCGGGCCAGTGGGACAAGGCCAAGCGCAAGGCAGCCCAGCAGATCCGCGACACCGCCGCCGAGCTGCTCAACCTGTACGCGCGCCGCGCCGCGCGCGAGGGCTTTGCCTTCCCGCTCTCGCCCAAGGACTACGAGACCTTCGCCGAAAGCTTCGGCTTCGAGGAAACGCCGGACCAGGCCGCCGCGATTGCCGCGGTGATCGCCGACATGACCTCGGACAAGCCGATGGACCGGCTGGTGTGCGGCGACGTGGGCTTCGGCAAGACCGAGGTGGCGCTGCGCGCGGCCTTTGTCGCGGTGCTGGGCGGCAAGCAGGTGGCGATGCTGGCGCCGACCACGCTGCTGGCCGAGCAGCACTTCCAGACGCTGTCCGACCGCTTCGCCGAATGGCCGGTGCGCATCGTCGAGCTGTCGCGCTTCAAGACCAAGAAGGAAATCGACGCGGCCATCAGGCAGATCAACGAAGGCACCGTCGACATCGTCATCGGCACCCACAAGATCCTGTCCGACCAGGTCAGGTTCGAGCGCCTGGGGCTGGTCATCATCGACGAGGAACACCGCTTCGGCGTGCGCCAGAAGGAGGCGCTGAAGACCCTGCGCGCCGAGGTCGACGTGCTGACCCTGACCGCCACGCCGATCCCGCGCACGCTGGGCATGGCGCTGGAAGGCCTGCGCGACTTCTCGGTGATCGCGACCGCGCCGCAGAAGCGGCTGGCGATCAAGACCTTCGTGCGGCGCGAGGAAGACGGCGTGATCCGCGAGGCCATCCTGCGCGAGCTCAAGCGCGGCGGCCAGGTCTACTTCCTGCACAACGAGGTCGAGACCATCGAGAACAAGCGCGCGCGGCTGGCCGAGCTGGTGCCCGAAGCGCGCATTGCCGTCGCGCACGGCCAGATGCATGAGCGCGAGCTGGAGCGCGTGATGCGCGACTTCGTCGCGCGCCGCGACAACATCCTGCTGTGCACCACCATCATCGAGACCGGCATCGACGTGCCGACCGCCAACACCATCCTGATCCACCGCTCGGACAAGTTCGGCCTGGCGCAGCTGCACCAGCTGCGCGGCCGGGTCGGGCGCTCGCACCACCAGGCCTATGCCTACCTGCTGGTGCATGATGTCGAGGGCCTGACCAAGCAGGCGCAGCGCCGGCTCGAAGCGATCCAGCAGATGGAGGAACTGGGCTCGGGCTTCTACCTGGCCATGCATGACCTGGAAATCCGCGGCGCGGGCGAGGTGCTGGGCGACAAGCAGTCGGGCGAGATCCACGAGATCGGCTTCCAGCTCTACACTGACATGCTCAACGCCGCGGTCAAGGCGCTCAAGGCCGGCAAGGAACCCGACCTGATGGCGCCGCTGGCCGCGACCACCGAGATCAACCTGGGCACGCCGGCGCTGCTGCCCAACGACTACTGCGCCGACGTGCACGAGCGGCTGTCGCTGTACAAGCGACTGGCCAACTGCGAGACCGCCGAGCGCGTGGACGATATCCAGGAAGAGCTGATCGACCGCTTCGGCCGACTGCCGGCGCAGGCGCAGGCGCTGGTCGAGACCCACCGGCTGCGCATCGCCGCGGCACCGCTGGGCGTGCGCAAGATCGACGCGGGCGAGGCCACCATCAGCGTGCAGTTCGTGCCCAACCCGCCGATCGACGCGATGCGCATCATCGACCTGGTGCAGAAGAACCGCCATATCAAGCTGGCCGGGCAGGACAAGCTGCGCATCGAGGCCAAAATGCCGGACGTGGCGATCCGCGCGCAGACCATCAAGCATACGTTGCGGCAACTGGCGTAGGGGTCATGCGTATCCTGCATGGACGCGGCGCGCGGCCGGGTGTAGCATCGATTCCTTAACAAGTTAGCGATAACGCCCCCATGCCCGCCCAAG
Organism: Cupriavidus sp. GA3-3; assembly: GCF_000389805.1. Classification (NCBI taxonomy): domain Bacteria; kingdom Pseudomonadati; phylum Pseudomonadota; class Betaproteobacteria; order Burkholderiales; family Burkholderiaceae; genus Cupriavidus; species Cupriavidus sp. GA3-3. The sequence continues at coordinate 138,696 of NZ_KB944460.1, forward strand.
CCGCTTCTTCCCGTCAGCCCGTCACCGAAACCGCCGCGCGCGGCAGCGCGCTTGAATGGACCCAGCGGCTGGTCGCGTACGACACCACCAGCCGCAACTCCAACCTGGGCCTGATCGAGTCGGTGCGCGACCATTTCCTGGCCAAGGGGCTGAAGCCGCATCTGAGCTACAACCCGCAGCAGGACAAGGCCAACCTGTTCGTCACCGTGCCCGCCGCCGACGGCAATACCAACGGCGGCATCGTGCTCTCCGGCCATACCGACGTGGTGCCGGTGGACGGCCAGGACTGGACCACCGACCCGTTCAAGCCGGTGGTGCGCGACGGCAAGCTCTACGGCCGCGGCACCTGCGACATGAAAGGCTTTATCGGCACCAGCCTGTCGCTGCTGCCGGCCATCCTGCAGGCCAGGCTGCGCGAGCCGGTCCACTACGCGCTGTCCTTCGACGAGGAGATCGGCTGCATGGGCGCGCCCTACCTGCTGGCCGAACTGCGCGACCGCGGCGTGACGCCCGGCGGCTGCATCGTCGGCGAACCCACCAGCATGCGCGTGATCGTGGCGCACAAGGGCATCAACGCCTACCGTTGCTGCGTCAGGGGCCAGGCCGCGCACTCGTCGCTGACGCCGCGCGGCGTCAATGCGATCGAATACGCCGCGCGCCTGATCTGCTTCATCCGCGACATCGCCGATGAGTTCAAGGCCAACGGCCCCTACGACCAGGCCTTCGACGTGCCCTACACCACCGCGCAGACCGGCACCATCCAGGGCGGCATCGCGCTGAACACCATCCCGGCACTGTGCGAGTTCGTGTTCGAGTTCCGCAACCTGCCCGGCGTGGATCCCGAAGCCATCTACGCCCGCATCCAGGCCTACGCCAACGACGTGCTGCTGCCGAAGATGCGCGCCGAGCATGCCGACGCCGGCCTGACGCTGAGCAAGATCGCCGCCGCGCCGTCGCTGGACGTGGCCGAACAGGAAGCCATCACGCAGCTGGTGCGCGCGCTGACCGCCGACCGCGACACCAACAAGGTGGCCTACGGCACCGAGGCCGGCCTGTTCCAGCGCGCCGGCATTCCGGCCGTGGTGTGCGGGCCTGGTGATATCCAGCAGGCGCACAAGCCGGATGAGTTTGTTGCGCTGGAGCAGTTGGCTGCTTGCGAGGCGTTCCTGCACAAGGTGGTCGACAGCTTGCGCGTGAGCTGACTGCCGGGCATGCCAGAGCTTTGCTCCCCTCTCCCGCTTGCGGGAGAGGGGAGCAACCAATCCGCTTTTCCCGGCGCTTTGCACTTGCCGCGCGCCGCCACACCGCCTGCATCACACCAACAACAACGAAGGAGACCTTGCATGGCTGTCCGTGATTCCGCATCCCGTCCCACCACCCGCTTCGCGCTCGCCACCGTGGCGCTCGCCACCGGCCTGCTCTGCAACACCGCGCAGGCCCAGGCGCAAGGCGCCGAAACCCTGCACGCCCAGATCGAAACCCGCGCCAAGGCCGTCGAGAAACAACTCATCGCGTGGCGCCGCGATATCCACCAGCATCCGGAACTGGGCAACTACGAGACGCGCACCGCCAAGCTCGTGGCCGACCACCTGCGCAAGCTCGGCATGGAAGTGAAGACGGGCGTGGCCAAGACCGGCGTGGTCGGCGTGCTCAAGGGCGGCAAGCCCGGCCCGGTAGTGGCGCTGCGCGCCGACATGGATGCGCTGCCGGTCAAGGAACGCGTGGACGTGCCGTTCGCGTCGAAGGCCAAGGGCCAGTACCTGGGCAAGGAAGTGGACGTGATGCACGCCTGCGGCCATGACACGCACGTGGCGATTCTGATGGCCACCGCCGAGGTGCTGGCCGGCATGAAGGACCAGCTGCCCGGCACGGTCAAGTTCATCTTCCAGCCGGCCGAGGAAAGCCCGGCCGACTTCGAACCGAATGGCTCCAACACCTGGGGCGCCAAGCAGATGGTGTCCGAGGGCGTGCTGGACAATCCCAAGGTCGATGCGATCTTCGGCCTGCACGTGAGCAGCGGCATCGAATCGGGCAAGCTGGGCTGGCGCAGCGGCCCCTCGATGGCGGCGGCCGACCAGTTCTGGATCGACGTCAAGGGCCGCCAGACCCACGGCGCGCGGCCGTGGGGCGGGATCGACCCGATCGTGGTGGCGTCACAGATCGTGATGGGCCTGCAGACCATCCAGAGCCGCCAGGTCAACGCCATGCTGGAGCCGTCGGTGATTACCGTGGGCACCATCCACGGCGGCAACCGCATGAACATCGTGCCGGAGAAGGTCGAGATGATGGGCACCGTGCGCACCTATGACGAAGGCATGAAGAAGGACATCCATGCCCGCATGAAGCGCACCACCGAGGCCATCGCCACCAGCGCCGGCGCCGAGGCCAGCTTCCGCGTGGTGGAGTTGTACAACGCCACCATCAACCAGCCGGCCCTGACCGAGAAGATGGCGCCCACGCTGCAGCGCGTGGCCGGCGAAGGCAACTGGATGATCACGCCCAAGGCGACCGCGTCGGAGGACTTCTCGTTCTACCAGGAGAAGGTCCCGGGCCTGTTCTTCAACCTCGGGGTGACGCCCAAGGGCCAGGATGTGACCAAGGCGCCTTCCAACCACTCGCCTGAGTTCTATGTGGACGAGCCGGCGCTGATCAACGGCGTGCGCGCCCTGTCCAGCCTGACCGTGGACTACATGGTGATGGCGCAGCGCTGAGCGGCTCGCCCGGGGCGCTGCGGCGGGGCTACAATAGCGCTTTTGCCGCGTTGAAGCCCCGCGCGGCAAGCGCCCGACCTTCATCCGCCATGCCCCTGATCCTCCAGAGCACCGCCCCGCTTTCCCCAGCCGACCTCGACACCGCCCGCACCCTGGCCCGCGCCTCTGAACTGGTGCTGCGCAGCGAGACCGTCGCCGCCGCCGAGGAATGCGCGCCGCTGACGCCGGCGCTGCGCGATGCGCTGGACGATTTCTGCGGCCCGCGCGCGATCGACTGGGCAGTGGTGCCCGCGGGGCGCAAGCTGTCCGACTTCCACCTGGTGGCGATGGACATGGACTCGACCCTGATCACGATCGAGTGCATCGACGAGATCGCAGATTTCTGCGGCCTCAAGGCCGAGGTCTCGGCCATCACCGAAGCCGCCATGCGCGGCGAGATCACCGATTTCAACGAAAGCCTGCGCCGCCGCGTGGCCCTGCTCAAGGGCCTGGACGCCAGCGTGCTGGACCGCGTCTATGAAGAGCGCCTGCGGCTGTCGCCGGGCGCCGAGCGCATGCTGCAGACCGTGCAGGCGCTGGGCCTGCGCACGCTGCTGGTGTCGGGCGGCTTCGTGCATTTCACCGAGAAGCTCAAGGCACGGCTCCAGCTCGACGTGACCCGCGCCAATACGCTGGAGATCGTCGACGGCAAGCTGACCGGCAATGTCGTCGGCGAGATCGTCAACGCCGACGTCAAGGCCCGCACCGTGCAGGAAGTCTGCGCCCGGATCGGAGCCACGCCGGACCAGGCCATCGTCATGGGCGATGGCTCCAACGACCTGAAGATGATGGCCGTGGCCGGCCTGTCGGTGGCATTCCGGGCCAAGCCGGTGGTGCGCACGCAAGCCAGCGTCGCGTTCAACCACGTCGGCCTGGACGGCCTGCTGGCGCTGTTCCCGCACTGATCCCGGGCCGCGGACAACGCGGCAATGCGCGCCGGGCGGCAAGCGCCCGGCCGGCCCCACCCGCGCGGGCCGCCTGCGACTCGTCGCCACAGCCAGCGCAAGTCCCTCCCCCAAGTGCAGATGAATCCCCACTGAGACGCAACGTCTACTTAGCGCTTGCCTCTTCAAATGCGAATCATTACCATTAATGTTTCGTTTATCTGTCATTTCTCCATGCAAGTTCTGGCCGTCCTTCTTGGCCTGGCTGCGGCTGCGTGCCTGTACCTGGCCGCGCCCAACCAGGTCCTGCTGCCGCCCGGCAGGGTCACGCAACCGCGTACGCTGGGCTGGCTGGGCCTGGTCCTGGTCGTCGTCAGCACCTGGCTGTGGAGCATCACCGATGGCTGGCCCGCAGCCATTGCCGCCAGCCTGGTGACCGTGCCCTGCGCGCTGTCGGTATGGCCCTTTATCGCCACCTATGCCGCGCGCAAGCGCCGGGCAGCACGGGAGCAACGGGCATGAGCGCAGACCGCTCCGCAATGGGCACCAAATGGCTTGCCGGTGCGCTGCTCGGGCTGCCGCTGGCGGTGGCGCTGTGCACGCTGTTGATCCTGTGGCTGCCGGGCGGCTGGGAAACCGGCATCGTCGCGGCCGTGGTGGCCTGCCTGCCGGTGTGGGTGGCCATCATCAGCGCCAGCCTGCTGTTCCGTTCCAGCCGCACTGCCTGGGTCTGGCTGGGCGGCGCCAACCTGCTCTGCTTCGGCGCGCTCTGGCTGCTGCGCCTGGCCAGGCTGGCGCCGACGGCACTGGCCGCCTCCTGAGAACGCCATCATGAAAACCGCAACCCTGCGCCTGTACCAGACGCTGCATACCTGGGTCGGCCTGATGGCCGGCTGGGCCCTGTTTATCGCCTTCTTTGCCGGGGCGGTCACCGTGTTCCACCATGAGCTGCACGTTTGGCAGTCGCCGTCGCGGCTGAAAGGCAATGCGCAGTTCGAGGCCAGTACCGACCCGGCCGCGGTCGACCGCTTCATGCAGAAGCTGGTCGCGATCCACCCCGAGGCCGCGGCCAGCTCATACGTGATCATGCCGTCGGAGGGAGAGCCCAATATCGCGGCCTACTGGCAGGACCAGGCCGGCGAGTGGCAGATGACCACCGACGCCCGCCTGGCCGGCGGCGCCGCGATGCAGCGCGACACCTCGCGCGACCAGGTGATCGGCGAACTGTCGGCATTCCTGAACAGCCTGCACTACTCGCTGGGGATCCCGGTCGGCGGCATCTATTTCATGGGCGCGATCTCGGTGCTGTACGGGCTGGCACTGGTATCGGGCGTGCTGCTGCACCTGCCACGGCTGAAGAAGGACCTGTTTGCAGTGCGCCCCGGGCGCAACCTGAAGCGCTTCTGGATGGACACCCACAATGTGCTGGGCCTGTTCAGCCTGCCTTTCCACCTGGTCTTTGCCATCACCGGCGCGCTGTTCTGCCTGTCGCTGGTGCTGATGATGGCGTTCAACACACTGACCTTCGATGGCCGCCTGTTCGAGGCGGTGCCCCGCGCCACCACCGCCGTGCCGGAAGTGGCCGCGGCCAACCGCGCGGTGCCGACCATGCCCACGGCAACGCTGATGCAGATCGCGCGCGAGCACGGCGGCGAGCGATTCACGCCCGAGTCGTTCCGCTTCCAGCGCTATGGCGACGCCAACGCCGTGGTGGAGGTGCGCGGCACCAGCACGCAGGCACTCGGCAACCTGGGCTCGGTCGGCATCCATGCCGCCAGCGGCGAGCCCAACGCGGGCCAGCTGACCGCCAACCAGACCGCCGGCACGCGCGACAGCAACCACGGGCTCTACAGCGCGCTGTACGCACTGCATTTCGGCACTTTCGGCGAGCTGCCGGTGCGGCTGGTCTACCTGCTGGCCGGGCTCGCCGGCGCCTTCCTGTTCTATTCGGGCAACCTGCTGTGGATCGAGTCACGGCGCAAGCTGCGCCTGGCCGAGCAGCCGCGCGTGCACCGGCTGCTGGCGCAGGGCACGGTCGGCGTGTGCATCGGCTGCTGCATCGGCGTGGCGCTGTGCTTCCCGGCGGCGCTGCTGTGGCCGGAACGCGCGGTGAGCTACACGTATTTCACGGTGTTTGTCCTGGCCTGTGCCTGGGCGCTGCTGCGCCCGCCGGTGCGCGCCGCGGTGGAACTGCTCTACGCCGCCGCGCTGGCGTGGCTGACGGTGCCGCTGGCGAACGCGATCCTGACCGGCGACCACCTGCTGCACAGCATCCCCAGCGGGCACTGGATCATCGCCGGCTTCGATATCGGCGCGATCGCGCTGGCCACGGGCTTTGTCGCCCTGGCCCGCGCCACGCAGCGCCGCGCGCGCAGTGGGCCGGCGGAGTCGGTCTGGGCGATGCCGCGGGCAGCCCAAGCCGCCCAGACCGCCCAGACCGCCAGGCCCACCGCGGGCGCCAAGGCGATGCCCAGCACGGATACGCCCTGAGCGCATGGCGCCCGCACGCAAGAACGGACGCAGCAGCGTCCGTTTTTGTTTCCTGGGCAGCACCAGCCCGGCCCCTGCCCTACACTATCTCAGGCCAACAACATCGAGCCTGCCGCCATGGAATCGACCTTCCACCAGTTTTCCGAACTGTTCGCCCAACTCGGCCTGGCCTCCGACGAAGCCAGCATCCGCAGCTTTATCGGCACGCACGCCCCGCTGCCCGACGATGTCGAGCTGGCCGAGGCACCGTTCTGGACCCCCGCCCAGGCCACGCTGCTGCGCGACGAGCTGCTGGACGACGCCGACTGGGCCGAGGTCGTCGACCAGCTCAATCTCGCCCTGAGACAGCCGGCCTGAGGCCGCTTACGCGGCCAGCGTAGCCTCCAGCGCCTGGCGCAGGTCGGCGATCAGGTCGCGCGTGTCTTCCAGGCCGATATAAAGCCGCACCAGTTCGCCGGTATCCTGCCAGCCGGCCGGCGGCCAGGTGCCCGCCGGGCGCATGCCCTGCACGTGGTACGGCACGGCCAGGCTGTGGGCACCGCCCCAGGACCAGCCGATCGCAAACAGCTGCAGCGCCTCGACCAAGGCATCCACCTGCTGGCGTGTATAGCGTGCCCGCAGGATGATGGCAAAGAGCCCGCTGGCACCGGTGAAATCGCGCCGCCAGCTGGCGTGGCCGGGGCAGTCCGGCAGCGCCGGATGCAGCACGCGCGCAACCTCGGGCCGCTGGCGCAGCCACTCCGCCACTTCGCGGGCCGCACGGTCATGCGCGGCCAGGCGCACCGGCAGGCTCGGCAGCCCGCGCAGCACCAGGTGGCAGTCATCGGCGGAAACACCCCAGCCCATCAGCATGCGGGTGCGCTTGAGGCGGTCATGCAGCGCATCGTCGCAGGTCAGCACCGCGCCCATCAGCACGTCGCTGCCGCCGGACTGGTACTTGGTCAGCGCCTGCACCGAGATGTCGATGCCCTTGTCGAACGGGCGGAAGTAGATGCCGGCAGACCAGGTATTGTCGATCGCGGTCAGCACGCCGTGCGCCCTGGCCGCGGCGACGATGGCGTCGCTGTCGGGCACTTCCATGGTCACCGAACCGGGCGACTCCATCCAGATCAGGCGCGTATTCGGCCGGATCATCGCCGCCATCGCAGCAGCGTCCATCGGGTCGTAGTAGCGCACGGTCACGCCGAATTCGCGTGCCAGCCACTCGCCGTGGTCGCGGTTGGGGCCGTAGACGTTGTGCGGCACCAGCACGTCGTCGCCGCTCTTGAGCAGCGCGAAGTAGACCAGCGAGATCGCCGCCAGCCCCGACGGCTGCAGCAGCGTGTGGCGCGCGCCCTCCAGCAGCGCCAGGTGCTGGCACAGCGCCTCGCTGGTGGGCGTGGCGTGCAGGCCATAGCGCCAGTAGGTGGTGGCACCGTCGCCATGGGCGCGCAGTTCGGCGAGGTTGCGGAACACCACGGTGGAGCCGCGGTGCGTGGCGGGAGAGAACGAGGCAAAGCCGGGCGCGATCTCCAGCTCGGGCTGGACCGCAACGGTTTGCAGGTAATGGGCGGGCGACGCGGGCTTGTCGGATGGCGAATCGGACACGGCGGTTTCCTTGCTGGCTGCTGGCCGGACACGGCGCGCTGCCCCGGCGGTATCGCCCGGGCAGAAGCGTGGCACGGTCAGGAATGAGACTCGATGAGCCTCCGAGCTTACCAGCAAATGCCGGCCGCGCCACCGGCGATGGCAACGGCGGACACCAGCAAGCGGCTTACCAGCCGGAAATCGAGGACTTCGGCGGCGGCGGCGCGTAAGTGACGCCGCTGTTGGGCCTCATGTCGAACGGGGGGATCACCAGCACGCCCAGAGGGCGGATAAAGAACGGCAGCACGATGGCCGGGTTGAACGCGTCGGTCCAGGTGCCGCGCACGGCGCCGCTGGCGTCGATGCTGCCTTCCCAGTTGCCCGATACGCGGGTGCCGTCGTCGGACTCCTCCATCAGGAAGGCGCCGTCCTCCCACTCGCCTGCCAGCAGGCGCACACCGGCGCCACGGCCGGCGTATTCGCCACGCACGCTGTCGCGCTCGTCAGGCTTGGGGCCCAGGCGCAGCCGCACCGGCTGGTCGCCGACCTTGCCGACGTAGACCGGCAGCGACGCATATTCCGGCCGCGGCGCCAGGGGTTTTGGCGCGCCAGTGGAAAGCGAGGTGCCGCCGCGCCGCGCTTCGCCGTCGCGAATGGCCTGGTTGATGCCCAGGCCTTCGCCGCCGGCTGGCCCGGTGTTAACCGGGCCGGTCGACAGCTCGGTCGCCGGCGCTGCCTGCGCCGTGCCCGCCAGCGCGAGCACGGCGGCCAGGCCGAGCGCGCAGAGGTTCTTCGTCAGCGAAGCAAGGCGCAAGGCTAACCTCAGATACGCTCGAAGATGGCGGCAATGCCCTGCCCGCCGCCGATGCACATCGTCACCAGCGCGTAGCGGCCCTGCACGCGGTTCAGCTCATGCAGCGCCTTCACCGTGATCAGGGCACCGGTGGCGCCGATCGGGTGGCCCAGCGAGATGCCCGAGCCGTTCGGGTTAACCTTGGCCGGGTCCAGACCGAGCGCCTTGGTCACGGCGCACGCCTGTGCGGCAAAGGCTTCGTTGGCTTCGATCACGTCCAGGTCCGACACCTGCAGGCCGGCGCGCTCCAGCGCGATCTTCGTCGCCGGCACCGGGCCGATGCCCATGGTCTTCGGGTCCACGCCGGCATGGCCGTACGACACCAGGCGGGCCAGCGGCTTCAGGCCGCGGCGCTCGGCTTCGGCGCGCTCCATCATCACCACCGCGGCGGCGGCGTCGTTCAGGCCCGAGGCATTGCCGGCCGTGACCGTGCCGTTTTCCTTGACGAAGACCGGCCTGAGCTTGGTCATGTCGTCGATGGTGGCGTCATGGCGCACGTGCTCGTCGGTGTCGAAGGTCACGTCGCCCTTGCGGCCCTTGCTCACCACCGGGACGATCTGGTCCTTGAAGTAGCCGGCCTTGATCGCTGCCGAAGCGCGGCGGTGCGATTCCAGCGCGGCCTCGTCCTGCTGCGCGCGCGAGATGTCGTATTCCTTGGCGACATTCTCGGCGGTCACGCCCATGTGGATGCGATGGAAGGGATCGTGCAGCGCACCCAGCATCATGTCGACCAGGCCGGCGTCGCCCATGCGTGCGCCCCAGCGCGCTGCCGGCGCCAGGTACGGTGCGCGGCTCATGCTTTCCGCGCCGCCGCCGATGGCGACGTCGGTATCGCCCAGCAGGATGGTCTGCGCGGCGCTGACAATGGCCTGCAGGCCCGAGCCGCACAGGCGGTTCACGGTCAGCGCGGGGGCGTTGATCGTCACCCCGCCGTTGACGGCCGCGACGCGGCCCAGATACATGTCGCGCGGCTCGGTCTGGATCACGTTGCCGAATACCACGTGGCCGACATCGTCGCCCGACACCTGCGCGCGCGCCAGCGCCTCGCGCACCACCAGTGCGCCCAGCTCCGCCGGTGCCACATCCTTCAGGCTGCCGCCAAAGGTCCCGATCGCGGTACGGACACCGCTTACCACTACCACTTCACGCGTCATGACTTTGTCTCCATGAGGTTATGTTGCACCGCACAGTATAGCGGGACGCGGACGAAATCGAACGAGCGTACTTTTACCTAATCAACCCGTTTCAGACCTCGCCCCACAGGTCGTGGCCATCGGCGCCGGTGATCTTCACGTCGACGAACTCGCCGGCGCGATAGCGCTGGGCGTGGCGTTCCGGCGGCGCGATATAGACGAGGCCGTCGATTTCCGGCGCATCCGCGGACGAACGGCCGATGCCGCCATCCTGGTTGACCTCGTCCACCAGCACGCGCAGGGTCTGGCCGACCTTGCGCTGCAGGCGGCGCGCCGAGACCTCTTCGGCCACTTCCATGAAGCGGGCGCGGCGTTCCTCGCGCACCTCGTCGGGCAGCGCGCCCGGCAGGTCATTGGCGGTGGCGCCCTCCACCGGCGAGTAGGCGAAGCAGCCGACGCGGTCCAGTTCGGCTTCGGCGATAAAGTCGAGCAGGGTCTGGAACTCCGCCTCGGTCTCGCCCGGGAAGCCGGCGATAAAGGTGCTGCGGATGGTCAGCTCAGGGCAGATCTCGCGCCAGGCGCGGATGCGGTCCATGGTCTTCTCGGCATTGGCCGGGCGCTTCATGCGCTTGAGCACGTCCGGGTGCGCGTGCTGCAGCGGCACATCGAGGTACGGCAGCACATGGCCCTGCGACATCAGCGGGATGATCTCGTCGACGTGCGGGTACGGGTAGACATAATGCAGGCGCACCCAGGCACCGTACTGCGCGGCCAGCTCGCCCAGCGCCGCCACCAGCTCGGTCATGCGGGTCTTGAGCGGGCGGCCGTTCCAGAAGCCGGTGCGGTACTTGACGTCGACGCCATAGGCACTGGTGTCCTGCGAGATCACCAGCAGCTCCTTGACGCCGGCCTTGAACAGGTTCTCGGCCTCCAGCATGACCTCGGCCACCGGGCGCGACACCAGGTCGCCGCGCATCGACGGGATGATGCAGAACGAGCAACGGTGGTTGCAGCCCTCGGAGATCTTCAGGTAGGCGTAATGCTTGGGCGTCAGCTTGATGCCGGCGGCCGGCACCAGGTCGGTGAACGGGTCATGCGGCTTGGGCAGGTGCGTGTGCACCGCCTGCATCACCTCGCCCAGCGCATGCGGGCCGGTCACGGCCAGCACCTTGGGGTGCACCGACGACACGATGTCGTGGCCCGCCGCATCCTTCTTCGCACCCAGGCAGCCGGTGACGATGACCTTGCCGTTCTCGGTCAGGGCCTCGCCGATGGCGTCCAGGCTCTCCTGCACGGCCTCGTCGATAAAGCCGCAGGTATTGACCACGACCAGGTCAGCGCCGTCATAGGTGCCGCTGATGGCATAGCCCTCGGCGCGCAGCTGGGTGATGATCTGCTCGGAGTCGACCAGGGCCTTGGGGCAGCCAAGGGAAACGAATCCCACACGCGGACTATGGTCTTTCTGGGTCGTTGATTCTGAAGGGTTTTTCACAGTGCAATCCGAATGTGGGGGCGGGCGCGGCGAATATGCGGGGACAAGGCCGGCAGCCGGTGAGCCAATCGCGCATTTTAACCGTTTGCCATGAATTCTCGGCGCCTGACACCATACATGTGGCCCAGGCTGCGTCATTCCGGCGCGGTCGCGGCTCCCGGCAGGCCTTCCAGGACCCGCTCTATCTCCATCGAGTCCTGCATGCGCCGGATGGCCGCATGCAGTTCGGCGGCCTGTGGCCAGGTCCGCTTGAGATAGCTGAGCCACAGTTTCACGCGCCCATGCTCATGGCACGACGCGATACGGGCATGCAGCTTTTTCAGGTAGGTGGCGATCTGGCGCAGCACCAGCGGCCACTCCTGGTCCGACGGCGAACCGTCCATCAGCCCGCGAATGCGCAAGGCCAGGAAAGGATCGGACACGGCGCCGCGCCCGATCATCACGTCGGCACAACCGCTGACGGCCCGGCAACGCTCCCAGTCGGCGACGGTCCAGACATCTCCGTTGGCAATCACCGGCACGTCCACCGCCGCCGCAATGCGCGCGATCCAGTCCCAGTGGGCCGGCGGCCGGTAGCCATGGTCCCGCGTCCGGGCATGCACGACGAGCGAAGCCGCGCCGCCTTCGGCCAGCGCCGTGGCGCAATCAATGGCCAGCGAGGTATCGGAAACGCCCAGCCGCATTTTTGCCGTCACGGCGATATGGGCCGGCACCGCCGCGCGCACGGACGCGACGATCCGGCTCAACAACTCAGGATTCGTCAGCAGCATGGCACCGCCGCCATGCCGGTTGACGACCTTGGCGGGGCAGCCGAAGTTCAGGTCGATGCCATGCGGCGACAAGGTCGCGGCATAGGCCGCATTGCGCGCCAGCCATTCCGGATCGCTGCCGAGCAACTGGATCACCATCGGCGTGCCGCTGCGGGTATAGCCGCCGGCGAGGATTTCGGGCGTATCGCGCTCGTAGACGCGGGCGGGAAGCAACGAACCGGTCACCCGGACGAACTCGGACACACAGCCGTCGTAGCCGCCAGTGTCGGTCAGCACGTCGCGCAAGACGTAGTCGGCAAGCCCTTCCATGGGGGCCAGGAACAGCCGGCTCATGGCGAAGCCTTCATCGAAGCAGAGAGCCGGGCCTTAAGGGGCGGACGAGCATATTGGATAACGGAGGGCATGGGTTTTCGCGCACAAAAGGCGAGTCCACACTGAGCCGCCGCTGGAGAGAGTTGCGTGATTGCGTGCGCCCGGGGACGCAGACCGCGCATTCTACCTGCTTTGCATCTGCACGGTTTTCAGGGATCGGCGATTCTCATACCGTAGCCCATAGGCTACGGTAAGGTATGCTCAGCATCCGGACAACCCAAATTTCCGGGTTCAACGAGGAATTCCGGGGAACGTTAAAGCCCTTGGCGGTGGAGTCAGCGAAATGCGCGTGGACCACGGCCCGGGCTACCGCATCTACTTTCAGCAACGCGGCCAGGTAATTGTGATCCTGCTCTGCGGAGGCAACAAGTCGACCCAGCACGCTGATATCGAAAGAGCACGCACTCTGGCGGCCAATCTTGATCTGGAGTGAGCCATGAAGGAACCGACCCGCCCCTGGGACTCCGCCGAGCATCTGAGGAACGATCAGGAGATCGCCGCCTACCTGGATGCCTGCCTGGCCGAGGCCGGCGACGACGATCGATTCATTGCCTACGCACTCGGGGTGGTGGCGCGTGCGCGCGGCATGACGCGACTGGCGCGCGAAACGGGCCTTTCGCGCGAAAGCCTCTACCGCTCGCTGTCAGGCGAAGGCAATCCGGAGTTCGGGACGATCTGGAAGGTGATGCGGGCGCTGGGCATCCGCCTGCATGCGAGCGCTGGCTGAGTGCTAGCCAGCGTGCGGGATATGCGGCGGGGTGTAGCGCCCGCCGCTGCCAGTGTCTTACTTCTTGTCCGGCTGGTTGAACGGGAACGTCCCGAACATATTTTTGGCCTGGCTTTGCATCTGCTCCTGCATCTGCACGAACAGGTTCTTGCTCTGCTCGATGTAGTTGCTCATCATGCCCTGCATCATCGGGCCCTGCATGTTCATGAACTGCGACCACATGTCGGGGCTGAAGGTTTCGCCGGAATACAGGCCCTTGGAGTTCTCGGCCAGCTTGTTCTGGATGTCGATGAAGGCCTGGATGTTCTTTTCCAGGTAGGTGCCCATCATGCCCTGCATGGCATGGCCGTAGAAGCGGATGATCTGCGACAGCATCGCGCTGGAGAACATCGGCACGCCGCCCGTTTCTTCTTCCAGGATGATCTGCAGCAAGATGCTGCGGGTCAGTTCGTCACCAGACTTGGCGTCGACGACCTTGAATTCTTCTGAATCCATGACCAGCTGCTTGACGTCGGCCAGGGTGATGTAGGTGCTGGTCTGGGTGTCGTAGAGCCTGCGGTTCGGATACTTTTTGATCAGTCGCTCTGCGCCTTTTTTGGTCGTGGCCATCGGTGCTCTGTCCTTGTGTCATCGCTGTTTGCGCGCTGCTGCACCGCATGGGGTGCAGTGCGCAAATCGGTATCGCCCGCGCCATCTGCTTGTTGTCGTGCCGGCCATCTGGTGGCCCGTTCGCGCATGGCTGCGCGTGGCGGCCTGCAACCTCGCCCCCGCGAGGGCCGCGCTGCACGAACATGGTGCTGGCTGCGCCGCTGCCCTGATTCTATGCCCAACAAGGCACTAAGAAAAGCGACGGGGCTTAAGGAAAACCCGGTGAATTGGCGCAAAAAGCGAGGAATGCCGCGCTGGCAGAAACGATTCGCGGGCCTTGACGGCCCGCGAAACGGGCGGCGAAACGAAACGCCCGCCGCCTTGTGCGCCGCGCTGGCTGCACCGCAATACGCGGGCGCCAGCGCCGGCTGCCGACTGGTTGAACCAGGCCGGCAGGTCAGCCCATATGCAGGCCGCCGTTGAGCGAGAAGTCGGCGCCGGTCGAGAAACCGGACTCCTCCGACGACAACCAGGCGCAGATCGAGGCAATCTCTTCCGGCAGGCCCAGGCGCTTGACCGGGATCGTCGCGACGATCTTGTCGAGCACGTCCTGGCGGATCGCCTTGACCATGTCGGTGGCGATATAGCCCGGAGAAACCGTGTTGACGGTCACGCCCTTGGTCGCCACTTCCTGCGCCAGCGCCATGGTGAAGCCATGCAGGCCGGCCTTGGCGGTGGAGTAGTTGGTCTGGCCAAACTGGCCCTTCTGCCCGTTCACCGACGAGATGTTGACGATGCGGCCCCAGCCACGGTCGGCCATGCCGTCGATCACCTGCTTGGTGACGTTGAACAGCGAGGTCAGGTTGGTGTCGATCACCGCATCCCAGTCGGCGCGGGTCATCTTGCGGAACACCACGTCGCGGGTGATACCGGCGTTGTTGATCAGCACATCAACCTCGCCGACCTCGGACTTGACCTTGTCGAATGCGGTCTTGGTCGAGTCCCAGTCAGCCACATTGCCTTCCGAGGCAATGAAATCGAAGCCCAGGGCCTTCTGCTGCTCCAGCCACTTTTCGCGGCGCGGCGAGTTGGGGCCGCAACCGGCCACCACACGAAAGCCATCCTTGGCCAGCCGCTGGCAAATGGCGGTTCCGATACCACCCATGCCGCCGGTCACATACGCAATGCGCTGAGTCATGTCCACTCCTTGATTGGCTTCGTTATCGTCGCCGGGTCCGCGCCAACCGCGCGCGGCCCCGGAAAACCCCTTCCTTATTTGCGCTCGACTGCCAGCGCCACGCCCATGCCGCCGCCGATGCACAGCGAGGCCAGGCCCTTCTTCGCGTCACGGCGCTTCATCTCGTGCAGCAGCGTCACCAGGATACGGCAGCCCGACGCGCCGATCGGGTGGCCGATGGCGATGGCGCCGCCGTTCACATTGACCTTGGAGGTGTCCCAGCCCATCTGCTGGTGCACCGCCAGCGCCTGTGCGGCAAAGGCCTCGTTGATCTCCATCAGGTCCAGGTCTTGCGGGGTCCACTCGGCGCGCGACAGGGCGCGCTTGGAGGCCGGCACCGGGCCCATGCCCATCACCTTGGGATCGACACCGGCGTTGGCATAGCTCTTGATCGTGGCCAGCGGGGTCAGGCCCAGTTCCTTGGCCTTGGCCGCCGACATCACCACCACCGCGGCGGCGCCGTCGTTCAGGCCCGAGGCGTTGGCCGCGGTCACCGTGCCGGCCTTGTCGAAGGCGGGCTTGAGGCCGGACATGCTGTCCAGCGTGGCGCCCTGGCGCACGAACTCGTCGGTCTTGAAGGCCACCGGATCGCCCTTGCGCTGCGGGATCAGCACCGGGACGATCTCTTCGTCAAACTTGCCGGCCTTCTGCGCGGCTTCGGCCTTGTTCTGCGAGCCGACGGCGAACTCATCCTGCGCCTCGCGTGTGATGCCGTATTCCTTGGCCACGTTCTCGGCGGTGATGCCCATGTGGTACTGGTTGTACACGTCCCACAGGCCGTCGACGATCATGGTGTCGACCAGCTTGGCATCGCCCATGCGGAAACCGTCGCGCGAGCCCGGCAGCACGTGCGGGGCGGCGCTCATGTTTTCCTGGCCGCCGGCCACCACGATCTCGGCGTCGCCCGCCATGATCGCGTTGGCGGCCAGCATCACGGCCTTCAGGCCCGAGCCGCACACCTTGTTGATGGTCATGGCCGGCACCATCGCCGGCAGGCCGGCCTTGATCGCGGCCTGGCGTGCGGGGTTCTGGCCCGAACCGGCGGTCAGCACCTGGCCCATGATGACTTCGCTCACCTGCTCCGGCTTGACGCCGGCGCGCTCCAGCGCGGCCTTGATGACCACGGCACCCAGTTCCGGTGCCGGGATCTTGGCCAGCGAGCCGCCAAACTTGCCGACCGCGGTGCGGGCGGCGGATACGATGACAACGTCAGTCATTGTGTAGTCCTTTCAATGGAAACGGGAGGGAACCTGCAGGCCTGCCGGCGCCGTGCATGACGCACGCCGGCACTCATGCAAGCGTCATGCCTTGGCTTTGACGTATCGCCCAGGCGCGGGTTCGATTGCGCGATAGCGCGCATTGCCATAGTTGGCGGGCGCGGCGCGTTTCGCGCCGGCCTGCCCGGCCAGCCATGCGGTCCAGTCCGGCCACCAGCTGCCGTGATGCTCGATGGCGCCGGCCAGCCATTGCTGCGGCGACTCCGGCAGCGCATCGTTAGTCCAGTGGCTGCGCTTGTTCTTGGCCGGCGGGTTGATCACACCGGCGATATGGCCCGACGCACCCAGCACGAAGCGCAGCTTGTTCGCCAGCAGCGCGGTCGAGGCATAGGCCGCGGTCCACGGCACGATATGGTCTTCGCGCGAGCCGTAGATGTAGGTCGGCACGTCGATGCTGGCCAGGTCCACCGGCACGCCGCACACGGTCAGCTTGCCCGGTACCTTGAGCTCGTTCTGCAGGTAGGTGTGGCGCAGGTACCAGCAGTACCACGGCCCCGGCAGGTTGGTGGCGTCGCCGTTCCAGAACAGCAGGTCGAACGGCACCGGCGTGTTGCCCTTCAGGTAGTTGTCGACCACGTAGTTCCACACCAGGTCGTTCGGGCGCAGGAACGAGAAGGTATTGGCCAGCTCAAGGCCGCGCAGCAGCGCGCACGGCGCGCCGGCGCCGCCGCCCAGCGTGGCCTCGCGCAACTGCACATGGCCCTCGTCGACAAAGACGTCGAGGATGCCGGTGTCGGCAAAGTCCAGCAGCGTGGTCAGCAGCGTGACGCTGGCGGCCGGGTGCTGGCTGCGCGCGGCCAGCACCGCCAGCGCGGTCGAGACAATGGTGCCGCCCACGCAGAAGCCGAGCACGTTGATCTTGTCCTGGCCGCTGATGTCGCGCGCGACTTCGATGGCGCGGATGGCCGCGTGCTCGATGTAGTCGTCCCAGGTGCTGCCGGCCATGCTGGCGTCCGGATTGCGCCACGACACCAGAAACACCGTATGTCCCTGCTCCACCACATGGCGCACCAGCGAGCTCTCCGGCTGCAGGTCCAGGATGTAGTACTTGTTGATGCACGGCGGCACCATCAGCAGCGGGCGCGCGTGCACCTTGTCGGTCAGCGGCTTGTACTGCAACAGCTGGAAGTACTCGTTCTCGAAGACCACGGCGCCTTCGGTCACCGCGACATTGCGGCCGACCTCAAACGCGCTCTCGTCGGTCTGCGAGATCTTGCCGCGTGTCAGGTCTTCCATCATGTTGCGCACGCCGGCACGCAGCGATTCGCCGCCCGACTCGATCAGCAGGCGCTGCGCCTCGGGATTGGTGGCAAGGAAGTTGGCGGGCGACATCGCATCGACCCATTGCGAGATCGCGAAGCGGATGCGCTGGCGGGTCTTGGCATCGGCCTCGACGGCATCGGCCAGCTCGGTCAAGGCGCGCGCATTGAGCAGGTAGAACGCGGCAGCGAAGCGATATGGGAGGTTGGTGCGCCATGCGTCGCCGGCGAAGCGCCGGTCGTGCAGCGGACCGGTGGCCTCGGCCTTGCCCTCGGCCATGGCCTGCCACAGCGCTGAGAAGTCCTTCATGTAGCGCTGCTGGATATCACCCAGCTGCGCCGGCGCGATCTTGACGCCTGCCAGCGCATCCAGGCCCGGAATGCCGGACGCGGCCGCGTGGCCGTTGCCTTCAGTGCCCTGCCACTGGCGGGACCATTCCAGCCATGTGGCTGGATCGAATGGCCCCGGCGTGAACTTGAATGGTTGGGACTTGCCTTCCTGCGTGGAAGCTGCCGCGCCTTTGCCGGTCGCCATGATTTGATTGTCTCTCTGCCGTCACTATTCGAACCGGCTCCGGGCATTGCCCTGGCCGGCACTTTGCATGGGGAGATGCTATCCGAATGGACCCGGCTTGCGCCTCCCCCAAAGCGGGAGGGTCTGCCGGCACATCTGCCCTGGAACTGGCTGGAAGCCCTCGACCGCACCTGCTGCGGCCGTGGCTTGCGTCCATTCCGATAGCGGCTCCCCTTTTATCCGGCAAGCGCGACATTCTCGCATGGAGACGCCATGCGCTATGCTTGCCGGAGAAACCTGGGAATCGTCAGCGATTCCGAGACATTTGAGTCCATTGTTGCCTTGCAACGCACGCGCTGTCAATGCGGGAATCCGCCTCGGCACTGCACGCTTCCCGACCTACCGGACGGTATGCAGCGCTCGCATCTGCCGAGGCCCCAGAGCATAGGCGAGAAGGATGAATTTTTGATGTACATCGTGGCCATTGGCTGGCTCTACGTGGCGCTGATGATGGCGATCACCGAGCACAACGTGGTGGCAGGCGTTGCCACCTTCCTGATGTATGGCATGGCGCCGGTGGCGCTGGTGCTCTACATCATGGGCACGCCCGGCCGCCGCCGACGCAAGGCTGAAGCCGAGCGCGCGCAGGCGGCCAGGGGCAAGGACGAGTGAGGCAGCGGCGGGCTCAGTCCGCCAGCCAGACCAGGCTGGCCATGCGGCCGGTCACGCCATCGCGCCGATAGGAGTAGAAGCGACCGGCGTCGGCCACGGTGCAGGCGTCGCCGCCGTAGACCTCGGTACAGCCGGCGCGCGCCAGGCGCGTGCGCGCCAGCGCATAGATGTCGGCAAGGTACTTGCCCGGGGCACCAGGGCGGAAGGCTGCGGCAACCGCGACCTGTTCATCGGCGCGTGCCTGGGCCAGGAAGGCATCGCGCACTTCGGCACCCACCTCGAACGCATCGGGGCCGATGGCCGGGCCCAGCCATGCCAGCCAGCGCGCGGCACCGGCAGCGGCCTGCATCCGTGACAGCGTGGCTTCGATCACGCCGCTGCACAGGCCGCGCCAGCCCGCATGCGCGGCGCCCACCACCGTCCCCTGCGCATCGCATAGCAGCACCGGCAGGCAATCCGCCGTCATCACGGCGCAGACGTGGCCGGGTACCACCGCCAGGCTCGCGTCGGCCTGGGGCACGGGCGCGCCCGGGGCCGCCACATGGTCGACCGTGGCGACCGCGCAGCCATGCACCTGCTCCAGCCATTGCGGCATCGACGGCAGGCAGGCGGCCAGCCGCGCGCGGTTGCGCGCCACGTCGGCGGCGTCGTCGCCAACGTGGGTGCCCAGGTTCAGGCCGCCGGGGGCGCCGCCGGCAAGCCCGTACGGGCCCTTGCTGACACCGCCCTGGCGCGTGGTTGACAACGCGCGCACACGCGCCGGCGCGGGCCAGTCAGGGACCAGCCAGGCGCGATCAGGCGCTGCGCTCATCGTCATCGTCGTCCTCGTCATCACCAGCGTATTCCCAGTGGGCCTCGCCGCCTTCCCAGACTTCGTCCCAGCCTTCTTCTTCCTCGTCGGCCTGCGCGCTTTCAAAATCCAGCGCATCGATCAGCGCCTGCAGGTCTTGCGGCGGCTGCGCGGTCCACGACATGCGCTTGCCGGTGGCCGGATGCACCAGGCCGAGCTGGTACGCATGCAGCGCCTGGCGCTCATACGGCACCGGCAGCGGTGCGCGGACCGCCGGGCGCTGCCCGCGCTGCGTGGCGCGGAAGTAGGCCGGGTCGCCCACCAGCGGGTGGCCGATCGACTCGAAATGCACGCGGATCTGGTGCGTGCGGCCGGTCTCTAGCTTGCACATCACCATCGACACGAAGCCCCGCCCCAGCGGCACCGTGGCCAGCGTGCGGAAATGCGTGCGCGACGGCTTGCCGCTGGCGGTATGCACGACCGCCATGCGCGTGCGCTCGCGCGGGTCGCGGCCGATGGGCGCGTCGATGGTGCCCTCGTCATAGGTGCGGCCCCACACCAGCGCGATATAGGTGCGCTTGACCGTGCGCGCCTGCAGCTGGCGCACCAGGTCGGTCTGCGCGGTCAGCGAGCGCGCCACCACCATCAGGCCGGAGGTTTCCTTGTCGAGCCGGTGCACGATGCCCGCGCGCGGCAGCAACGCTGCGCCGGGGTCGCGGTGCAGCAACCCGTTGAGCACGGTGCCGCTCCAGTTACCGGCAGCCGGATGCACCACCAGCCCGGCGGGCTTGTTGATCACCAGCAGGGTGTCGTCTTCATAGACCACGTCCAGCGGCACGTCCTCGGGCGAGAAAGCGGACGATTCCGGTGCGGCCTGCGGCTGGATCTCGATGCGGTTGCCCATCCGCACGGCGTCGCGCGGACGGCGCACGTGGCCGTCGACACGCACCGCGCCGCTTTCGATCCACTGCTGCAGGCGGCTGCGTGAAAACTCGCTGAAGTGACGCGCGAGCAATTTATCGAGCCGCTCGCCATGCGAGGCGCTGTCCACCTCCAGCGACAGGGTCACGGCCGGCTCGGCAGCCGCCGCGCCGCCGGGCGGCACCTCGGCAAGGTCTTCAAATTCCTCTGGATGGGCCTCGAAATCGGCCACGGACGCGGCTGCGCGCACCCGTTCTGGTGGAAGTCCTCCCACGCCAGCTCCTGCTTCGGGGTTGGGCTGGGGGCTTGGGCTATAATGCTTGACGCTATTTTTCTTCATCCGGGATACGATTGCCCATGCAATTGCAGAGCATGAAACGCGCGCGCTGGCGCACGACAATTGGAGCGGTTCTGCTCGCAGGCGGCTGCGTCATGCTGTCTGCATGCGGCCTGCTGGCGGACCAACCCGACGAGACCGCAGGCTGGTCGGCCAACAAATTATATTCGGAAGCCAAGGATGCGCTGGATGGCGGCGACTACACGCGTGCCGTCAAGCTGTATGAAAAGCTCGAAGGCCGCTATCCGTTTGGGCGCTATGCACAGCAGGCCCAGATCGATACCGCCTACGCCAACTACAAGGATGGTGAAACAGCAGCAGCCCTGGCCGCGGTGGACCGCTTCATCCAGCTGCACCCGAACCATCCCAATATCGATTACGCCTACTACCTCAAGGGCCTGATCAACTTCAACGACAACCTGGGCTGGCTGGGCCGCTTCTCGGGCCAGGACCTGAGCGAGCGCGACCCCAAGGCCGCGCGCGCCGCCTATGACGCGTTCAATACGCTGATCACGCGCTACCCGGAAAGCAAGTACACCCCCGACGCCACGCTGCGCATGCAGTACATCGTCAACTCGCTGGCCCAGCACGAAGTGCACGCCGCGCGCTACTACTACCGGCGCGGCGCATACCTCGCCGCCGTCAACCGCGCCCAGCAGGCGCTGAAGGACTATGACGGCGCTCCGGCCAACGAAGAAGCGCTGTACATCATGGTCCGTTCATATGACGCGATGGGAATGAAGGACCTGCGCGACGACACCGCACGCGTGATGGAGCGCAATTTCCCGGACAGCGATTTCATCAAGTACGGCGCGCGCCGCAAAGACAAGTCCTGGTGGGAAGTGTTCTGACGCCGGCTGGCCAGAGGCCATAAAAAAGCGGGACGTATCCTCCGATACGTCCCGTTTTTCTTTTTCCGGCACCTGTGCGATCAGTCCGCTGCCGCGGCCTCCTTGCCAGGACCGCGCAGCGACTCCAGGAACCGCACCACCGTCGCCGCCTCACGCGTGCGCGTGAACGGCGGCAGGCTTTGCCAGATCTGACGGCCATAGGGCTTCTCGACCAGCCGCGTATCGAAGATCGCCAGCACGCCGCGGTCCGATTCCGAGCGGATCAGCCGCCCCGCCCCCTGCTTGAGCGTGATCACCGCATGCGGCAGCTGGTGCACGGCAAACGGGCTCAGGCCCTTCTTCTGCAGCACTTCCATGCGCGCGGCCAGCACCGGGTCGTCGGGCGGCGCGAACGGCAGCTTGTCGATGATCACCAGCGACAGCGCCTCGCCGCGCACATCCACGCCCTCCCAGAAGCTCTGGCTTCCGACCAGCACCGCGTTGCCCAGCTCGCGGAAGCGGTCCAGCAATTCGGTGCGGCTGGCCTGGCCCTGCACCAGCAGCGGCAGGTTCAGGCCGCGCTCGGCAAACGCGTCATAGAGCAGGTCCGAGGCACGCTGCACGGCGCGCAGCGTGGTGCACAGCAGGAAGGTGCGTCCGCCGGCGGCCTCGATCAGCGGCAATGCCGCCTGCACCACCGCGTCGGTGAACTGCGGCGACTGCGGCTGCGGCATATCGCGCGGCACGTAGAGCAGCCCCTGCTTCGCGTAATCGAACGGGCTGGGCAGCGTCAGCGAGCGGTCCTTGTCGAGCCCCAGCTGCGCCGCGTAGTGGGTGAAATTCCCCTTCACCGACAGCGTCGCCGAGGTGAAAACCCAGGCGCGCGGCTGGCCGTCGCGCTGGCGCGTGAAGATCGGCGCGATCGACAGCGGCGTGCGGTGCAGCTGCACAGTATGCGAGAACACCTCGACCCAGCGCACGGTTTCAGGGCCGGCGGGCAGCGCCGGCGCGGCTTCGCCGTCGCCCTCGGTCGGCTGCGGTGCCGGCGCGGGCGCGGCATCGGCGCGCCACGCGGCCAGCTTGTTGGCCAGCTCCAGCGCGCGGCGGTGGCATTGCTGCAACGATTCGGCACGCTCGGCCTGGCTTTCGAGCATCTCGACGAAGTCTGACAGGGCTTCGTCCAGCGCATCGAGCGTTTCGTTGAAAGGCTCGGCGATACGGCGGTCGGCCTCGATCTGGCCCAGCGCCAGCCGCGCATTGTCCTTGCTGAAGGCCAGGCGCAGGTCGCGCGCGGCGCGCTCCAGCGGCGCGGCCAGCGCAACCCAGTCCACCGCATCGCGCGCGTGCGACAGGCCTTCGGCCACGGTATCGCGGGCGATTTCCAGCAGCTGGCTGGTGGACAGCGTCTCACCGAAGAACAGCGTGGCGGTCTCGGGCAGCTGGTGGGCTTCGTCGAAGATCACGGTGTTGGCGGCCGGCAGCAGTTCCGCCATGCCGGTGTCGCGCAGCACCACGTCGGCAAAGAACAGGTGATGGTTGACCACCACCACGTCGGCCTGCTGCGCTTCCTTGCGCGCGCGCATCACAAAGCATTCCTTGTAATGCGGGCATTCCGATCCCAGGCAGTTGTCGCGCGTGGAGGTCACCATCTGCCATACCGGCGCGTTCTCGGGAACGGACGCCAGCTCGGCCTTGTCGCCGGTGGAGGTTTCCTTGATGAAGCGGCCGATGTCGCGCAGCCACGCCGCATCCTGGCGCGACGCCAGGCGGCCGTTGGCCTGCGCGCGTTCCAGGTGGTAGTGGCAGACGTAGTTGGCGCGGCCCTTGAGCAGCGCCACCGAGACCGGCACGTTCAGCGCATGGCGCACCGTGGGGATGTCGCGCAGGAAGAGCTGGTCCTGCAGGTTCTTGGTGCCGGTCGACAGGATCACCTTGCCGCCCCACAGCATCGCCGGCACCAGGTAGGCGTAGGTCTTGCCGGTGCCGGTGCCCGCTTCGACGATGACGGAATCGTTCTGCACGATCGCGTCGGCGACGGCCTCGGCCATCTTGTGCTGCGAGGCGCGCGGCCGGTAGCCGGGAATCGCCTGGGCCAGCGTGCCGGTATCGGCAAAGATGGTGGCCAGTTCCGCGCCGCGGCTGGCGCCGTCGTCGGCGGGCGCGGCAGGCGCGGGCGACCCGGCGTCGGTCAGGCTGACGGCTTCGGACGGCTCAGGAGAATCTGGAAGATCGGACAAGGCAGGGGGAGAATGTTGTATGGGCCGCCGGACAGCGCCGGCGGCGATCGGCAAGCCTGGCGCGAATGCGCTCAGGCCGGCACGTCGGGTTCGAGCTGCAGCTGCAGCAGCGTGATGGCGTCCTTCAGCTTGAGGCGGCGCTTCTTCAGCCGGCGCAGCTGCAGTTCGTCATGGACGGCATCGTTGGCAAGGCGGTCGATCAGGAAATCCAGGTCGCGGTGCTCGATCTGCAACTCCATGATGCGCCGCTCCAGGGTATTCAGGTTGCTGTCCATCTATGCCTCCGCTGCGCAGTCACGGTGCCGGACCTCAAAAGCCGAACGGGCGCGGCGCCGATGCCTGCCCCTGTTGCTCCTTCGCCTTGGCGCGGCGCTCTTCCAGCTCCTTCTGGCGCCGTTCGAGGTCGCGCTGCTTGGCCTCGTATGCCTTGACATTCTCCTGCCGCTGGCGGGCCTGCTCGGCGCCCTTCTGCTGGGCCTCCTGCATGCGGGCATCGAAGTCAGACTGCTTCTTTTCGTACGCCTGCGCATTGGCGGCACGCTGCGGCGCCTCGCCCTGGCGCTGCGCCTCGCGCAGCTGCTGTTCCTGCTGCTTCTTCTGGAAGGCATCGCGGCTGGACTGCTCGCTGGCCGAGCGCTTCGGCTGGCTGGCCTCGAACTCGGCGCGGCGCAGCGCCTGTTCGCGGTCGCGCTCGGCGGCGCGGTAGGCGCGTTCGGCCTCGCCTACCTCCAGTTCGCGCTTGCGCAGCACCTGCAGCTCCTCGCGCTGGACTTCCTTGGCGCTGTTGATGCAGTGGTTGACAAAGAACTTGCCGTAGCACTCGCGCTCGGCGGCGGCAAAGCGGTAGTTGGTCCAGGCGCGCGAATCCTCGACGGCCTTGCGTTCGGCGGCAAAGTCGCGCTGGCCGTTGGCGGCGGGTGGCGCCGCGGGCGCGGAAGTCTGGGCGCGCGCCTCGCGCAGCGGCATCAGCACGGCGCATGCAGCCACGGCCAGTGCAGCCAGGCGGCCGAAGCGGAACAGGGAAGTTTCAGGCACGTTGGCGAAGGTTGGCATGGCCAGGATGGTGGCCTTGGCGGCGGCCGGGCGGGACTTGACGGTCATGACCGGATTCTAGCATCCGGGCCGGGCACCGGCCTGCCCTGCCGGGCCGTTGCGGACGTGCGCGGGACGCCGCCCGCCCCGCACCCGCTGCGCGCCCTGGCGAATCCCTTGCGCGCTTGTGGCAAAATGCCCCGCTTTCGACTGACTGCGTTTCTCGCCGCGCTCTCCGATGTCCAACCTGCCCGCATCCGTCTCGCAAAAGATCGTCTCGCTCATCGCGGCTGAACTGTCCGTGCAGCCCCGCCAGGTGGCCGCGGCCGTGGCGCTGCTCGACGAAGGCGCCACCGTGCCCTTCATCGCCCGCTACCGCAAGGAAGTGACCGGCAACCTCGATGACACGCAGCTGCGCAACCTGGAAGAGCGCCTGCTGTACCTGCGCGACATGGAAGACCGCCGCGCTGCCATCCTCGCGTCGATCCAGGAGCAAGGCAAGCTGACGCCCGAGCTGCAGGCCGCCATCGAGGCCGCCGAAACCAAGCAGGCGCTCGAAGACCTCTACCTTCCCTACAAGCCCAAGCGCCGCACCCGCGCCCAGATCGCGCGCGAATGCGGGCTGGAGCCGCTGGCGCTGGCACTGCTGGCCGATCCCACGCTGGATCCGCAGGCCGAGGCCGCCAGGTACGTCAACGGCAACCCGACCGCCGACGGCGGCGTGCCTGACGTCAAGGCCGCGCTGGACGGCGCGCGCGACATCCTGTCCGAGCAGTTCGGCGAGACTGCGGAACTGCTGGGCAAGCTGCGCGAGCACCTGTGGACCAACGGCGTGGTGTCCTCCACCGTGATGGAAGGCAAGGAAACCGCCGAGGAAGAGAAGTTCCGCGACTACTACGCCTACAGCGAGACCATCCGCACGGTGCCGTCGCACCGCGCGCTGGCGCTGTTCCGCGGCCGCAACGCGGGCGTGCTGATGGTCAAGCTGGGCCTGGGCGAGGAACAGGACGCGATGGTGCCGCACCCGTGCGAAGGCATGATCGCGCGCCATGTCGGCATCCAGCAGTTGGGCCGCCCGGCCGACAAGTGGCTGGGCGACGTATGCCGCTGGTGCTGGCGCGTCAAGGTGCAGCCCCACCTGGAAACCGAACTGCTGACACAGCTGCGCGAAACCGCGGAGAACGAAGCCATCAAGGTGTTCGGCCGCAACCTGCATGAGCTGCTGCTGGCCGCGCCGGCCGGGCCCAAGTCGGTGATGGGCGTCGACCCGGGCATCCGCACCGGCTGCAAGATCGCCGTGGTGGACAGCACCGGCAAGCTGCTGGACACCGCCACCATCTACCCGCACGAGCCGCGCCGCGACTGGAACGGCTCGCTCGCCACGCTGGCGCGCCTGGCAACGCAGCACAATGTGGCGCTGGTGTCGATCGGCAACGGCACCGCCAGCCGCGAAACCGACAAGCTGGTGCAGGACCTGATGAAGCAGATGCCCGAGCTGAAGCTGACCAAGATCGTGGTCAGCGAGGCCGGCGCTTCGGTGTATTCGGCGTCGGAACTGGCCGCCAAGGAATTCCCGGACCTGGACGTGTCGCTGCGCGGCGCGGTGTCGATCGCCCGCCGGCTGCAGGATCCGCTGGCCGAACTGGTCAAGATCGATCCCAAGTCGATCGGCGTGGGCCAGTACCAGCATGACGTCAACCAGCGCGAGCTGGCGCGGGCGCTGGACGCCGTGGTCGAAGACTGCGTCAACGCCGTGGGCGTGGACGTCAACACCGCCTCGGCGCCGCTGCTGGCGCGCGTGTCGGGCCTGAACACGGTGCTGGCGCGCAATATCGTCGAGTTCCGCGACGCCAATGGCGCCTTCCCCAACCGCGATGCGCTGAAAAAGGTGCCGCGCCTGGGCGACAAGACCTTCGAGCAGGCCGCCGGCTTCCTGCGCATCAACGACGGCGACAATCCGCTGGACCGCTCCTCGGTGCACCCGGAAGCGTATCCGGTGGTGCAGCGCATCCTGGAACACGTCAAGAAGGGCCTGCGCGACGTGATGGGCAACCGCGACGCGCTGCGCGGCCTGTCGCCGACGCAGTTCACCGACGACTCCTTCGGCCTGCCGACCGTGCGCGACATCCTGTCCGAGCTGGAAAAGCCGGGCCGCGATCCGCGCCCCGAGTTCAAGACCGCAACCTTCCAGGAAGGCGTGGAAGACGTGAAGGACCTGCAGCCCGGCATGGTGCTGGAAGGCGTGGTCACCAACGTGGCGGCCTTCGGCGCCTTTGTCGATATCGGCGTGCACCAGGACGGCCTGGTCCACATCTCGGCACTGTCCAGCAAGTTCGTCAAGGACGCGCATGAGGTGGTCAAGGCCGGCCAGATCGTCAAGGTCAAGGTGATGGAGGTCGACGTCAAGCGCAACCGCATCGGCCTGTCGATGCGCCTGGACGACGAGCCAGGCCAGGCCGCGGCGCGTGCCGGCGGCGACCGTGGTGACCGCGGCGGCCAACGCAACGGCGGCGGCAAGGGCTTCAACGGCGGCCGCCGCGAGGCGGAACCGGCCGGCGCCATGGCCGCGGCCTTCGCCAAGCTCAAGCGCTAGCCCGCAAGCCGATGGCATGACGCCCCGCACGGGCGACCGTGCGGGGCGTCGTCGTTTTCAGCCGCCGTGCGCGATCCGAACGGCCAGGCCCTTGCCGGCGCCATCGGTGCGGTTGGCGAACGCAATCTCCAGCCCATGCAGCCGCGCCACGCGCTGCGCGATCGAAATGCCGAGGCCGTGGCCCTGCTCGCGCTGCCCCGATCCGCCACGGAAGAAGCGATCGCCCAGCCGCGCCAGCACGTCAGGCGCGACGCCCGGGCCCTGGTCGAGCACCGTGACGCTGTCGGGCCGGAAATCGATGGTCACCAGCGCGCCCGGCGGGCTGTAGCGGATGGCGTTGTCGAGCAGGTTGCGCAGCAGCAGCGACAGCAGGTTGGCGTCACCCGCCACCGGCAATGGCGCCTGCCCTTCCGGGGGCCACTCCAGCTCGACGTCGACCTGCTTCCGCTGCGCCAGAGCCAGGCAGTCCGACAGCGCCTGCTGCGCCACCGGGATCCAGTTGACCGGCTGGCGTGACGGCAGGCCGGCAGCATCTTCCAGCCGGCTCAGCGTCAGCAGCTGCGACACCAGCCGGCTGATGCGGTCGATGCCGGTGGCCACGTTGGCGCGTGCCTGCGCGCGCTCGGCGTCATCGGCCGAACGCTCGGCGATTTCCCACTGCGCCTTCAGCGCGGCCAACGGCGTGCGCATCTCATGGGCAGCATCGGCGGTGAGGCGCCGTTCATGCTCGATCGAATCCGACACGCGCGCCAGCAGGCGGTTCATGGCGTGCACCAGCGGCACCAGTTCGCCCGGCACTGCCTGCAGGCTGAGCGGCCGGCGGTCTTGGGGGGCGCGGCCTTCAATATCGGTCGACAACGCGCGCACCGGCGCCATCGCGCGCCGCATGAACCAGATCAACAGGCCGATCAGCACCGGCAGGCCTGCGGCCCACGGCAGCACCTGCGCGGCGATATAGGACAGGATCAGCTCATTGCGCTCGGCCAGTTGCTGGCCCACGCAGACGCGCCAGCCCGTGTCGGGATCATCGAGGTAGTAAAGCCGCCAGGACTGCTTGTCGATGGTGACGTCGGTAAAGCCCTTCACTCCTGGCGCACGCGGCAGCAGGTCGCCCTCGGGATCGATATGCAAGGGCTTGCCGTCCGGCAGCCAGGCGGCGATGGCGAGATCGCCCAGGCCCGCATCGCCCTGGTCGCCCTCGACCAGCTCTGGCAGCCGGGTGCGCGACGGCGCCGCGGCGACATCCACCAGCGGCACCACCGAATGCATCTGCAGCGCCATGCGCACCATGTCGGTGTCATAGAGTTCATTGATCTCGTGCCGGGCGCGCACGTAGGTCATGCCGATGGTCAGCAGCCACACCACCGGCGCGGCGATCAGCACCGCAAGGATGAGCCGGCGCTGCAACGTCATGTGCAATCCTCGGCCGCGCCCAGCGTGTAGCCGGCGCCGCGGAAGGTGCGCACGATCTTCGGATGGATCTTGCGGCGCAGGTGGTGGATATGGACTTCCAGCGCGTTGCTTTCAACGCCGCCCTGCCAGTCATAGAGCTTGTCGCGCAGGAAGTCGCGCGTCAGCAGCCGGTTGGGGTGCGCCAGCAGCAGCTCCAGCAGCATGGCTTCGCGGCTGGTCAGCTCCAGGGGCTTGCCCTGCCAGTACGCCTGGCGCGCGGCCGGATGGAATTCCAGCGCGCCGTGCTTCCACACTGGAGACGACAGGCCCGCGGCGCGGCGGGTCACGGCACGCAGCCGGGCCGCCAGCTCATCGAGCGCGATCGGCTTGACCAGGTAGTCGTCGGCACCGGCGTCAAGGCCGCCGATGCGGCTGTCGATCGCATCGCGCGCGGTCAGCACGATCACCGGGATGCGGCTGCCGCGCGCACGCCAGCGCGCGAGCAGCGACATGCCGTCTTCCCCTGGCAGGCCCAGGTCCAGCACCACGGCATCGTAGTGGACCACGCCGAGCGCATGGTCGGCTTCGGTGCCGGTGCTGAACCAGTCGACCGCATAGTCGAGCAGCTGCAGGCCGCGCCGCAGCCCGTCACCCAGCATCGGGTCGTCTTCAACAATAAGGATTCTCATTTTCTCGGGTGACCCGGACGTATCACGGTATTGTGTGCGCCCCGCCTTAATGTGCCATTAAGGTTCGCGAACTATCCTGCGCTCACTTTGCTGGCGCCCCGCTGTTCAACGCGGCGCGGGCCGTCAGCGTGGACATGGCCTTGCCGCCGAGCGCCTGCACGCCGCCACGCGCGCCACCACCCACCCTTCCCTTTCACGCCGAGCCGTTTGCGCATCATGCACCGTTCCGACCGCCTCGCCGCCGAGCCTGGGCTCATCAGCGCCCGGCCCGCCGCGCCGTGGCATGCCACGCGGCTGGCGGGCGTGCCCGCGGTGACGCTCGGGCTGGTGGTGCTGGCGTTCGCGCTGCTTTGGTTCGGCACGCTGGGCGTGCGCCACCTGCTCGGGCCCGACGAGGGCCGCTATGCCGAGATCGCCCGCGAGATGCTGAGCACGGGCGACTGGGTCACGATCCGCTACAACGGGCTGAAGTACTTCGAGAAGCCGCCGTTCCATATGTGGGCCACGGCGGTGTCGTACGCGCTGTTCGGCATCGGCGACTGGCAGGCGCGGCTGTGCGTGGCGCTGGCCGGCATCGCCGGGCTGGGAATATCGATGCTGGCCGCCGCGCGCTGGTTCGGCGCGCGTGCGGGCTTGCTGGCCGGACTAGTGCTGGCAAGCGCGCCCATGTGGAACCTCGCCGCGCACTTCAATACGCTGGACATGACGCTGTCCGGCAGCATGGCCTGCGTGCTCGCGTGCATGCTGCTGGCCCAGCATCCGCACGCCACGGCGCCGGCACGCCGCGGCTGGATGCTGGCGTGCTGGGCGGCCATGGGCGTGGCGGTGCTGACCAAGGGGCTGGTCGGGCTGGCGCTGCCGGGACTGGTGCTGGTGGTGTACACCTGCGTGACGCGCGACCTCGCACGGTGGCGCCGCCTGCATGCACCGGCCGGCATCGCCCTGATGCTGCTGGTGGCGATGCCTTGGTACTGGCTGGTGGCGCGGCGCAATCCGGAATTCCTGCGCTTTTTCTTTATCCACGAGCACTGGCAGCGATACACCTCGACCGTGCATGCGCGCAAGGGCGGGCTGTGGTACTTCGTGCCGCTGCTGGTGGGCGGCTTCCTGCCGTGGCTCGGGCTGGTTCCCGGCATGGTCCGCGCGGTCGGGCAGCGTACCGGCGTGGTTGCCGCGGGTGGGTCCAGGCCGTTCCAGCCTGCGCTGATGGCAGGGCTGTGGGCGGTGTCGATCTTCGTGTTCTTCAGCCTGTCGGGCTCGAAGCTGCCCGGCTACATCCTGCCGCTGTTTCCCGCACTGGCGATCCTGGCGGGCGCAGCGCTGGCGCGGACCGGTGACCAACCCTGGCGCAGGCAGCTGTGCGCCATGCTGGCGGTGGGCGCGATCGGCCTGCTGGCAAGCCCGGTCGTGGCCACGCTGGATTCCAACAACACCCCCAACGCGCTGTACCGCGCGTATGCCGCATGGGTGGCGCTGGCATTCGCGCTGGTGATTATCAGCGCCGCCATCGGGCTGTGGCTGCTGCGGCGGCATGGCCGCCTGGCCAGCATCACGGCCTATGCATTCGGCATGCTGCTGGCGTTCTCCACCGCATTGCTGGGCCATGAAGCGATCGGCCGCTCCGCCTCGGGCATCGACATGGTGGCGCCGATCGAACGCGTGCTGCGCCCCGGCATGCCGCTCTACGGCGTCGGCATGCTCGACCATACCCTGCCCTTCTACCTGCGCCATCCGCTCACCATGGTGGCGCAGGCCGACGAGCTCGCGTTCGGCGCCGGACAGGAGCCGCAGAAGTGGCTGCCGACCCTCGATGCCTTCGTCGATGCCTGGCAGCATGGCCCGCGTGCCATCGCGCTGCTCTCGCCGCAGGCCTTCTCTGAACTGAGCGCGCGCGTGCCGATGCATGTCGTCGCGCGCGACTGGCGGCGCGTGGCCGTCGCCAACTTCCCCCTCGCCGGCGCGCGCTAGCCGCGCCGGCGCCTCCCGATTTCCCCTGCCATTCGTCAAATCCAATGCAAGGCAAGAAAGTACTGATCCTCGGCGTCAACGGCTTTATCGGCCATCACCTGACGCGCCGCATCCTGGAAACCACGCCGTGGGAGGTCTACGGCATGGACATGTCGTCGGACCGTCTCGGCGACCTCGTCGACCACCCGCGCATGCACTTCTTCGAGGGTGACATCACCATCAACAAGGAGTGGATCGAGTACAACATCCGCAAGTGCGACGTGGTGCTGCCGCTGGTGGCCATCGCCACCCCGGCCACCTACGTGCGCCAGCCGCTGCGCGTGTTCGAGCTGGACTTCGAGGCCAACCTGCCGATCGTGCGCGCCGCGGTCAAGTACGGCAAGCACCTGGTGTTCCCGTCGACCTCCGAGGTCTACGGCATGTGCAGCGATGAAGAGTTCGACCCCGAGGCCTCGCCGCTGGTCTACGGCCCGATCAACAAGCCGCGCTGGATCTATGCCTGCTCCAAGCAGCTGATGGACCGCGTGATCCACGCCTACGGCATGGAGCAAGGCCTGAACTACACCCTGTTCCGTCCATTCAACTGGATCGGCGCGGGGCTGGATTCGATCTTCGAATCGAAGGAAGGCTCGTCGCGCGTGGTGACGCAGTTCCTCGGCCATATCGTGCGCGGCGAGCCGATCAAGCTGGTCGACGGCGGCGCCCAGCAGCGCGCCTTTGCCGATATCGCCGACGGCATCGACGCGCTGATGCGCATCATCGAGAATCCAAACGGCGTGGCCAGCGGCAAGATCTACAACATCGGCAACCCGGGCAATATCCACTCGGTGCGCGAACTGGCCGAAATGATGCTGAAGATGGCGGCGGACTATCCGGAATACGCGGAGGAAGCGCGCAAGACGCAGATCATCGAGACCTCCTCGGGCGACTTCTACGGCAAGGGCTACCAGGACGTGCAGCATCGCGTGCCCAGGATCGACAACACCATCGAAGAGCTGGGCTGGAAGCCCGGGATCAGCATGGAAGCGGCGCTGCGCCGCATCTTCGAGGCGTACCGCGGCAAGGTGGTCGAGGCCCGCACGCTGGTCGATTCGGCCAACTGAGCGCGCAACGCAAATGGCACGCATTGCCCTGAAGGTCGACGTCGACACGCTGCGCGGCACGCGCGAAGGCGTGCCGAAGCTGCTGTCGATGCTGGCGGCTGCGCAAGCGCAGGCAACCTTCCTGTTCAGCCTCGGCCCCGACCATACCGGCTGGGCGCTGCGGCGCGTATTCCGGCCCGGCTTCCTGAAGAAGGTGTCGCGCACCTCGGTGGTGTCCAACTATGGCCTGCGCACGCTGATGTATGGCGTGCTGCTGCCGGGGCCGGACATCGGCCGCAAGGGCGCCGCCGAGATGCGCGCGGCGCGCGCTGCCGGCCATGAGTGTGGCATCCACACCTGGGACCACGTCTACTGGCAGGACAACGTGCGCGAGCGCGATGCTGCCTGGACGCGCCGGCAGATGCAGCAGGCGTTCGCGCGCTACACCGAGATCTTCGGCGAAGCGCCGGCCACGCACGGCGCAGCCGGCTGGCAGATGAACGAGGATGCGTTCCGCCAGATCGATGACTGGGGCTTGGCGTACGCGTCGGATGGACGCGGCACCGCGCCATATGTTCCGACGATCGACGGCGTGCCCTGCCGGCACGTGCAGATGCCGACCACGCTGCCCACGCTGGATGAACTGATCGGCACCGACGACCTGACCGAAGACAACGTCCACACCGCGCTGCTGAAGCTGACCGAAGGCACGCGCGACCATGTCTTCACGCTGCATACCGAGCTGGAAGGCGGCAAGCTGGCGCCGGTGTTCGAGCGGCTGCTGGCCGGATGGCGTGCGCAGGGGCACGAGCTGGTGTCGATGGCGACGTGGTATCGCGGGCTGAATCGGCAGGGATTGCCGGAGTTGCCGGTAACGTGGGGAGAGATCCCGGGGCGCAGCGGGGAGTTGATCGTGCAGCCGCAGGGCTGACCGCGTGACTTCTCGTTTGCCGGCAAGCGCTAGCCGCGCCGCTCCGCCCCCACGCGCAGCCCGTTGAACACCACCAGCAGGCTCGCGCCCATATCGGCGAACACCGCCATCCACATCGTCCCCATCCCCAGCACCGTCAGCACCAGGAACACGGCCTTGATGCCGAGCGCCAGCGCGATGTTCTGCGTGAGGATGCCTGAGGTGCGGCGCGACAGGCGCACAAAGGCCGGGATCTTGCGCAGGTCATCGTCCATCAGCGCCACGTCGGCGGTCTCGATTGCGGTGTCGGTGCCGGCTGCGCCCATGGCGAAGCCGATATCGGCACGCGCCAGCGCCGGCGCGTCGTTGATGCCGTCGCCCACCATGCCGATGCGGCCGCCGCGCGCGTGGGCGGCGCCGGCAAGCGCCGCGATGCCGTCGGCCTTGTCCTGCGGCAACTGGTTGCCGCGCGCCTCATCGATGCCGACCTGCGCCGCAATGGCTTGCGCCGTGTGTGGATTGTCGCCCGACAGCATCAGCGTCCTGACGCCCAGTTCATGCAGTTCGGCAATCGCCTGCCGGCTGGTGTCGCGCACGGTATCCGCCACCGCGAACAGCGCCAGCGCCGTGGCGGCGCCGTGGCCGTCGACGCGCGCCAGCAGCACCACGGTCTTGCCCTCGCGCTCAAGCGCTTCGAGCCGCGCCTCCAGCGCCGGCGAGCAGGCGCCCATCTCATGCACCAGGCGATGGTTGCCCAGGCAGTACGCCACGCCCTGCACCTTGCCGCGCGTGCCGCGCCCCGCCAGCGCCTCGAAGTCGTCCACCGGCAGCGTGCCGATCCCGTCGGCCGCGGCCGCCGTGGCCACCGCGCGCGAAACCGGGTGGTCCGAGCGCGCCGCCAGGCTGGCGGCAATGGCGCGCGCCTGCGGCGCGTCCTCGGCCAGCAGCGCATGGTTGGTCTGCGCGGGCTTGCCGTGCGTGATCGTGCCGGTCTTGTCCAGCGCCACCCAGGCCAGGTGCCGGCCCTGCTCCAGGTACACCCCGCCCTTGACCAGGATGCCGCGGCGCGCGGCCGCGGCCAGCCCGCTGACGATGGTCACCGGCGTGGAGATTACCAGCGCGCAGGGGCAGGCGATCACCAGCAGCACCAGCGCCTTGTAGATCCAGTCGACCCAGGCGCCGCCCATGACCAGCGGCGGCACCACCGCAACCGCCAGCGCAAGCGCGAACACCGTGGGCGTGTAGATGCGCGCGAACTGGTCGACAAAGCGCTGCGTGGGCGCACGGCTGCCCTGCGCAGCCTCGACCGCGTGGATGATGCGGGCCAGCGTGGAATCGCTGGCGGGCGCCGTCACGGTGTACTCCAGCTCGCCGGACTGGTTGATCGAGCCGGCGAACAGCGCATCGCCCTCGGCCTTGTCGACCGGCACGCTTTCGCCGGTGATGGGCGCCTGGTCCAGCGCCGACTGGCCGCGCACGACCTTGCCGTCGAGCGCGACGCGCTCGCCCGGCCGCAGCCGCACCAGCGCGCCCACGGCGACGCCGGCGGCAGGCACGGTCTCCCAGCTGCCATCGGCGCGCTGCACCGTGGCCTGTTCCGGCGCCATCGCCATCAAGCCGCGGATCGCATTGCGCGCCCGGTCCAGCGAGGCTGCCTCGATGCGCTCGGCCAGTGCGAACAGCACCATCACCATGGCCGCTTCCGGCCACTGGCGCAACAGCAGTGCGCCGGTGACGGCAATGCTCATCAGCGCATTGATGTTCAGGTTGCCATTGCGCAGCGCGATCCAGCCCTTGCGGTAGGTGGTCAGCCCGCCCAGCGCCACCGCCGCCAGCGCCAGCACGGCGGGCAGCCACGGCAAGCCCAGGCCCAGCCACTCCGTCGCTTCGGCACCCAAGGCGGCCACGCCGGCCAGCGCCAGCGGCCACCAGGGCTTGCTTGCCGTGGTTTGCGGCAAGACTTGCTGCGCGGCCTCGGTGCTCAGCGGCACCGGCTGCATGCCCAGGCTCTCGATCGCCCTGGCCACCGGCTCCGCCGACGGCAAGGTGTGATGCACCGTCAGCACCCGCTGGATCAGGTTGAACTCCAGCGCCGCCACGCCGGCCATGCCGCCCAGCTTGTTGCGGATCAGCGTTTCCTCGGTCGGGCAGTCCATCGCGTCGATGCGCCACGCAGCGGTCTGCGCGCCGGCGGGGATGTCGACCGGTGCGGCGGGCGTCAGCGCAACCGTGGACGAGCAGCCGCCGCCGCAGCAGGCGGAAGCCGCCGGTGCCTGCCGGGCCTCGGCATGGCCATGATGGTCATGATCGTGGTCGTGGTGATGGTCGTGATCATGCCCGCCATGCCGGTGGGCGGCGCCATCATGCGCGTGGGCAGCGTGATCTTGAGGGAGTGCGTCCTCAGGTGACGTGCGAGCCATATCTTGTTGTTCCCGCTGGTTTAACCTGATGACATTGAAGACCCTGTAGCGACTACAGAGTCAAGCGGCATGGCAGCGACTGCGCACCATGCCGCAGCGGCACGTCAGTGCTCGCAGTTGACCATCCAGGACATGCCGAAGCGGTCCACCAGCATGCCGAAGCCTTCGGCCCAGAAGGTCTTCTGGTACGGCACCACCACCTGGCCGTCTTCGCTCAGGCCGTCGAAGATGCGCTGGCCCTCGTCCTTGCTGACCGCCCCCACCGACAGGCTGAAGCCGCTGAACGCCGGGCGCTCCCCGCGCCGGCCGTCGGACGCCATCACCTGGTTCTCGCCGAACTGGATATTGGCGTGCATCACCTTGTCCTTCCAGTCATCGGGAACCTCCATGCCGGGGCTAGGCGGGGCATCCTTGTAGCGCATCGCGAACGTGACCTGCGCGCCCAGCACCTTGCCGTAGAAGGCCACGGCCTCATCGAAACGGCCGCCAAAATCCAGATAGGGTTGCACCTGCATATCGCTCTCCTTGTGAATGGTCGATCGGGCTGCATGGCATTGGCTGTTCGCCCGCGCGCCATTATGCGCGCGTGCCGGTCCGGTGCAAGCGCCCAGCCGGATTCAGGAGACCGCGGCGGGGGCCGGCGCGGGCGGAGCGGCAGTGGCCAATGCCTCGGCGGGAAATTGCAGCGAGAAAATCGTTTCGCCTTCAACGCTGCGCACCGTCACGCTGCCGCCATGCAGCCGCATGATGGTGTCGACGATGGCCAGCCCCAGCCCGGTCGACGCCGCCGAGTTGCGGCGCGACGGATCGGCCCGGTAGAAGCGCCCGAAGATATGCGGCAAGGTCTCGGGCGGGATCGCCGGCCCGGCATTGGTCACGCGGATGCAGGCCGTGCCGCTGACCGGGGCCGGGGCGCGCTCCACGTCGAGCCGCACCGTGCTGCCCGCCGGCGCATGGCGCAGCGCATTGTCGAGCAGGTTGGTGACCGCGCGGCGCAGCAGCGTCTGGTCGGCCTGCACCATTGCCGTACCGGTCACCGTCAGCGCGACCTCGCGGTCGGCGGCCACGGCCTCGAAGTACTCGGCCATCTTGTCCAGTTCTTCGCGCGCGTCCAGCGTGCGGATGCCCAGCGCCACCTGCGCATGGTCGGCGCGCGCCAGGAACAGCATGTTCTCGATCATGCGCGCCAGGCGCTCGTACTCTTCCAGGTTGGATTCGAGCAGCGCCTCATACTCGGCCACGCCGCGGCTCTGCGCCAGCGTGACCTGGGTCTGGCCGATCAGGTTGCTGATCGGCGTGCGGAAATCATGCGCCAGGTCCGCCGAGAACTCGGACAGCCGCGAGAAACTGTCCTGCAGCCGCGCCAGCATGTCGTTGAGGGCCGCCGCCAGCTCGCGCAGCTCGGCCGGCGCGCTGCCCACGTCAAGCCGCGTGGCAAGGCGACTGGTGGTGACCGCGGCGGCATCGGCGGCCATGCGCCGCAGCGGCCGCAGCCCGCGCCGCGCCAGCACGAAGCCCAGGCCCGCCGCCACGGCAGCGCCGCACAGCGTGGCCCACAGCACCTGGTGGCGGTAGTCGCGGATCAGCGCCACGCGGTAGCCGGCATCGCGCAGCACCACGATCTCCACGGCCTTGTCCGAATCCCCCAGCTGGCCCAACGCCGCAATGCCGCGCGAGGGCACGCCATTCTTGGGGTACCAGGTCTGCAACATGCTCTTCTCTGGCTGCGTGGTGGCGGGCAGCACGCGCAGCGGCGGCACCGATTCATTGCGCGGATTGAGCGTGACCAGCGGCTCGCCCTGGCGTGAGCGCACCACCAGGATCAGCCCCTCGTGGCCCATCGCAATATCGGCAAAACGGTGGGTATCGGCGCGTATCTCGGCCTCGCTGCGCACCTCGCGCAGCAGGTGGCGCACCAGCAGCACCTCGCCGACCAGCTCGCTTTCATCGCGCCCCTCCAGCTGCGCCGACAGCGCCCCGGACAGGTAGGCCGCCACGCTGGCGAGAATCACCGCCGTGGCCAGCCCGTACGCCAGCGCCAGCCGCGTGGTAAGCGAAGACGGCAGCCGCATCATGCGTCCTGGTCCCGGTCCTCGCTGTCGTCCAGCACGTAGCCCATGCCGCGCCGCGTGTGGATCAGCTTATGCGGGAAGGGATCGTCGACCTTGGCGCGCAGGCGCCGGATCGAGACATCGACCACATTGGTATTGCTGTCGAAGTTGACGTCCCACACCTGCGAGGCGATCAGCGAGCGCGACAGCACCTCGCCGCGCCGGCGCGCGAGCAGGTACAGCAGTGCGAACTCCTTGGAGGTCAGGTCGATCTTCTGGCCGGCGCGCACCACGCGGCGGCGGATGGCGTCGATCTGCAGGTCGGCCACTTCGATGAACTCGCTCTCGCGCAGCGGGCCGCGCCGCAGGATGGTGCGGATGCGCAGCACCAGCTCGGCAAAGGCAAAGGGCTTGACCATATAGTCGTCGGCGCCGAGCTCCAGCCCCTTGAGGCGGTCGGACAGCTCGTCGCGCGCGGTCAGGAACAGCACCGGGGTATCGCGCTCGCGGCGCAGCTCGCGCAGCACCTGCCAGCCATCCAGGCCGGGCAGCATCACGTCCAGCACGATCAGGTCATAGGGATGCTCGCGCGCATGGGCCAGGCCGTCCGCGCCGTCGCGCGCCAGGTCCACCACGAAGCCGGATTCGGTCAGGCCCTTGTGCAGGTAGTCGCCCGCCTTGGGTTCGTCCTCGACAATCAGGATACGCATGATTCGATCACTTTCCGGGCGGCACCAGCGCCGCCATGGCGTAACGCTAGCCGAGGATGAGCGCCAATGGGCAAAGATTTCACAAATGTCATCGCCATGCCAGGGCAATGCAGGCGAAAACCCCGGTAAAATGCGCGATCATCACCGGCGTCGTGCCGGTTTGCGCCACCCTTTCCCCCATTCTGCCCGCCCCCCGCCGATGAAACGCCTGCCGAATTGCCTGCTGCTGTCCCTCGCCATGCTTGCGCTGCCCGTCTCCGGCGCTGCGGCGGCAACGGCCACGGTATGCAGCGCGGTACAGGCAGCCGGGCTGTCGCTGCCGGAACGGCATGCGGCCGCAAAAATGGAGGCGGAAGCGGCACTGGACGGCACCGGCCCGGGCACCTGCCGCGGCAGCGCGGTCCAGGTGATGGCCGAGCCTTCCGGCAGCGGCCATCCGCTGCAGCTGCACGATGCCGATGCGCCGCAGGCGACCGACCACGGCGCCACGCCGCTGGAGACGCAGCCATCGGCCGCGTCCGGCGTGCTGCGCGAACTGCCTGCGGAGGTGCTGGTGCATTGGGCGCACGCGGCGCCAATGGCCACGCCGGCGGTGTTCACCGGCACCCAGCCGCTGGAACGCCTGCTGCCCGCACGCTGCTGAGCGCGTCGTAGCGGGCACAGCGCCCACATCGCTTCCCTTCCGTTTTGCGGAATACCCCTGGCGCCGGCAAGGCGCGGCGGATTGTCCCGCCTGCGCGTCTTAGCCTGCGCGTTTTATTCGACGCGGAAGAATTCGATCGACTGCCCGGCGTTCACGGCCCGCTGCAGCCAGTCCGGATACTCGCCCTGCCCGTCCCAGCTCTGGCCGAGCGCATTGCGGTATAGCGGGCGCGCAGCGGCAGCCTTGGGGGCGGCCTGCGGGATAAGCTGGGCCACGGCTGGCGCGGCGTCAGGCGCCGGCTCAGGCCCGGCGTCGATGGCAACATGATCAAAGCACCCGGCGGCGACAAGATCGTCGAACGTCAGGGCATGACGGTCCATTTGCTCGCGGATCCACGCCACCGCAGCGAGTTTGGCTGAATCAGACTCGGACATGACTCTCGTGAGAGGCCCGCTGCATTTCCGCGGGCAATGAAAAACCGGCGATGGAACCGCAGGCCGGTCGGATAGCCGTGATTCTACAGCCTTTGCCCGGCGCTGCTGCGTTTCCGTCGTGGGCGCGCGGCCAATTGCCGTGCGCTTGCCGCGCTCGTCCGCTGCCGAGTGACAGCAATGTCATGTGCCGGTCATGCTCGTGTGGGCACGCGCTGCCTAGACTTGCTTCACCGCCGCCCATTTCGGGCCGGCACCCTTACGGAGAAGCGACTCATGCAAGCACTCAGGCAAGTCTTTGTGGCCACCGCCCTTATTGCTGCCGTGGTCGGCACTGCGCAGGCTGCACCGCGCAGTGCCGATCCGTTCAGCGACGGGGCGCACAGCGCCACCGGCACCCGCAGCGCGTTCACGGACGGTGCGAACGCCGCAACGGGCCCGCGCAGCACCTTTACCGACGGCGCGCATAACCCCAACGGCCCGCGCGACAGCTTCAGCGACGGCGCGTGACGGTAGCCGGCCGGGCAGCGCCTCAGCGCACCTCGCCGTAGATGCGGCGCGCATCGGCGGCGTCGGCAATCGGCCGGCCCAGCGTCAGGCCGCCTTGCACCGCCTGCGCCACCAGCGCATGGTTGCCGGGTGCGCGGCTGCCGTCGCGCAGCAGCAGGTTGTTCTCGAATCCCACCCGCACATGGCCGCCAAATGCGGCGGCCGCGGTCACGCAGGCATTCTCTTCGCGGCCGAAGGCGCAGATCGCCCACGGCAACGCGTCGCCGGACTCGCCCGCGGCCTGCAGGAACGGCAGCAGGTCGTGCGGCGACGACACCTGCCCGGCGGCATAGCGCCCCAGCACGTACAGCACCGACCATGCGCCCGGCGGCACCATGCCGCGCTCGCGCATCGACTGCCAGCGCCGCACATCAGCCACGTCATACAGGATCACCTGCGTCATCACGCGCTCACGCGCCAGCCAGGCGAGGAACGCCGCCAGTTCGCTGTCCGGGATGTCCGGCACGGCGACTTCGCGCAGGCCCACCGAAACGGCTTCGGGCCGCAGCTCACGCACCATCGCCATCTGCTCCGCGGCCTGGTAGACGCCCGCGGCCTCGCTCGTCACCTGCACCAGCAACGCTTCGCCCACGGCCTGCTTCACCGCGGCCAGCGCGTCGCGGTAGGCCTGCACGTCGAGCGAGTGGCGGCCTTCGGCATCGCGCACATGCATGTGCATCATGGCCGCGCCGGCATCCAGGCAGGCGCGCGCTTCAGCGGCCAGTGCGGCGGCGGTCAGCGGCACCGCCGGATGGTCGCTGGCGCGCTTGTAGGCGCCGTTGGGCGCCACGGTGACGATCAGCGGCGCATCGGCCAGCGGCACGCGGGCCGCCGCTACGGGGGCTTGGGAAGGGGTCCGGGTCATGGCTCGATCTCGGGCAGTTCAGGCGCGATCAGCGCCAGGCCGGCGCGCAGCAGGCTGTCATAGCGTGCGCGCTCGGCGGCAATGGTTTCGGGGGTCCACTGGTAGAAGCCTTCGCCGCGCTTCATGCCGTGGCGGCCGTCGGCGGCGCGCTCGGACAGGCAGCGCGCCGGATGGTCGTCGTTGCAGAAGGTCGGGTACATGGTGGCGCCGGCGGCCGCGTGCACGTCGATGCCCGCGTGGTCACGCTGCAGCACCGGCCCGGCCGCCAGGAAGCGAAAGCCAAAGCCGAAGCGCACCGCCGCATCGACATCCTCGGGCGAGGCAATGCCGCGGTCGATCAGGCTGAATGCCTCGCGCGACAGCGCATGCTGCAGCCGGTTGGCAAGAAAGCCCGGCAGGTCCTTGCGCACCTTGACCGGCACCATCGCGCAGCGGCGCATGAAGGCGATCAGCGCGTCGGCACAGGCCTCGTCGCTGTCATCGCCCATCACCACTTCCACCAGCGGCACCAGGTGCGCCGGCATGAAGAAGTGCAGGCCGAGCATGCGCGCACGCGAGTCGAGTCCCGCGCCGATGGCGCTGATCGGGAAGCTGGAGCTGTTGCTGGCCAGCACCGTATCGGGCCGCGCGCGCCGCACCAGCTCGGCAAAGAGTGCCTGCTTCAGGTCCAGCTGTTCCGGGATGCACTCGATCACCAGGTCCACGGTGGACCAGTCCACCGCATCCAGCGTCGCGGCCACCGCCAGGCGCTCCGCGCCTTGTTCACGGCCGATCGCGGCCAGGTTGCCGCGCACGCGCCCGGGCATGGCGCCGGCGCGGCCGGCATCGGGCTCGACCACGGTGGTACGGCACAGCGCGCGGGTCAGCACCACGGCAACATCGGCGCCCATGGTGCCGCCGCCCACCACCACCGCATGCGCGGCGCCGGGGCGGCTCAGGATGACCGGTGCGGTCGGGTTCGGCATAGGTTCTCCCAGGGATGCGACGTGGCGCGCACTCGCCATCGCTACAAATCCTGATGGCGGGGCAACGAATCCCGGCAGTGTAGAGAACTTGCTTTGATTGAAGAAGTCGATTCTATGGATAGAATGATCCACAAATCAGATCGATCGTGTGATTCGGCCGGCGGACGCCGCCGGCCCGCTGCCGCAGATGAAAATCAACCTGTCGATGCGCGACATCGAAACCACGCTGGTGCTTGGCCGCACGCTCAACTTCCGCCAGGCCGCCAGCCAGCTGCACGTGTCGCAGTCCGCCCTGTCCACGCAGATCCTGCGCATCGAGGAATCCCTCGGCGTGCGCCTGTTCGACCGCACCACCCGCAACGTGCGCCTGACCGCGGCCGGCCAGGTCTTCATGCAGCAGGCCGCGCTGCTGCAGGCGGCGTTCCGCGGCGCCATCGACGCCGTGACCGGCATTGCCAGCGCCGAGCGCGGCCAGGTCGCGGTGGCGGCCCTGCCCTCGCTGGCGGCGCGCATGCTGCCGCGCGTGCTGATGGCCTACCACCAGGCGCGCCCGGAAGTGGCGCTGAAGGTA
Organism: Cupriavidus sp. GA3-3; assembly: GCF_000389805.1. NCBI lineage: Bacteria > Pseudomonadati > Pseudomonadota > Betaproteobacteria > Burkholderiales > Burkholderiaceae > Cupriavidus > Cupriavidus sp. GA3-3. The sequence continues at coordinate 181,266 of NZ_KB944460.1, forward strand.
TTCGATACCCTCTCCGGCCCGGCCTTCGACCTGGTGCGCGCCGGCGACGTGGATTTCGCGCTGACCGCGGCCGATCCGCAACAGGCTGACCTGCAGTATGAGCCGCTGCTGTCGGACCGCTTCGTGCTGCTGATCCCGTCGGCGCACCCGCTCGCGCGCAGCCCCGGGCCGCTGCGCTGGGCCGATACCGCCAGCGCGCCGCATGTGTCGATGACGCACCCGAGCAGCGTGCGCCAGTACGCGGAATGGGCCTTCCTGCAGAACCGCATCCGCTTCCAGCCGGTATTCGAGGCCGAGCGCCTGGCCACCATCGCGGCCATGGTCGAATGCGGCTTCGGCGTGGCCGCGCTGCCAGAGATCGCGGCCGGCACGGTGCGCCAGCCCGGCATTGTCGAGCGCCTGCTGACGGCGCCGGTGACCGAGCGCTCGATCGGGCTGGTGACCTCGCGCAACCGCAGCCTGTCGCCGGCGGCTGCCGAACTGGCGGCGGCGGTGCGCGCGCAGCTGGCGAGTCCGCCCGTCCAGGATACGGTGGACACGACGGCCCGGTGAACTAGTAGATGCTGGCTGGCCATGGCGCGCAGGCGACGCCGGCCTGGTTCCAAGCCAACCTGGTGCGCCCGCCGCTGCGCGGCGTCACGAAAAACAAGGGCGGGCCCGGCACGGCGCCAGGCCCGCAACCCTCAGGAGGGATCCTTGGTACGGGTACGCGAGACCGCCGCCATGATGCCGATGCCAAGCACGATCAGGCAGGCAATACCGATATACACGGGCGCGAGGCCAGCGGTTTCCATGCCCCAGGCAACGCCGGCAACCAGGACCAACAGGCCGATAATGTATAGCGCGAATGACATGAGTCGGCTCCTTGCGGTGGTGCAACCTGGCTTCAATGTAGGCAGGGCGCGAGGCGCAAGGGATAGGACAAGGGCGGAAGCTGGCGTAGGCGGGTTCTGACCTTGTGGTGTTGTGCGCGGCGGTCAGCTCCGGCGGCAAAGCCTCTCCAGGGCTCACCCCTCCACCTGCGCCGGCATCTCTGCCAGCCGCTGCACCGATGCCCGCAGACCCTCCAGTATCGTGTCCGCCACCTTCTGCGGAAAACCCGCGGGCAGTGCTGCGCCGACCTCGGCGATCACCGCCGGGGTCCGCGCGATGATGCGCCCGATCAGCGCCTCGGCATCGGCACCCAGGAAACAGCGCGGTGCCATCGCATTGAAATGGCGGCGCTGGATATCGCGCAGGCCGTAGTGCCGGCTGCGGCCGGCGACCGCCATGGCCAGCTTGGCCTTGTGCCAGGAGAACTGGTTGGCGCCCTGGCCCACCACCGGCCAGATCGACATCACGTCGTACAGCGGCGTCATGCGGTAGCGCCCGCCGGCCAGCAGGCGGATGCTGAAGTTCTTGGCGTGCCCGTCCGGTGCCGCCAGCAGCCAGAACAGCAACTGCGCGGCCAGCAGCGTCTGCAGATCATCGGCCTGGGCCACTGAGTTGCGCAGCACCGTGGCGATCTCGATCATGCCGGGCCCGCCATCGGCCTCGTATTTCTGCAGCGGGCTGTGGCCGAACACCTGGCAGAAATCTTCCTGCAGCAGCCGCAGCAGCCAATTGCCTGACGGATGAGGCTGGCGGTCGAAACGCGTGAGGCTCAGCACCTTGCGGCGGCCGAACGTCAGCATCTCGCAATCGGCCACCGGCAAGCCATAGGCGGCAAGGATCTTCAGGCACAGCCATTCGTTTTCCACCGACGTGCTCAGGTCGGCCCTGCGGTTTCCCACCAGGCCCAGTGGCAGCTTGAAAATATGTGTGGTCGGGGTGGCGCCATGCGGCCGCAGCCATTGGCCGTCATGGCGCAGCAGCGCAGTCTTCTCCTGCGCGCCGGCGATGGAGATGCGGAAGTCGTCGTCGTGCTCATGCCGCCCAAGCGCGGGGGTGGCGACGATATCCTCCAGCCAGCGCTCGATCTGCTCGTCCGATAGCGGTTCGCCTTCGATCCGGTCGATGCCCGCAGGCGCTTCGTCTTCGCCCAGGATCTGCACCGCGCCCACGCAATCGCGGCCGATGGCGGCGAGCAGCTCGAAGGCTTCCACCGAGCCGGTCTGGAAGCGCAGCGCCAACCGGCGCCGGATGGCCTCGCTGTCCGGCAACAGGTTGTCGAAGTAGTTGCGCACGGCATCCCCACGCACCACGCGCCGGTTGCCCAGGCCATACCCGAGCGACAGAGACAGGGGCCGCCCGGCTTCAGAGCGGATCCAGTCCTCGTCGTATTCCAGTTCCATCCCGGTACCGGACGGCTGGCGCCAGGTGCCCACGCGCTGCCCGTTGGCCCAGACCGACAGCGCCGGCGTACGTGACCTGCGTGCCGCCATGATTACCACGCCACGTCGGACACCTCGGCGGCCCCCGTGGCCCGGTCCTGAACCACCAATTCCAGCCCGAGCGCGCCGACCAGCGCCAGCAACTGGTCGACGCTGATGGTGTCGGGGTTCAGCTCCATGTGCGACATCCGGCTCTGGCTGACATTCAGCCGCGCGGCGGCCTCGGTCTGGTTCAGGCCGGCCGCCTTGCGCGCTGCCTGCAGGATCTGGCCAAGCTGCCAGGGAGTGGAGACGACTTGCTTCATCGTGCCGATGGAATACCAATATGATAGGTATTTCTATATTAGCAACAACATGGGTATTTTCAAATACCTATCTCATAGGTATTTTTTATTTAACGATGTCATGACTATATGTGCCCGAAGCCGCATTCTGTAACGCAGCATCGTGCCGGGCTCTGTATCTGTCCCCCGCCCCCGCGCCCCCGTATACTCTGGGGCCGGAGGCGGCCCAGCCGTCCCGCCGGCGGAGGACCCTGGCGTGGCATCACGCAAACGGGGCCGCGCCTCACCGATCCCAAACATACAAGCAACGGAGCAGCAGCATGCGTGTCGCATTTCTCGGACTGGGCGTCATGGGCTTCCACATGGCCGGCCACCTCGCCACCAAGGGGCACGAGGTCACCGTGTACAACCGCACCGCCGCCAAGGCGCAGGCCTGGGTCGGGAAGTTCGGCGGCAAAGCGGCTCCCACGCCGGCACAGGCCGTGCGCGATGCGCAGGTGGTCTGCTCCTGCGTGGGCAATGACGACGACCTGCGCGCGGTGCTGACCGGGCATGACGGCGCCTTCTTCAGCGCGCCCAGCGGCTGCATTTTCGTGGACCACACCACCGCCAGCGCCAACGTGGCGCGCGAACTCCACGCCGCCGCGCGCGAGCACGGCCTGCACTTTGTCGACGGCCCGGTCTCCGGCGGCGAAGTCGGCGCGGAGAAAGGCATCCTGACCATCATGTGCGGTGGCGATGCCGACGCCTATGCGCGCGCCGAACCGGTCATTGCCGCCTACGCACGCGCCGTCACGCGCATCGGCGAATCCGGCGCCGGGCAACTGGCCAAGATGGTCAACCAGATCAGCATCGCCGGGCTGATCCAGGGCCTGTCCGAGGCCATCGCCTTTGGCGAGCGCGCCGGGCTGGACATGCGCCTGGTGCTGGACGTCATCAGCAAGGGCGCGGCCGGCTCATGGCAGCTCGAGAACCGCGGCCCCACCATGATCGACAACAAGTTCGACTTCGGCTTCGCGGTGGACTGGATGCGCAAGGACCTGGGCCTGTGCCTGGACGAGGCGCGCCGCAACGGCGCCGGCCTGCCGGTGACGGCGCTGGTCGACCAGTTCTATGCCGACCTGCAGCAGATGGGCTGCGGCCGCGCCGACACTTCTTCGCTGATCAAGCGCCTGCGCCAGCACGCCGGCGACGCCTGACGCCACCGCTGCGCCACCTGCGTCGTCCGATTCCTACAGCGCAATCGGCGTGTCTCGGAGAGGCCCCTGCCCGGCATGGGCCTAAGCTGGACACATGGGGCCGGTTGCCTGCAACTGGCCCGCCAACGATGCAGGAGACCATCATGTGGAAACTCGCAGGTGCACTACTGGTAAGCGCAAGCATGGCGCTGGCCGGCTGTACGGCGGCGGGCGCGGTGGCCGGCGGCGTGGCCGGACACGAGCTGACTGACGGCAGCGCCGCCGGGACCATCGGCGGTGCCGTGGTGGGCGGCGTGATTGGTCACGAACTGGGCAAGTAAGCGAACCCTGGCCCCTGGGCCCAACAAGCAGAAAGGCCGCTTCGTGCGGCCTTTCTGCTTCTTTTGCGGGTTCAGGCTTTCGGCCGGCACGACGCGTCGCCGGCCGCCCGCCGCAGCCGCTGCCACACCAGGACAGGCAGCCGCAGCACGAAGCCGGCCAGCAGCCGCAGGTGCATGCCGGTCAGCAGCAGGTTGTCGCGCAGATAGCGGAAGTGCGACACCCCACCCTCGCGCTGGCCGAAGTAGCGCACCGGGGCGTCGGCATTGATGGGGCGCACGCCGCGCCAGCACAGCCGCACCGCCACTTCCGGGTCGAAGTCGAAGCGACGCATCCAGCGGCTCTCGCGCATGACGGCGCGCAGCGGCGCGATCGGGTAGACGCGAAAGCCGTACAGGGAATCCCCGATGCCCGCCCATAGCGTCTCGACATCCGCCCAGAAGTTGGACATGCGCCGCCAGTAGACCCGCTCGCGCGGCGCGCTGGCGTCGAAGACGGGCCGGCCCAGCACCATGGCGCCCGGGTTGCGCTGTGATATCGCCATGAATTGCGCAATCAGGTGCGCGGGGTGCTGCCCGTCCGAATCCATCACCAGCACATGCGTGAAACCGGCCGCGGCGGCGGAATCGATGCCATGCAGCACCGCGGTGCCCTTGCCCTGGTTGTGCGGCAGCATTAGGACGCGCAGCCCGGGATCGGTGGCTGCCTGCGCCAGCAGCCACTGGTCGCTGCCATCGGTGCTGCCGTCCACGACCACCCAGACCGGTGTCCAGGCGGCGCGCGCCGCGCGCAGCACCTCATGCAGGCGCACGCCGGGGTTATAGCTGGGGATCAGCACCAGGTGCGTGGCGGACGGCTCGGCGTCACCCATCGGGCAGGCGCTGCCGCCGGCTACCAGTGCGGGCCCGGGCATGGCTTGCTGCGGCATGTCGTGCTCCGGTCCTGGCTTTGGAAAGGGGGGAAGGTTGGGTGCGGCTGCCGAACTAGCGCGTACGGTGTTCCGCCAGATAGTTGGCCAGGCTGCCCAGCGAGGCGAAGATGGTCTTGTTGTCGGGGTTGTCCGAACGCAGTTCGACCCCGTACTTGCGCGACACCAGCAGTGCGATCTCGAGGATATCGATGGAATCCAGCCCGAAGCCTTCGCCATAGAGCGGCGTGGCGGCGTTGATATCCTCCAGCCGTAGCTCGGCAATTTCGAGTTCGTCGATGATCAGGCGGGCAAGTTCGGTTTCGAGTTCGGTCATGTCGCTAGGTGGCTGGAATGCCGCTGCGGCATGGGTCCGGGCAAGGTTGTCCAGGCCGCATGGCAGGGCAACCGATGCTATCAAAAGGGGCAAATCCCAGCCAGTTGAGAGAAGTTTAGTAACAACAAAGGCAGGCCTTTTGGGAATCATCACCACGTCGGGCCGGTCTTTTGGGGTATAAAGCGTTCGCTTCGCGCACCATGCGGCGTCATTTCCGGCAACGCCGTGCACTAAGCGACTTACGCTACACACAATATACCCTCGCAGATGCCATCGAGCCAGCAATTCGACCGCCCCTCCACGCCCGCCGCGCCAGCCACGCCTGTACGGCAGGATGCCGTGCCGGCAGGCCGGCGCCATGGCTGGATTGCAGCGGTGGCCGCCTTTGTCGCCTACGAATCCGCCCTGCACCATGCGGCACACCAGCCAGGTGCCGAAGTCGCCGCGCTATGGCTCGGGGCGGCGCCGTTCCTGCTGATCGGCTTCCTTGCCTGCCTCCGCACCTGGGGGCGCCTGCCCGCAATGGCCGCCTTGCTGGCCGCCTGCGCCGCCCTGTGGATCTGGCGCATGCCGTTGGCCGCGCATTTCGGCTGGACCTATTTCCTGCAGCACGCCGGCACCAATGCCGCGCTGGGCGTGATGTTCGCGCTGAGCCTGCGTCCCGGCCACACGCCATTGTGCACGCAGATCGCGACGGCAATCCATGGCCAGCTGCCCCCCGCGCACCTGCGCTACACGCTGCGCGTGACCCAGGCCTGGACGCTGTTCTTTGCCGCGATGGTAGGTGTATCGACGCTGCTGTTCGTGCTCGCGCCGGTGGCGACCTGGTCCAGCTTCGCCAACCTGGCCACGCCGCTGCTGATCGCGCTGATGTTCGTGGGCGAAGCCGTGTGCCGCCGCGTTGCGTTCCCGGGCATGGCCCACGGCGGCCTGCTGGACGCGGTGCATGGCTATCGCGCAGTCATGGCTGCCCGTGCGGGCCGGCCCGGTTTGCCGCGCTGACGCGCCGCAAACCGGCCCCTACACTGGCAACAGGCACAGGCTCAGTCCCATGACCATGCTCCCGATCGTCACGCATGCCTCGCCCGAAGACATCATCGCCTGGGCGCACGGACGGCCCGTCAGCGTGCGCCAGTTCCTGGCAGATGCGTCCAGCCTGGCCGATGCGCTGCCGGCAGGCAGGCACGTATTCAACGCCTGCACCGACCGCTACAACTTCACCGTCGGCCTGTGCGCCGCGCTGCTGGCGGGCAAGGCCACCCTGCTGCCGCCATCGCATACGCCGGAGATGGTGCGCCAGCTGGCCGACTTTGCCCCGGACGCTTTCTGCCTGCACGACCAGCCTGACGCGGCCTTCGCCATGCCCGCCTTCCACTATCACGACGGCCTGCGCGGCGCGGCCACGGACGGGCCGGTCGAGATCCCGCGGATTGCCGCGACCCAGGTCATGGCGTACGTGTTCACGTCAGGCTCGACCGGCACGCCGGTGCCGCACCGCAAGACCTGGGGCGCGATGGCCCGGTGCGCACAGGCCGCGGCACAGCGGCTCGGCCTGCTGGACGGGCGTGCCTGGACCGTGGTCGGCACGGTGCCGCCGCAGCATATGTTCGGGCTGGAGGCCACGGTCATGCTGGTGCTGCAGGGCCGCGCGGCCCTGGTGGCGGCCCCGGCCTTCTATCCTGCCGACGTGCGCGATGCCCTCGCCTCGGTGCCGGCCCCGCGTGCGCTGGTCAGCTCGCCCGTGCACCTGCGCACGCTGGTGCAGTCGGGCATGGCGATGCCGCCGGCAGACCTGGTGCTGTGCGCGACCGCCCCGCTTGGCCGCCAGCTGGCGGGCGAGACCGAGACCCTGTTCGGCGCTGCGCTGTGCGAGATCTACGGCAGCACCGAGACCGGCCAGATCGCCACGCGCCGCACCGCGCAGGCCGATGCCTGGACACTGGTGCCGGGCGTGCGGCTGCAGGCACGCCAGGGCGCCGGCGGTGCCGAGACCTGGGCCGAAGGCGGCCATATCGAGCAGCCGGTGCCGCTGGGCGACGCCATCGCGCCGCTGGATGCCGGCCACTTCCTGCTTCATGGCCGCAAGGCCGACATGCTGAATATCGCCGGCAAGCGCACCTCGCTGGCTTACCTGAACCACCAGCTCACGGCCATCGACGGCGTGCGCGACGGTGCGTTCTTCATGCCCGATGATGCGCACGAAGGCGACACGCATGGCCACGTGGTGCGGCTGGTGGCCGTGGCAGTGGCGCCAGGCGTCGCCCCGGCGCAGTTGCAGCAGGCGCTGCGCGCGCGCATCGACCCGGCCTTCCTGCCACGCCCGCTGCTCTTTGCCGACAGCCTGCCGCGCAATGCCGCCGGCAAGCTGCCGCGTGAAGCCCTGGCTGCGCTGGTCGCAAGGCTTGCCGGGGCGCACCACGGCGATAGCGTGGCAAGGCCCGGCTTTGTCATCGACGCCGATCACCCGGCCATCGCCGGCCACTTTCCCGGCCATCCGATCGTGCCGGGGGTGGTGCTGCTGGACCACGCGGTGCTGGCACTCGGCATTGCAATGGGCCGCCGCCTTGCCGTGACCGAGGCCGGCACCATCAAGTTCCTGAGCCCGGTGACCCCGGGCGAGCGCGTTGAGATCCTCCACCAGGCCGACGCAGCGGCCGATGGCGGCGTGAGTATCCGCTTCACGCTGCGCAGCGCCGGACGCGATGTCGCCAGCGGCACGCTGCAGGTGCGCGGTGCCGCGACGCAAGCGGGGGCATCGGCATGCTGAGCTGGCTGTGGAGGCGGCAGCCGCCGCTGGAATCCGAATGGTCGCGCCGCCAGGAGCGCGGCAGCATCACGCTGCTGCGCGTCATGACGTGGATCTCGCTGGCACTCGGCCGCCCCGTCGGGCGCGTGGTGCTGCGGGGGATTGCGGCGTACTTCATGCTGTTCGCGCCGGCGGCACGCCATGCCTCGCGCGCCTACATGGGCCGCGCCCTCGGGCGCGATGCCAATTGGATCGATGGCTACCGGCATGTGTTCACCTTCGCCTCGACCATCCATGACCGCATCTACCTGCTCAACGGCCGCTTCGACCTGTTCGATATCCGCCTGTACGGAGAGGAACAGCTGGAAGCCGCGATGGCGCGCGGCCGCGGCGCAATCCTGCTGGGTGCGCACCTGGGCAGCTTCGAGGTGGTGCGCGCGCTCGGGCGGCGGCACCCGGACATGGAAGTCGCGATCACCATGTACGAGGAAAACGCGCACAAGCTCAATGACGTGCTGACGTCGATCAACCCGGCGATGCGCCAGGACGTGATCGCGCTGGGCCGCTTCGACACCATGCTGCGGGTGCGCGACTACCTTGACCGCGGCTACATGATCGGCATGCTGGCCGACCGCACGCTGTCGCAACGCGCCACCGACCCGGTGCAGCAGTGCAGCTTCCTCGGCACGCCGACCGGCCTTCCGACCGGCCCGCTACGCATGGCGGCGATGCTGCGCCGGCCGGTGTTCTTCATCACCGGCCTGTACCGCGGCGGCAACCGCTACGATGTGCACTTCGTGCCGCTGGCCGACTTCACCGAAACCGCACGCGGCCAGCGCGAGGCAGCCGTGCAAACCGCGCTGGCCGAATACGTGCGCCTGCTGGAACAATTCTGCCGCAGCGCCCCGTACAACTGGTTCAACTTCTACGATTTCTGGCACGCCGGCCCGCCGCTGTCTGAACAGCCGCCGCCGGGCAACGAGCCATGACCCGCGAGCCCTGAGCAGCCCCTGATGCCCCTTTCCAGACGCCCTTTCCGCTTCCTGCTGTCGATGCTGCTGGCCGGCGCCATGCTTGCGCTGGCCACGCCGTCCGGCGCCGCCACATTTGGCGTCGACCAGCTGATGTCCACCCTGGCGCAGCGCAAGTCTGGGCGCGTGCTGTTCACCGAGACCAAGTACCTGGCGATAGTCGACAAGCCGGTGCAGTCGTCCGGCGAGCTGCTGTTCACGGCGCCCGACCACCTGGAGAAGCGCACACTGTCGCCCAAGGCCGAGAACATGGTGCTCGACGGCGACATGCTGACGGTCGAGCGCGACGGCAAGCGCTACACCATGCCGCTGCAGAACTACCCCGAGCTGGCTGCCTTTATCGAAAGCATCCGCGGCACGCTGGCAGGCAACCGCCAGACGCTTGAGCGCTACTACAAGCTCGGCCTGGAAGGCCGTGCCAGCCGCTGGACGCTGACACTGACTCCGGCGGACTCGCGCATGGCCGCGGTGGTCAGCCAGGTGCGCATCGACGGCAGCCTGGATGTGCTTGACCGCGTCGAGATCCGGCAGGCCGACGGCGACCGCTCGGTGATGAAGATCCGACCTGCCGGCCGCCCATGAGCGCAGCGCCGCCCGCAACGATGCGCCCAGCGATGCGCCGGCTTGCGCTGGCACTGTGGATCTTCGCCATGCTCGCCTGCGCGGCTGTGATCAGCCGCACCACCTTCACGGCCGACCTCTCGGCCTTCCTGCCGCGCCTGCCCAGCGCCGAGCAGCAATTGCTGGTGAACCAGCTGCGCGACGGGCTGGTATCGCGCCTGGTCCTGGTCGGGATCGAAGGCGGCGATGCCGATGGCCGCGCCGCGGTGTCGCGTGCCATGGCGGCACAGCTGCGCGGCGACCCGCGCTTCACGGCGATCCAGAACGGCGAGCCGGTCAACCAGGATGCAGACCGCCAATACGTGTTTGCGCACCGCTACCTGCTCAGCCCCGCGGTCACGCCCGAGCGCTTCAGTGAACGCGGCCTGGCGCAGGCGCTGAATGAATCGTTCGAGCTGCTGGCCTCGTCCGCCGGGCTCTTCACCAAGTCGCTGCTGCCGCGTGATCCCACCGGCGAAGTGGCCGCGATGCTGGCACAGCTGGATGCCGGGCAGCGCGTGCCCATGCACGCCGGCGCCTGGGCGTCGCGCGACGGCAAGCGCGCGGTGCTGCTGGCGCAGACCGCCGCCGCGGGGTCTGACACGGATGCGCAGGCACAAGCCATCGGGGCCGTGCGCGAGGCGTTTGCCAAGGCTGCGATCGCTGGCAAGTACCAGCTGGCGATGACCGGGCCGGGCGTGTTCTCCGTCAATGCACGCGACACCATCCGCCATGACGTGGAGCGCCTGTCGACCATCGGCGTGGCCATCATCGTCACGCTGCTGCTGCTGGTCTACCGCTCGGTGCCGCTGCTGGTGCTGGGGCTGGTGCCGGTACTGAGCGGCGCGCTGGCGGGCATTGCCGCGGTCAGCCTGGGCTTCGGCGGCTCGGTGCACGGACTGACGCTGGGCTTCGGCACCACGCTGATCGGCGAGGCGGTCGACTATTCGATCTACCTGTTCGTGCAGTCCGCGCAGTACACGCGCGACGGCCGGCGCGACGAGCGCGCCTGGCTGGGCGGCTTCTGGCCGACGGTGCGCCTGGGCGTGCTGACCTCGGTCTGCGGCTTTGCCTCGCTGCTGCTGTCGGGCTTTCCGGGGCTGGCGCAGCTGGGGCTGTATTCGATTGCCGGGCTGGCGACCGCGGCGCTGGTGACGCGCTTCGTGCTGCCGCAGCTGGTGCCGGCCACGCTGCACCTGCGCGACGTGGCACCGCTGGGCCGCCGGCTGCAGTGGCTGGCGGCGCGCGCGCACCGGCTGCGCTGGCTGGTGCTCGTGCTGGTGGTGGCAGCCGCCACGGTGCTGGTCATGCACCGCGGCACGCTGTGGGGCCGCGAGCTGCAGGCGCTGAGCCCGGTGTCGGCCAGCGACCAGGCCCTCGATACCAGGTTGCGCGAGGATCTTGGCGCGCCCGACGTGCGCTACCTGGTGGTGCTGTCCGGGCCGGACCAGGAATCCGTGCTGCAGGGCGCGGAGCGCGTGGCCCGTGAACTGGACCCGCTGGTGGCACAGAATTTCATCGGCGGCTACGAGAGCCCGGCGCGCTACCTGCCCAGCGCGGCGACCCAGCGCGAGCGCCAGGCCAGCCTGCCGCCGCCCGACGAGCTGGCGCAGCGCCTGGGCGCCGCCATCGCCACGCAGCCGGTGCGCGCGTCACTGTTCGCGCCTTTCCTGGCGCAGGCCGAGGCCGCGCGCACCGGTGCGCTGCTGCGGCGCGAGGACTTGCGCGGCACCTCCATGGCGCTGGCTGTCGATGCGTTGCTGGCGCAGCGCGACGGGCGCTGGAGCGCCACGCTGCCGCTGCGCGCACCGGCCCAACAAAGCACCGGCGCGGCCGACGGCGTCGACACCGGCGCGGTGCGGGCCGCGGTGGCGCGGGCCGGCGTTCCCGACACGCTGTTCGTCGACCTCAAGGGCGAATCCGACCGCCTCTACACCGGCTACCTGCGCGAGGCCTTGCTGCTGTCGCTGGCCGGCCTGCTGGCGATCATCGTGCTGCTGGCCGTGGCGCTGCGCTCGGCACGGCGCGTCGTGGCCACGGTGCTGCCGCTGGCCGCGGCGGCGCTGGTGGTGCTGGGCGGGCTGGCAGCGCTCGGCCAGCCGCTGACGCTGCTGCACCTGGTGGGCCTGCTGCTGCTGATGGCCGTGGGCTCCAATTACGCGCTATTCTTCAACGGCCCCGCTGCAGGCAGCCAGGTGGCGGGCGCTTCACCGCATACGCTGGTGTCGCTGCTGCTGGCCAACCTGACCACGGTGGCCGCCTTCGGCCTGCTGGCGCTGTCGAGCCTGCCGCTGCTCAAGGCCTTCGGCCTGACAGTAGGTCCAGGGGCCGTGCTGGCCCTGTGGTTTTCGGCGATCCTGGCGCGCCCCGCGGCGCCAGACACAGCCAAGAGTGCAACATGAATTCGTATCCCGCACCGCGCGTAGCCTTGCGCGGCACCTCTTACAGCCGCCCCTGGCGCCCCACCCCGCTGCTTTACGGCGCCGCCGCCGTGCACCTGGGTGCCGCCGGCGCAATGCTGGCGCACCCTGAGGCCATGGGCATGGCGCTGGCCGGCGTTGGTGCCGCCCATGCGGCAATGTGCGCCGCCGGCCTGTGGCCGCGCAGCCACTGGCTTGGCCCCAATGTGCTGCGCCTGCCGCCCTCTGCCGATGATTGCGTGGCACTGACATTCGACGACGGCCCCAACCCGGCGTTGACGCCGCGCGTGCTCGACATGCTGGATCAGCACGGCGCGCGCGCGACCTTCTTCTGCGTCGGCGCGCGCGCCGCGGCGCATCCGGAACTGGTGCGCGAGATCGTCGGCCGCGGCCACGCCGTGGAGAACCACAGCATGTACCACCGGCTGCACTTCTCGGTGTTCGGTCCCGGGCGCATGCTGCGCGACATCGGTGCCGCGCAGCAGGTGCTGGCCGACCTCACCGGCCAGGCGCCGCGCTTCTTCCGCGCGCCCGCGGGGCTGCGCAATCCCTTCCTTGAGCCGGTGCTGTGCCGGCTCGGGCTTCAGCTTGCGGCCTGGACCCGGCGCGGCTTCGATACCCGCTGCGGCGACCACGCGGGGCGCGTGGCGCAGCGCCTCACCGGCACGCTCGCCGGGCGCGACATCCTGCTGCTGCACGACGGCAATCCCGGCACCGATGCCGCCGGCAATGCACATTGCACCACCGTGCTGCCGGGCCTGCTCGCTGCCATTGAACGCGCCGGCCTGCGCTGCGTCACGCTGCGCGCGGCCGTGCCGACAGCCTGAGTGAGCGGCGGCTTGTTACAATTGGCACAGCCTTCCGAGATTCCTTCCATTCGTTCCCCCTAAGCCGTGTCCCCGCTCCTGTTCTCGCATTTCACGGCCACCAGCTGCCTTGGCGCCGGTGTAGACGCCACCCTGTCGGCACTGCGTGCGCAGCGCGGCGGCCTGGCGCCCTGCCGCTTCGTCGGTGTCGAGCTCGATACCTTCGTCGGCGAAGTCCCCGGCCTGGACACCGTGGCACTGCCGCCCGCACTGGCCGAATTCGACTGCCGCAACAACCGGCTGGCGCAACTGGCGCTGGAGCAGGACGGCTTTGCCGCGCGCGTGCGCGAAGCGGCGGCGCGCTACGGCGCCCACCGGGTCGGCGTCTTCCTGGGCACCAGCACCGCGGGCGTGCTGCAGACGGAACTGGCCTATCGCCAGCGCGATCCTGCCAGCGGCGCGCTGCCGCCGGGCTTCCATTACGCCACCACCCACAACCCCTACTCGCTGCCTGCCTTCCTGCGCCAATACCTGGGACTGACCGGTCCCGCGGCTGCGGTGTCCTCGGCCTGTTCATCCGGCGCCAAGGTGTTCAGTTCGGCACGGCGCATGCTGGAGGCAGGGCTGATCGATGTGGCTGTGGTCGGCGGCGTCGATTCGCTGTGCCACACCACGCTGTACGGCTTCAATTCGCTGGAGCTGTTGTCCGACCAGCCGTGCCGGCCCTATGACGTGGCGCGCAACGGCATCTCGATCGGCGAGGGCGCGGCATTCGGCCTGCTCGAGCGCGTGGCCGGCAGCGCGCAAGGCGATGCCATCCTGCTGGCCGGGATCGGCGAATCCAGCGATGCGCACCATATGTCGACCCCGCACCCCGACGGGCTGGGCGCGCGCCTGGCACTAGAGCAGGCACTGGCCAGCGCGGGGGTCGCGCCGGCGCAGGTCGGCTACGTCAACCTGCATGGCACCGCCACGCGCAGCAACGACGCGGCCGAGGCCATGGCCATGGCCGCGGTGCTGCCCGGCACGCCGTGCAGCTCAACCAAGGGCGCCACCGGGCATGCGCTGGGTGCCGCCGGCGCGCTCGAAGCCGTCATTTGCGCGCTGGCGCTGCGCCACGGCCTGATGCCCGGCGGCATCAACACCACGCAGGTGGATCCGGCGCTGGACGTGAACTACCAGCTCGCCAACCGCGAGGCACCGCTGCGCTATGCGATGACCAATGCCTTCGGCTTCGGCGGATCCAACTGCAGCCTGCTGTTCGCCCGCGCGGACGCGGCTTCCCACTGAGCATCGCCATGCCGCAGCACGTGTATATCGAAAGCATCGGCCTGCTCGGCCCCGGCCTGACCGGCTGGCAGCAGGCCGCCGAAGTCCTTGCCGGCCGCGTGCCATACGCGCACGCGCCCACCGAACTGCCGCCACCCGCGGGCCTGCCGCCGGCCGAGCGTCGCCGCACCGGCCCGACCGTACGGCTGGCGCTTGGTGTCGGCCAGCAGGCCGTCGCCGCCAGCGACTGCGAAGCCGCGCAGCTGCCGACGATCTTTGCCTCGTCCAGCAGCGACGGCTTCAACTTCCATGCGATCTGCGAAGCGCTGGCCGAGCCCGAGCCGCTGATGTCGCCCACGCGCTTCCACAACTCCGTGCACAACGCCACCGCCGGCTACTGGTCGATCGCCGCGGGCGCGATGCGCACCTCCAATGTGCTGTGCGCCATGGATGGCAGTGGCAGCGCGGGCTTGCTCGAATGCGTGCTGCAGGCCGCCGCCGATGCCGAACCCTGCCTGCTGATCGCCTATGACACCGGCTACCCCGAGCCGCTGCATAGCCACCGCCCGATCCCCGATCCCTTCGGCGTGGCCCTGCTGGTCACGCCGCGGCAGACCGCGCGTTCGCTCGCGCGCGTCGGCGTGGCGCTGAAGCAGGCGCCAGCCACGGTGATGCCGGACGCCGCGCTGGAAGCACTGCGCACGTCGGCACCGGCCGCACGCATGCTGCCGCTGCTGGCGGCCATCGCCCGCGGCGAGGCCACCACCGTGGTGCTCGATTATCTGGATACGCTGCAGCTTGCGGCCGAGGTGGAAAGCCTCGGCGGCCAGGCGGATGGCTGAGCTGCTGAAAGACCGCGACTGGATCGCGGCACGCATTCCGCACCAGGGCACGATGTGCCTGCTCGACGGCGTGCTGGCCTGGGATCCGGCATCGGTTCGCTGCACGTCAGCCACGCATACGCGCGCGGACAACCCGCTGCGCGCGCACGGCCGGCTGGCCGCGCTCAGCGGCATTGAATACGCGGCACAGGCCATGGCCGTGCACGGCGCATTGCTGGCGGAAGCGGAATCAGGAATGGGCGCACAGCGCCCGCGCTCGGGCTACCTGGCCAGCGTGCGCAAGCTGGTGCTCCATGTGGAGCGGCTCGACGATATCGACGCGCCGCTGCAGGTCGAGGCACAGCGCATCAGCGGTGAAGGCAGCAGCGTGCTGTATGCCTTCACCGTCAGCGCCAAGGGCCAGGCACTGCTGTCAGGCCGCGCGGCGGTCATCCTGGATGCCGCCGCAGTCGGCCAAAGCGCCGACCGCGGCGCCGGCTGAAGCGCTTCAGCGCGCCGGCAGGATCTTGCCCGACACCGCGCCGAAGCCGACGCGATAGCCTTCGCCCTGGCAGTAGCCGGTCATGATCACGTCGTCGCCATCCTCCAGGAAGGCTCGGCGGCTGCCGTCGGCCAGCGTCACCGGCTCGGCGCCGTTGCGGGTCATTTCCAGCAGGCTGCCGTAGGAGTCCGGCGTGGTGCCGCTGATCGTGCCCGAGCCCATCAGGTCGCCCACGCGCACATTGCAGCCCGACACCGTGTGGTGGGCCAGCTGCTGTGCCATGGTCCAGTACATCGCCTTGAAGTTGGTGCGGCAGATGGTGCTGGGTGCCGCTGCGCCCTGCGGCTGCAGCGCGACTTCCAGGGCGATGTCGTAGGCATTCTTGTCCTGCTGCTGCAGGTACGGCAGCGGCTGCGGCGATTGCTCGGGGTTGTCGCGGCGGAACGGCTCGAGCGCTTCCATCGTCACCACCCACGGCGAGATCGAGGTGCCGAAGCCCTTGCTGTTGAACGGCCCCAGCGGCACGTATTCCCACTGCTGGATATCGCGCGCGCTCCAGTCATTGAGCAGCACCATGCCGAACATATGCGCCGGCGCATCGGCGGTGCTGACGGGCTCGCCCAGCGCCGATTCCTTGCCGACGATAAAGCCCATCTCCAGTTCAAAGTCCAGCTTGCGGCAGGCGCTGAAGATCGGGCGTGCCTCGTTCGGCAGCTTGATCTGGCCGTTGGGACGATGCAGCGGCGTGCCGCTCACCACCACCGAGCTGGCACGGCCGTTGTAGCCGATCGGGATTTCCAGCCAGTTCGGCAGCAGCGCATTGTCCGGGTCGCGGAACATGCGGCCGACGTTGGTGGCGTGCTCCCTGGACGAATAGAAGTCCGTGTAGCCCGGGATCTCCACCGGCAGGTGCAGCGTCGCGGCCGACATCGGCACCAGTGCCTGGTCGCGCAGGGCGGCGTTGTCGCGCAGCGCGGCGTCATCACCAGACAGCAGCGCGCCCAGGCGCTTGCGGGTTTCGCTCCACACCGGCTTGCCCAAAGCGATAAAGCGGTTCAGGCTGCTTGCGGCAAACGTGCCTTTGGCAGCGGCCGGCAGCAGGCCGGCCTCATCCAGCGCGGCGAGGTCCAGCACCTGGTCGCCGATGGCAACGCCGACGCGCGGGGCCTGGCCCTTGGTCGAAAACACGCCATACGGCAGGTTCTGCAGCGGGAAGTGGGACTGGCCGTCGTTGGCGGAAGCGATCCAGCTGGTCTTGGGGGCGGTCATTGGGATACTCCGAAAATTTGGTGGCACTTGTCGCGTGCGGTGACGCATCATGCTCGACGAGCGCCGGCTCTCTCCGCCCGGCCCCTCTCCCGCTTGCGCGAGGGGAGAAAGCCGGGCGGGCGGCCAGGCGCGCGAGATCAGCGGGTGTTCGGGTTGAAGTGTTTCTTCAGGCCCTGCCAGCACGTGTAGTAGTCCTGCTGCAGCGAGGCCGACTGCGCGGCATACGGCGTCGGGCGGATCACGCCCGGGGTCTCGAACATGAAGGCCATGGTGTCCTCGATGCGGTGCGGCTTCGAGGTATCGGCGGCGCTGGCCTTCTCGAAGGTTTCCGCATCCGGGCCGTGGCCGCTCATGCAGTTGTGCAGGCTGGCGCCGCCCGGGGCAAAGCCTTCGGCCTTGGCGTCGTAGATGCCGGTGATCAGGCCCATGAACTCGCTGGCGATATTGCGGTGGAACCAGGGCGGGCGGAACGAGTCCTGCATCGCCAGCCAGCGCGGCCCGAAGATGACGAAGTCGATGGTGTCCACGCCCGGCGTGGCCGACGGCGACTGCAGCACCAGGAAGATCGACGGATCCGGGTGGTCGAAGCTGATCGAACCGATGGTATTGAAGCGGCGCAGGTCGTACTTGTACGGGGTGTAGTTGCCATGCCAGGCCACCACGTCCAGCGGCGAGTGGCCGATCCCGGCGCGCCACAGGTTGCCCTGGAACTTGGCCACCAGCTCGAAATCACCCTCGCGGTCTTCATAGCTGGCAACCGGCGACAGGAAGTCGCGCGGGTTGGCCAGGCCGTTGGAGCCGATCACGCCCAGGTCGGGCAGCTGGAACAAGGCGCCGTAGTTCTCGCAGATATAGCCGCGCGCCTCGCCGTCGGGCAGCTCCACGCGGAAGCGCACGCCGCGCGGGATCACCACGATCTCCTGCGGCTCCACTTCCAGCCGGCCAAGCTCGGTCACCATCAGCAGGCGGCCCTGCTGCGGCACGATCAGCATCTCGCCGTCGGCGTTGTAGAAGAACCGGTCCTGCATCGACTGGTTGGCCAGGTACAGGTGGATGCCGCAGCCGGTCATGGCCTCGGGGCCGCCATTGCCGGCCATGGTGACGATGCCGTCGACAAAGTCGGTCGGCACCGACGGCATTGCCGGCGGGCTCCAGCGCATCTGGTTGGGCGACGGCGGCACCTGGTCGAAACGGCTCAGGAAACGCGACTGCTCGATCTGCGTGAACGGCGTATGCATCGCGGCCGGGCGAATGCGGTACAGCCACGAGCGCCGGTTGTGCGCGCGCGGCGCGGTGAAGGCCGTGCCGGACAGCTGCTCGGCGTACAGGCCGTAGGGCGCGCACTGCGGCGAGTTCCTTCCTACAGGCAGCGCACCGGGCAGCGCCTCGGTGGCGAATTCATTGGCGAAGCCGGACATATAGCCGTGCTCGGCGAGCTGGGTGTGCGTAAGTGTCATGGTGTCGTCAGCGTTCCTGGGTCTCAGTCCATCTGGCGCTGCGCTGGCGCCTGGCGGCCTCTGCTGGGAGTGCCTGCCGGTCCGTATTCAGTCCGTGCGCGGTGCACGGAGCATAAATTACGTAATACGTAATGAATTTACCATATCGTAATAGCCAACTTCGGACGTGTCAAACGGCACCGCTGACGCATGCGTCGAACGCCGCTTGCATTGCAGTTGTAGGTGGGAAACGGGAACAGCGGGGAAAAAAACCAGGAAGCGGCGGGATGCACGCGTCGACGCCTGCGCGGCGGCAGTTGCTCACGCAGCGGGAAAAACCAGGAAATGCGGGAAAGCGCCGAAGCAGGCAGCCAGGCCTGCGGCGTCATCCACGCCAGGCGTCGCGAACGGCGCTCAGGACGGTAGCAACCGGCGCGGTGCGGAAAGCCCCGCGCCGGTTGTCATGGGTGGCCTGGAGGCCGGCTTCCAGTGCCGGCGCGTTGCGAACGCGGCCGGCCAGGCAGCGGCCGGTCAGACCGGCTTGTGGCCCTCTCCGGTCCCGGAGCCGAAACCGCCTCCGGAAGCCGGTGCCGCAGCCGGCGCGGCCGTGCTTCCGGCGGCCGGCTGGCCTGCCATCGAAGCTGCCGTCACGCCGCCATTGCGGCTGGCAATAAATGCGTTGACGTCTGCAGCAAGATGCTGCGGGGCCAGCACGACTTCCAGGCCCAGCGCCTCGCAGGCGGCCAGGAACGTCGACATGCGGGGATCGGCCTGACCCGACTCCGCCCGCAGGTAGGCTTCCCGGGAAATCCCCGCTTTACGGGCGACGTCCTCCTGCTTGAGCTTGCGCGCGCGACGCAACGCCCGCAGTTGCCGGAACGGTTCGCTAGCGCCTCTTGGCACGGCTGTACTGTTCATGTCGGTCTCCAGTCACCAGTGAAAAAAAGTGCGCGGACGTGCATTCGAGTATAGAGCACGCAAAGCGTTCCGTATGTAACCGCAGAAACACTTTGTGCAGATTTCTTAGAAGTCCGCAATCCCGCCCTGACATCGGCCGGTTGGCGAACATCAAAGAGCCGGATCGTGCACAACAACGCTGCACCGCCCAGTCTCTAACGGGCCTTGGCGGTTTGCGTTGACGTCACATGCATATCCATATGACGTTATGGCCTCCCGGACACAAGTGCGCAAGTCGGGGCAAATACCATGCATCTGGTTTCGTTGACAAACCGACCGGTCGTGCTATTCTCCACACCATGCAGAAAGGACAACTCACCCGCAACGCCATCGTCGAACAGGCACTGGACACCGCTGCCAAGGTCGGCTTCGAACAATTGTCGCTGGCCACGCTGGCCGCGGACACCAATATGTCGAAGAGCGGCCTGTATGCACACTTCAAGTCCAAGGAGATGTTGCAGCAGGCAGTGCTGGACCTGGCCGTTGAGCGCTTCGGCGAGATCGTGATCCGGCCGGCGATGCGCCAGCCGCGCGGCATGCCGCGGCTGCAGGGGCTGTTCGAAGGCTACCTGGAATGGCTGGGCGGCACGGTGACGCAGGGACGTTGCCTGTTCACGGCGCTGGGCCAGGAATACCGCGACCGGCCGGGCTCGATCCGCGACCTGGTGGTGCAGTCGCTGAAGGACTGGCACAGCACGGTTGCGCGCGTGGTGGCCGACGCCATCGATGAGGGCCATTTCGGGCCGGATACCGACCCCCGGCAATTTGCTTTCGAACTCTCGGGTATCGGCATGGCCTTCCAGCAGTCGTTCAAGCTGCTTGGCCGCGACGATGCCGAGACCATGGCGCGGCGCGCATTTGCGGCCCTGGTGACCCGTGCCGCCGAGGGCGCCCGCGCCCACTGAACCCACATTGGCGCCGGCGCTATCCCGCCGGCAGGTTGGCAGCCGCTCCGGCGGGCTTTTTTTGTACCGAAAAAAGCACGACTGGTCGGTCGTAACAACAGCACGGAAAACCGCCGGCGGGGCCGGTGCCGATGATGCCGTGCAATCCAGAATCCATTGGAGGTGCAGGTCGTGACGCAAGCAGTCTCTTCTCCTTCCCCGGTTTCCTCATCCCCCACCGCCGCGCCCTTGCCCGCGCGCGCCGGCAAGTCCGGCGCGGTGGAGCGGGCCTTGCAGGGCTGGCAGCGGTTGCGCTGGCAGGCGGGCAGCATGGTCAGGCCCGGCGCGACAGCGCGGGCGCTGGAGCACATCTGGTTCAAGCCGCCGCGCGCCGCCGCCACATCGGCAGCACGGCGCCTGCTGGACAGTGCGCGCGCCGACTGGGCGCTGGTGACGGGCCAAGGCCCGAGCCGGCGCGTGCGCGTCTATCGCTGGGGCAGGTCAGGCCCGGTGGTGCTGCTCGCGCATGGCTGGGGCGGACATGCCGGCCAGTGGCATGCGGTTGTCGAGGGCTTGCTGGCCGCCGGCATGCGCGTGGTGGCCTTCGATGCGCTTTCGCACGGCGCCTCCGATGCCGGCGCGCGCGGCGCGGCGCAGACCTCGGTGCTGGAGATGTCGCGCTCGCTGCTCGCCGCGGCCTGGCACGCGGGGCCGGTGCACGCCGTGGTGGCGCATTCGCTCGGCGGCGCGGCCACCGCGCTGGCGCTGCGCGAGGGCCTGCCCGCCCGCGCCGCCGTGCTGGTCGGTTCGCCGGCCGACATGCACGCCGCGTGTGCGTCGCTGGCCTGGCAAATGGGCTTCACGCCCGGCGTGCTGGCACGCATGCAGCGCCAGAGCGAGCGCTGGCTGGGACTGCCATGGTCGGCTTTCAACGTGCCCGACGTCGGCCGCACCCGGCCGGTCCCGCCAACGCTGGTGATCCATGACCGCGACGACAAGGAAGTGCGCTGGGAAGACGGCGCCGCCATCGCCGGCGCCTGGCCCGGCGCGCAACTGGTCACGACCAGCGGCCTGGGGCATCGCCGCATCCTGCTGGACCCCGGCGTGATCCGGCACATCGCCGATTTCATCCGGCCCGGCACAGTCCCCGCACGCGCGGCAATCCCGCCAGCGTTGCACGGGCTGGCTGTCGACTGAGCCTGGAGACCATCATGTTCCTGGTGAGCAATGACATGACCGCCACCCTGCCCGCACGCAGTTCGCTGCGGCTGGTGGCGGGCCCCGGCGAACACGTCGCCGTGCGCTGCACGGAAGGCGAACTCTGGCTGATCCGCGACGGAGACCCGAAGGATACGGCGCTGACGGCGAGCGAGAGCTTTACGTTGTCCGACAGCGGCCATATCGAGCTGTATGCCGTCACCACGGCATCGCTGCACGTAACGCGCTGCCGGCAAGGCGCCGGGCCGGCGGCGAGCACCTGGCGGCAATGGCTGCGGCGCTTGCTGGCGCCGCCTGGGCGCGGCTTTACCGGCGCAGGCCGATGATGCGCGGGGCTGGGGGCGCCCCCTGGCTCTGCCAGCCCTGACGCGGATGCGTGGTCGTGGTCGGGTGCAACTTATGGCGGTTAATTGCGTTTTTCTATAAAAAGCGCGTCCCTTGCGGGGCACGTGTCTCAGATACGCAAGACAGCCATCAGCCCGCGTGCGATCGCCTGCAGCCAGCCACGCCGCCAGGTCAGCGTGAACGACACCGCCAACGCTCCCGCCATCATCGCCAGCGCCCACAGCAGCACGCCAAAGCCGGTGCGGTTGCCCGCCAGCGCGGCCACGGCGCCAAGCGCCACCAGCGCCCAGGCCGCGCAGCGCAGCCGCCGCCGGCCACTGGCGGGCAGGTCCGCGCCCTGCCCCGACAACTCGGTCCAGTGCCGCTCCGTGGCGCAGGCAAACAGCACGAAAGCGCTGTACGCGCACAGCGCCAGGCCCAGCAGCAGCAAGTGTTCAAGCGTGATTGGCACGGTCCATCTCCTCTAGCGCCTGGCTGCTGGCAGCAGCGGTCCGGGCCTGGCGTGCCGCGTCGACGCGCCGCAGCCGTCGCGCCGACGCCAGCGCCAGCCCACCTGTCAGCAGCAGCACGATGTCGACGCCGGCCAGGGCAAGGTGGCCGCGCGTCAGCGCCAGCGGCAACCAGTCGCCGGTGCTCAGGCCGTTGAGCACCGGCGCCGCCAGCGCCAGCGCGGCGATCGCCAGGCATTGCTGGCGCCATGGCACCAGCGTGCGGCTGCCCGGACGCATCGCCACCCGCGCATGGATCGCGGTGGTCAGCCAGACCAGGAAGAACAGCCCGGCCTCGATAAACTCGCGCGACGGCAGCGTCATCGGCAGCAGCCGGTTGGCCACCATCATCGCCAGCGTGGCGATGACCAGGCCCGTGGTGGTACCCGCGGTGACCGCGGCCGCCAGCCGCACGCCCTTTTCGCCGTGGCGCGCATGGCGCTTGTCGAGCCAGTACAACTGCCCGGTAGCGATCAGCACGCACCCCGCCAGCCCGGCCAGGAAATACAGCCAGCGCAGCGGCCAGTGATCGAACGCGATGAAGTGCATGCCGGTCAGGAAGCGCTGCGTGGTCGCAGCGGGCTGCAACGGCACGTGATGCAGCAACGCACCGGTGGCGCCGTCGAAGTAGGCGGCGTCGTCGGCCATGCTGACGCGGTCGCCCACCGAGCGGCTCACCTTGACCACGGCGTTGGCATCGCCGGGGTTCCACACCCGGATCGCGGCCGGCGCCGCCCCGCCCCAGCGCGCGCGCGCGGTCTCGACCATCGGCCCCAGCGCGGCCATCGGTGCCGCCACCCCGGCGGGCGGGCGCGAGTAGCCGGACAAGGCCTGGTCGTAGAAGGTGTTCGGCTGCTGGTACAACGCGCCGATGCCGGCCGGCATCAGGATCATGTAGACAATGCAGATCCCGGAGAACGTAATCACCGCATGGAACGGCAGCGCCAGCACGCCGGTCAGGTTGTGCAGGTCCAGCAGGCTGCGCTGCAGCTGCTTGCGCGGCCGGAACGTAAAGAAGTCGCGGAAGATGCGGACGTGGATGATCACCCCCGACACGATCGCCGCCAGCATCGCCATCGCCGCCAGGCCCACCAGCCAGTAGCCGATGTTCCAGGCGCGCAGGTGCAGGTTGTAGTGCAGCGGATAGAAGAACGACGACGCGCCCAAGGTGCCCACGTCAGGCAGCAGCTCGCCGCTGCGCGGATCGGCCAGGCGGATCTGCCCGCCCGCGGCGGCATAGCGCACGCGCGCGATCATCACCGGGGTGCGCTGCTCGGGCAGCGTGACCGCCCATTCGCGCAGCGGCTTGCCGCTCGCCAGCGCCGCCACGGCGCGCGGCACCACGGTGTCGATGTCGATCGTGGGCGGCGCTGCGTCCAGGCGCGTGGCCGGCATCATCCAGCGGTCGACCTCGCGGTCGAACACCGCCACCGAGCCCATGAAGAACGCCACCATCAGCACACCGCCGAGCAGTACGCCAATCCAGGTGTGCGCCCAGGTCATGGCCTGGCGCAGGCCGCCGGCATGTGCATCGGCCTTCTGTGCGCGGGCCTTGTTATTTCGTGCGGGTCGCGTCACGCCAGCTTCTCCCCCAGCCACCACGCCACGCCGGCGCCGATGGCCGCGCCGGCCGCCAGCACCAGCCACACGCGCAGCAGGTGCCGCGTCACCAGCGCCCACAGTGACATCATCGGAAACAGGAGGAAGGCCAGCATCGAAAACCAGAGCACGGCCTCGCTGCGGGCCAGGCCCAGGCGCCAACCGAGCGCGGCGCCGCCGGCGGTGATGCCCCAGACAAAGGCATAGCTGCCCGCCAGCGCGGCCAGCGCGCGGGCGGTCATGGCCAGCGCGCGCGGGAAGGCGCGGCGCGATGGCAGGGATGAGGGACTGTCGTTCATTGGAATTCTTCGCAACGCGCGGCCGGCGTGGTAGTGCAATGGCATCGCACCACCACGAAGGCCGCTGCGTTTACATCTTCATGCGCACGGTGAACATGGCCGCGCGCGGCTGGCCCCAGATGTTGCCTTCGCGCGGGTTGTTGATCCGTGAGTAGTAGCTGCGGTCGAACAGGTTGGTCAGGTTCAGGTCCGCCGACACGTGCTTGTTGAAGTCGTAGCCGATCGCGGCATCGAACGTCGCATAGCCGCCGCGGCGCAGCGTGACCGCACCAATCGGCGCGGGGAACAGCGCGGTGTTCTGCACATGGCTGACCGCGGTCATGCCGCCACCGATGCGCCAGCGGTTGAAATCGCCGGGCAGGCGGTACATCGTCCACAGCTTGAACAGGTGCTTGGGGGCAATCGCCGAGAACGGCGTGTTGACCTGGCCGGTGCGGTTCTGCAGGTCCTGCGTGACGTTGAACGTATAGCCGGCGTAGATGGTCCAGCTCGGCGTGATGCGGCCGCTGGCTTCCAGCTCGAAGCCCTGGCTCTTGGTCTCGCCCTGCGACACGAAGAACGGATTGCTCGGATTGGTCGTGTTGATATTGTCGAGCGTGGCGCGACCGGTCTCGCGTACCTCGAACAGTGCCAGCGAGGTGTTCAGCGCGCCCTCGAAAAATTCGCCCTTGACGCCGACCTCGTACTGCTTGCCCTTGATCGGATCGACCAGGTTGCCGCTGGCGGTCAGGTACTCATCCTGCGGCTGGAAGATCTCGGCATAGCTGGCATAGGCCGACCAGTGTTCGGTGAAGTCGTAGATCAGCCCGGCGAACGGCGTGAACTTGGCGTTGATGTCGTCGCCCCGGGTCACGCTGGTGGTCGACGTGTACTGGCGCGCGCTGATGTCCCACCAGCTCAGCCGCCCGCCCAGCACCAGCGTCACCGGATCCGCCAGCGAGAAGCGCGCGTCGCCGTAGACGCCGTACTGCCTGGTCGTGGTGGTGATGCCTGTGCCATTGGGGATGAAGGTTGGCTTGGCGAAGTCGCTGCGCGGGTTGAAGATGTTCACGACCTGCGAGAACGGCGAAATGGCATACCGGGGGTCGCGCCGTTCCGAATCGGAAAAATTGAAGCCGACCAGCGCCTTGTGCCGGCGCCCGAACAGCGAAAACGGCCCGTTGGCGTAGAGGTCGAAGCTGGTCTGCTCCTGCGTGTAGGTCTGCTTGGCCGCGAACAGCGTGGTCGTGTTCACGCCCGGGATCACCGGCGTATAGGCATAGGCCTGCTCGCGGTTCAGGCGGTTGTTCAGGTAGCGCAGCGCACCCTTGACCTGCCAGCCGCTGTTGAACTTGTGCTCCAGCTCGGCGAAGGCCGAGGTGGTATAGAAGTGGTCGCGGTTCCAGTCCGCGCCCAGGTAAGTCGAGCGCGGCACGTCGAGCAGGCTGGCCTGGCGCGTGACCGGGTTGAAGTAGGCCGGCAGCGTCCACGGCTGGCGGCCTTCCGAATCCTGGTAGCTCGCGCCGACCGTCACCAGCGTGCTGGGCGTGATGTCGTACTCGATCACGCCATAGAGCGCACTGGTGCGCATATTGGTCTTGTCGATGAACGAGTCCTTGTCCTGGAACGCGCCGGTGATGCGCGCGCGCAGCGTGCCGTCGGCATTGAGCGCGCCGCCGGCATCCACCTCGGCGCGGTAGTTGTTCCACGATCCCACCGACAGCGCGCCGCCGATCTGGGTTTCTCGCGTCGGGCGCTTGCGCACCAGGTTGATCGCGCCGCCGGTCTTGCCCGCCCCGGCGAGCAGGCCCGACGGCCCCTTGAGCACTTCCACCCGCTCGATCATCGACAGGTCCGGCTGCACGGTGTTGCGCCAGTCATACTTGGTCGGCACGCCGTCCAGCATGAAGGTGTCGATCTCCAGCCCGCGCGAATAATAGATCGAACGCTCCTGGTCACGCTTTTCGACGAACACGCCGGTAGCCTGCATCATCGCGTCTTCCAGCGTGGTCAGGTTCTGCTCGCGGATGCGCTCGGCGTTGACCACGGTGACCGATTGCGGCACCTCGCGCGCGGTCAGCGGCACCTTGCTGCCAGCGGTAGTAGGCGGGTTGACGGGGTTTTCGCGGGCGCCGTTGACTGTCACCGCCGGCAGCGAAGGCTCCGGTTGCCGGGCGGGTCTGCCCGCGGGGGCCGGCTGCTCCGCCTGCGTTGCCGACGATGCCGAACCTATCACGTTTTCCTGTCCGAAAGCCGACGCGCTGACCATCAGGCCAACGGCGGCCGGGATCCAGCGCATGGCGGTGCGGCACTGCACGGACCCATGCCGTGTTGCCCGCGCGCGTTCGGTCGCGCGTCTGTTGCTGTGTTTCATTTCCTTCTTACTCCCCTGCTCGGTTGTGAAATTCCAGGCCGTGGGACCCGGCTGGCCGCCTGGTCGCGGCCGCCGGTCCTCATATTGCTTTGTATGGGCGATACCTCAGTGCGTGCCGGCGTGCGCGACGCGCGCGGGGCGGCTGCGAGGCGGCTCGGCCTCCATGGCGCACGCCGCACCCGCCCGGTTGCCCAGCACGGCGGCCGCAATCTCCTGCGCGCGCACCGCCAGCACCGACAGCAGCGTGTCCGACAAGCCGTGCGTCGCTTCGCAGCAGCCCTGCAGGAATACGCCCGCCTGGCAGCCCGGCGCCATCTGCAGCCGGTAGTCGCGGTCGGCCTGGAAGCCCTTGGCGTCGTCCAGGTAGGACGCCAGCGGCGCCAGCAGCGACTGGTGCAGCTCGCGCCGGTAGCCCGTGGCGAGGATGACCGCGTCATAGCGCTGCAACTGATGCGCGCCATCGTCACGCCGCGCAATGTCCAGCCGCACGCCGTCGGCATCGGCCTCGGCATGGCGGGCCTCGCTGCCGGCCAGCAGGCGGTGGCGCACCTTGCCGGTGACCTTCTGCTGGTACAGCACCTCGTAAATGGCTTCGATCAGGTCGGTATCGACCACCGCGTAGTTGGTATTACCGAACTCGCGCAGCAGTTGCTCGCGCTCAGTCGCCTCGCGCGAGAACAGGTAGTCGATATAGCGCGGGTTGAAGATCTCGTTGACGAAGGGGCTGTCGTCGGCCGGCTTGAGCGCCGGCGCACGGCTGACCAGGTCGACCGCAATGCCGCCTTCGCGGCCATGCAGGTCCAGGAAAATCTCGGCGGCGCTCTGGCCCGAACCAATTACTGCCACGCGCCGCACGGGCGCTGTGCGCTCCAGCCGCTCCAGCGACTCGAGATACGACGACGAATGGAACACCCGCGGGTGGCCGCGCAGCGGCACGAAGGCGTCCGGAATGCTGGGCGCGCCGCCGACGCTGACCACCACGTTGCGCGCGCGGCGCTCGGTCAGCGCCCCTTCCGCCGTGCGCGAGGTCACGCGCAGGCAGGCCAGATCGCCATTGCCGCCGGCGGGCTCGGGCGCGACCGAAACCACTTCCTCGCCGTAGTGACAGGCGTCGGCAAAATCACCCGCCACCCAGGACAGGTAGTCGTTGAACTCGTAGCGGCTGGGATAGAAGGTGCGGGTGTTGATGAAGTCCAGCAGCCGCTCGCGCTCGTGCAGGTAGTTGATGAAGGTATAGCGGCTGGCCGGATTGCGCATCGTGACCAGGTCCTTCAGGAACGAGATCTGCATGCGGCTGTTGTCGAGCAGCATATTGCCGTGCCAGACGAAGCCCGGTTTCTTCTCGACAAAGCCGAAGCGGAACGGTGCCTGCTGCGGCAGCATTTCGCGCAGGGCCACTGCCAGCGCGAGGTTGGAAGGCCCGAAGCCGATGCCCAGCAGGTCGAGCACGGGCCCTGCACCGGCATCGGTGCCGTGGGCGGCGAAGGTGGAAGCGGAATAGAGCATGGTCTCTCCTTGCGCGGCTGGCTCAGGCCGCCAGCGCGGTCGGTTCTGCACCGGACAGCTGCGCCTGCCCGTCGTCCTGCGGCACCCACAGGCGCTCGCCGAAGAAGCGTTCGCGCAGCAGCATCACCAGCATGGCGCGCTTGTGCGGGAAGTCGAAGGCCTTGACCTTGGCAAACCCGGAACGGTCCAGGTTGCGGATCTGCTGCACATGATCGATGCGGGGCTCGCCGACGATGCGCTGCGTGCGCGGGTCGTCCAGGAACATGTAGTGCATCAGCGACGGCAGCCAGGCGCTGATATACGCCTTGCCACGGATCTCGCCGTCACCGATCAGCACGTGCCAGCCGCGGTCGAAGTCGTCGACGTCGTAGTAGGGGCCGATGCGGTTCTCCTTGGCCCAGTACACCTCGAAGTACGCGAACGGCTTGCCGTCCAGGCAGCCGATCAGCGGGATGGTGTGCGGGTCGGCCAGCTGCGCCGACAGGTAATCGCGATGCTTTTCCAGATCGCCTTCTTCCTCCCAGAACGCCGCCACGCGCGGATCGTTCATCCAGCCGTGGAAGCACGCCAGGTCGGCATCGAGATCGGCCACCCGCATCGAGAACACCTGGCCGAGCCACGGGATATGGCGTGCATAGACCTGGCCCGACGGCTTGGGCGCGCGCAGCGGATGGCGCCGGCCCTGGGTCATCGCGTATTGCAGCGGATAGTCGCGGCCCGAGGTGCCGGTGTGCCACAGCGCCGGCAGTTGCCAGAGCTGCTCGACGCGCGTCACCAGCTCGCCGCCGGCCGCGCGCGTGGCGCTGCCCTCGCGCAGCATTGCGTTGGCGATGGCATCGGGCAGGTCCAGCGCGATTGCCTGCGTCGCGGGGGTGCGCGCCAGCACCGCCTCGCAGGCGGCAAAGGTCGCGGCGCGCGCCAGCGGATGGACCGGGTCGGTATCGGCAAGTGCCAGCCGCGGCTGGGTGCCGGGCGTAAACTGCCAGGCCTGCAGCGGCGTGCCGTCGAGGCTTAGCTGCAGCGCGCAGCCATCCCAGCGGCTCTGCAGGGTGGGGCTCGTCGCGGACAACCAGGGCTGGCTCGCGATCGCGTGGGTCATCAAAGGCGCGGCATTGCTTTGCATGTGAACTGACTCCCTGTCTGTGTTGGCGCGCGTCATGCGGCGGCCTGATGGTCGGTCTGGCCGGCCGCGGCGGGGGCGGTGGCGCTGTCGGTGGCGCTGTCGGCGCGGATCACGCCGCTGTCGGCGCCGATCACGCGGTCGGCCACGTGGAAATAGCGGTCGTCATGGCTGACCGCGACAATGGTCTTGCCGCTGCGCTTGAGCTCCGGCAGCAGCGATTCATAGAAATAGGCGCGGAACACGGGATCCTGGTCGGCTGCCCATTCGTCGAGCAGCAGCACCGGGCGCGCCTCGACATAAGCCGCCAGCAGCGCCAGCCGCTTGCGTTGCCCCTGCGACAGCTGCGTGGTCGACAGCAGGTCATCGCGGATGGCGACCTTGTGATCCATGTGCAGCCGCTTCAGGAAAGCATTGGCCACCGCGGCGTCGAAGCGCCCGTCCGGGCCGACCAGCCGCGCGAACAGATGGGCGTTGGAGAACACCGTGGCGAAATGGCTGCGATACCAGGGCAGCTCGGCGGTGCCCACCGGCCGGTCGCCGAGCGCTATGCTGCCGGCGCTCGGCTGGTACAGGCCCGCCAGCAGCTTCATCAGCGTGGACTTGCCGCTGCCGTTGCCGCCGACGATAAAGACCGTCTCGCCGGCGGACAGCGTCAGCGACACGGGGCCGAGGCGGAAGCCGCGCTCGTCGCCCTGGCCGGGATAGTCGTAGCGCACGTCCTGCAGCGTGATCAGCGGCGTGCCCGGCGCGGGCGGTGCAGCGGCGGTATTGGTCGAATGCAGCGCGAAATCCTCCGTGTACGGCGCCAGCCGCAGCGTCTCGATCTTGCGCAGCGCGACGTTGCCGGTCATCAGGATCGGCAGCGTGCCGACCAGGTCGTTCAGCGGCATGCGCAGGAACATCAGCACCAGCACGAAGGCGGTGATGCGCTCGCGCCCAATACCCAGCGCATCGCCGGCGATAAAGATCGCGCACGCCACCCCCAGGATCAGCGTCGCGGTGAACGACAGGCTCAGCACCCAGTAGCGGTCGGCGCGCACCTCATGTGCGCGCGCAAACTCCGCGGCGGGCTCGAAGTCGCGCTGGTAGAAGCTCTGCTTGCGCCAGGCATTGAGCGCCAGTTCGTAGCGGCCATCAATCGCGCCCTGGTAGCCGGCGTAGAGCCGGTCGTCGGTATCGCGCACCGCCTTCATCAGGGTGCGCATGCGCAGCACCCAGCGCTGCGCCAGCAGCACGCCTGCGCCCAGCACCGCGGCACCGAGCACGAACAGCTGCCACGACAGCCAGCCCAGGTACAGCAGCCCGCCCAGCACCAGCACGCCGTTGTAGAACACGAACGGCACGCGGTTGAAGGCCATGCCGATCGAGGCGATGTCCTTGGTCAGCGTGGCATAGACGGTCGGGCCGCCGATCGCTTCCAAGCGCTCCACGTCGGTATCGAGCACGCGCTTGAGCATGCGCAGCCGCATGTCGTACACCACGCGGTGGCCCAGCGCGGTCAGCAGCGCCTGCGAGCCGAAGCCGCAGCCGAACAGCACCGCCAGCAGGCCCAGCAGCACGCCGATGCGCCCCGCTTCCAGCGCCGCCGGCGCGGCGATCATGCGGTTGATCTCGGCAATCAGCGCGATGCCGGCGAGCGCGCTGCAGGTGCCCGCGGCCAGCGCCAACAGCAGGAGGCCGCCGAAGCGGCGGCGCAATGAGAGGAACAGATTCACAGGGCCTCCAGCAGATCGTTCATGAAGGCCAGGTCGGCGTCGGCATCGCGCCGGCCGGCCTGGTCGATCGCCGCGGCCATGTCGCGCAGCACGGGCGCAGCGAACAGCGCCGGCAGCGCCAGTTCGCAGGCCATCTGCTCGCGGATGCGGGTCTGCAGCCGCACCAGCAGCAGCGAATGGCCACCCAGCAGGAAGAAATCGTCGTCGGCTCCGGCCTGGGCCACGTCCAGCACCGCGCACCACAGCGCCGCCAGTTCATGCTCGGTCGGCGTCGATGGTGCCGCCGCCGCGCGCGGCGCGGCCGGCTCGGGCAGCGCCTGGCGGTCGACCTTGCCGTTGGCGTTGAGCGGCAGCGCATCGAGCCGCGTCAGGCTGGACGGCACCATGTAGCCGGGCAACTGCTCGCGCAGGCGCGCGAGGATGGCGTCGTCCGAGTCATCGCCAGCCGTGGCGGCCACGTAGTACGCGCACAGCCGCGCCATCCCGTCGGGACCCTGCCGGGCCACACAGACTGCCTGGCTCACCTGCGGGCACGCGCTCAGCGCCGCCTCGACCTCGCCCGGTTCGACGCGGAAGCCGCGCACCTTGACCTGGTGGTCGCGCCGGCCGAGGAACTCGACAATGCCGTCGACACGCTTGCGCGCCAGGTCGCCGGTCCGGTACAGCCGGTCGCCCGCCATGGCGCCCGGCGTGCCGGGCGCGAACGGGTTGGGCACGAAGGCCGCGGCGGTGCGGGCCGGATCCTCGGCATAGCCGCGCGCCAGCCCGGCGCCGCCGATGTAGAGCTCGCCGGCCACGCCCGGGGGCACCGGTTCGAGCCGCGCGTCCAGCACGTAGAGCTGGTTGTTGGCGATGGGCCGGCCGACCGGCGCGACCGCCCACGCGGGAGCGCCCTCGGCCGCCAGCGCATGCGCCGCGGACCAGACCGTGGTCTCGGTGGGGCCATAGACGTTGCAGACCTGCGCGCCCCTGGCCAGCAGTGCCGTGGCCAGCTCGCGCCCCAGCGCCTCACCGCCGCACAGCACGCGCAGCCCCTCCCATGGCGGCGAGGCTTGCGTCACCAGCATCTGCCAGGTCGCGGGCGTGGCCTGCATCACGGTGATGCCGTGCGCGGACATCAGCGCCGCCAGCCGCGCCGGGTCGCGCGCATCGTCGCGCGTGGCGATCACCACGCGGGCGCCGCTGGCCAGCGGCAGGAACAGCTCCAGCCCCGCGATATCGAAGCCGAGCGTGGTCACCGCCAGCAGCCGGTCGCTGCCGTCCATCGGCACCACCGGCGTCATCGCCCGCAAGAAGTTGGCAAACGCGCCGCGCGAAATCTGCACGCCCTTGGGCGTGCCGGTCGAGCCGGAGGTGTAGAGCGTGTAGGCCAGTTGTGCCGGATGGCATGGCTCAGCCGGCGGCGTATCGGGGGCCGTGCTCCAGGGCGGCGTGTCGCCGTCGACCAGCACCACCGCGCCGTTGTCGCCGAGCGCGGCGCGTGTAGCGGCGCTCGCCAGGATCAGGCGCGCACGGGCATGGCCGAGGATGTGGGCATTGCGCGCGGCCGGATGGTGAGCGTCGACCGGCAGGTAGGCGGCGCCCGCCTTCAGGATGCCGAGCAGCACTGCCACCAGCGCGGGCGTGCGCGGCAGGCACACGCCGACCAGCGCCTCGGCGCCGACTTCCTGCGCGGCCAGCCAGTTCGCGATGCGGTTGGCGGTCGCTTCCAGCCCGGCATAGGTCAGGCTCGAGGCGCCGTCCGTCACCGCAATGGCATCGGGCGTGGCCGCGGCGGCGCGCGCGATCCGTGCGACCACGTCGTCGGCCGGGTCGAGTGCAAGGCCGGTGTCGTTGCCGTCGGCCAGCGTCCGGGCCTGCTCGCCTTCATCCATCAGCGGCAGTGCTTCGAGCGGCGTCTCGGGCGCGGCCAGCATCGCGCCGAGCAGGTGTTCATAGTGCCGCGCCATCCGCTGGGCCGTGGCCGCGGTGAACAGCGTGGCGTCGTATTCCAGCGTAGCCGACACGCGCGTGGCGCTGGCGTGCAGGTCGAGCGTGACGTCGAACTTGGCGCTGTCGTCGGGCACCGGCAGTGCGCTCGCCTGCAGGCCGGGCAGCGTGAAGGCGGCGGGCTCGCCCATCTGCAGGTTGAACATCGCCTGGAACACCGGCGTGCGGCTGGGGTCGCGCGACGGCGCCAGCCTGTCGACCAGCAGTTCGAACGGCAGGTCGGCGTGGTCCAGCGCGGCGCGCGCATCGTCGCGGACCTGCTGACACAGCGCGTGGCCGCTCAGGCCGGGCGTCAGCCGGGCGCGATAGACCTGGGTATTGATGAAGCAGCCGACCAGTTCGTCCAGCTCTTCATGCGTGCGGGCTGCGTTGGGCACGCCCACGGCAAAGTCGGACTGGCCGCTGTGGCGCGCCAGCAGCGCCTGCCATGCGGCCAGCAACACGGCGAACGGCGTGAGCCGGCCACCCCGACCCGTGCCACCAGCGCAGTAGCTGCGCAGCGCTGCCACCACGTCGTCCGACAGCGTCCAGCGGACGCGCCCGCCCTTGCCTGCCGGCCGCGCCGGGCGCGGGGCATCGAGCGGCAGTTCCAGCGCGGGAATGCCAATGCCCAGGCGGTCCGCGCAGCGTGCCACCGCGGCATCGAGCGCAGGGCCATCGAGACGCTCGCGCTGCCAGGCAGCGTAGTCGGCGTACTGCACCGGCAGCGGCGTCCAGCCCGGCTCGCTGCCATTGACGGCCGCGGCATAGGCCCGCGCGAGGTCGCGCGCCAGGATCGGGTTGGACCAGCCGTCCGAGACGATGTGGTGCATGGCCAGCACCAGCACGTGGGCGCCATCCTCCAGCCGGGCGACGGTGACGTGGAAAGGCGCGGCGGCGTGCAGGTCGAGTACGCGCGCCGACTCGCGGCGCAGCTGCGCATCGAGCTCGCCTGCGGGCAGGTCGATCCATTGCACGGCCGGCGGCGCGTTGTCGACGATCTGCCGGGGCTCGCCGTCACCGGTCGAGAAACGGGTACGCAGTACCGCATGGCGCGCCGTCACCTGCGCCAGCGCCTGCTCCAGCGCCGGAGCCGACAGCGGGCCCTGCAGGCGCCAGGCGCGCACCAGGTTGTACGCGGTGCTGTCCGGCGCGTAGCGCTGCAGGAACCACAGGCGCTGCTGCGCGAACGACAGCGGCGCGGGGTCTTGCGAGGCGCGCGCACGGATCGTCAGGTCGGGCATAGGCTGCGTCATTGGGTCTCCTCGGGAGCCGCGAGGCAGCCATTGCTGGCCTGGCTGCCACCGCGCGCACGGCCTTGCCGCGCGAACGGCAAGGCCAGGACCGCCCCGCAGCCGCGGCCATGCTGCGACTGACTGGCAAGGGGGCGCCCAGGTGCGAGATTGTCTTTACAAAGCGAATTGCGAATATACCTGATAATCATTCTCATTTTCAACAAAGAAAAGGCGTTGACTGCATATCCGCAACGCCGTACGGGGCTGCCTCTTGTTTCCGTTACCGATCCTGCTTGCACTGTTTCCCGAGCCGCTGCGTCACTACGCCGAGGCCGTACGCATCGGCCCCACGACGTCCGATGACGTCATGCCCGCCGCGCTCATGTCCGCGCCGGCGGGCCGTGCCCCACTACGGCAGGCGCTTCACGCCATGGCCGTCCACTACGGTGGCGACGATGCGCGCGTGGCCGGCTCGGTCTGGGCGCGGCATTGCTTCTCCGCGCTGCTGCCTGGCACGGTGGCCGCCGCGGCGCTGGCGCACCACGTGCTGCCCTTGCGCGACACGGCCATCCGGCCCGATCGGCACGGCCGCGCCGTGACGTTGCTGCTGCCACACGCTGGCCAGAGGTTTGCCGGCGCGCCGCCGCAGCAGCGTTACGGCGCCCTGCTGGACGACCTGCTGGCACCGCTGATCGAAGCACTGGCAGCGGCAAGCGGCGCGTCGCCGCGCCTGCTGTGGGCCAATGCCGGCGCTGTCGTCGCCGAGGTATTGCGCCACGCGCCCGCCCTGCTGCAGCCGGATATGCCGGCCACGGACGCCACGCTGGCGGCCGACGCGGCCTGGCTGATGGACACCCGCACCCGCCCCGACGGCCGCGACAACCCGCTGCATGCGCCGATGCGCGCGCACCGCGTGACGCAGGACGGCACCACCACCACGCTGTGGCTGCGCCGGCTGTGTTGCCTGCGCTACCGCTTGCCGGCCTTCACGCTGTGCGGCGACTGCCCGCGCCGCCTGCTGCGGTAAAGCCGTCGGCACCTAGGCCGCCAGCGCGCTGGCGCTGCCGTGCTCCACGCGCACCGGCACTTCGCCCAGCGTGGCGCCGGCCAGCGCCGGCAGCGCCAGCAGGATCGCCACGCACTGCCGGGTCAGTTCCTCCGCCGCGCTGTCGTCGAGCGCCGCCGTGTCGTACTCCACGCGCAGCGTCAGCGTTTCACGCGGAATCACGATGGCCGTTACCGGATAGCTCATCTGTCCGCGGTTATCGACATCGCTGAAGCGCAGCACGCCGCGCTGGGTTTCCCGCAGCGTGCTGTCGACCGGGTAGTTCTCGTAGATCAGCATGGTGTCGAACGGCGTGCGCGTGGCATCGTCGCTGCCGGCCGCCCAGCTCTGCAGCCACGCCGGCGGCGCATGCTCGATCTCGCGCAGCGCCAGGTTGTCGGCCTGCAGCGCCGGCAGCCAGTCGGCCACGCGCAGCGAGTCGGGCAGCGCCTGCACCAGCGGCAAGGTACTCGCGAGCAAGCCCATGATGTCTTCGATGCCGGGCAACTCCGCCGAACGGCCCGAGCCCACCACGGCCATCCCCACCGTGCGCGCACCGGTGGCCTGGCGCAGCGCCAGCATCCATGCTGCCTGCACCAGCGTGTTGACGGTGACGTGCTGGCGGCTGGCGAAAGCGGCCAGCGTGCGCAGCGCATCGGCCTGCACCACGTGCTCCACCGCCCGGATCTGCTGCCCGCGCCGTGCCGGCGCGACCTCGCACGTGATGCGCACCGGTTGGCGTGCCAGCGGCGCCAGGCGCTCGCGCCAGCGTTGTTCAGGATCGGCGCCTGACTGCGCCTGCTGCCACGCCACGTAGCGGCGCAGCGACACCGCGGGCTGGGCCGGCTGCTCGCCGTCGTAGCCACGCAGCACCTCGCCCAGCAGGCGCGACATGCTCCAGCCGTCCAGCAGCAGGTGATGCCAGGTCCAGAGGAAGCGCCAGCTGTGGTCGCCGATGCGCACCAGCGTCAGCCGCATCAGGGGCGCCTGGCCCAGGTCGAAGCCCTCGCGGAACTCGGCCTCGCACAGCGCCTGCCATTGGGCATCGTCGGCGGCCGCGGCCGGACGATGGCTGCGTTCGCGCCAGTCGTGGTGCCTGACCGGCAGCGTGGCCTGCGTGGGCACCACCAGCAGCGGCTCGGCCTCCATGCCCGCGCCCGCTTGCAGCCACGCCACCCGGGCCCGCAGCACCGGATGCCGCCGCACCGCGTCCTGCCACGCCGCGACCATGCGTTCCACGTCGAGCCCGTCCATGGTGGCCTGCACCTGCACGGTATAGGCCGGCGAGCCGGGATGCCGCGCGCCGTGCCGGATCATGCCGCGCTGCATCGGCGTGGGCCGCCAGATGTCCTCGATCTCGTCGGCACGCAGCGCGAGCGCATCCAGTTGCAGCTGCGACAGCGCGCTGGCCGGCACATCGGAGGGCGTCAGCCGCGTCACGGCCTGCGCCACGCAATGCCCGACCACCTCGCGCAGCGACTGCGCGATGCGCGCCATCAGCGCTTCGATGGTGACCTCGCGGAACTGCGCGCCGCTGTAGGTGCAGCGGAACTGCAGGCGGCCGCCCTGGATCCGGCCGTCGAACGCCAGCGGCGCCGGCAAGGGGATGTCGTCGGAGACGCCACGACCGGTATCCTCCGCGGCGGCCTGCCAGCTGCCTTCGCCAAGGCTGCCGTCGAACTGGCCGAGGTAGTTGAACAACACCTGCGGCGCGCACGGCGGCAGCGCCGCAGGCGCGAGAGCGCTGAGCACGCCGTACCCCAGCCCTTGGCGCGGCACCGCGCGCAGCGCTTCCTTGACGCCGGCGATGGTGTCGCCAACGTCCGCAACGCTCGCCAGCCGGACCGGCCAGACGCTGGTGAACCAGCCCACCGTGCGGCTGAGATCGAGCGCGCTGCCGGCCGCCTCGGCTTCGCGGCCGTGGCCTTCCATGTGGATGCGGATGTCGTCGCGGCCAGCAAAGGCGCACAGCGCGCGCGCGAAGCCCGTCAGCAACAGGTCGTTGACGCCGGTGCGGTAGGCGGCATGGGCACGCCGCAGCAAGGCGTCAGTCGTGGCCGCGTCCAAAGCAAAGCTTGCCGTGCGGGGGCGCGCCGGTTCACCGCCCGGACCATCGCATGGCAATGACATCTGGTCGCGCGTGACGGTGCGCCAGTATTCGGCCTCGGGCGCGAACATGTCGCGCGCCGGCCCTGCCAGCGTGCGGCTCCATGCGGCATAGCTGGCGCCCACCGGCGCCAGCGCTGCCACCTGTCCCGCCAGCCGGGCGGCGTAGGCGGCCTGCAGGTCTTCCAGCACGATGCGCCATGACACGCCATCCACCACCAGGTGATGGCAGACCAGGAACAGCCGCTCGCTGCCATCGGCGACGCGCAGGTGCAGCGCGCGCAGCAGCGGGCTGCGGGCGATGTCCAGCCGGTCCTGCTCCGCATCGCAGGCAGCGGTGATTGCCGTGGCGTCCGGCACGTCGATGGTCGTCAGTGCGACCGCGGCCCCGGCCTCGGCGACGGCCTGCTGACGCCAGCCTTGGTCCGTGCGAGTGAAGCGGTAGCGCAACGCGGCATGGTGGCCGGTGACGTCCTGCAGCGCGGCCTGCAATGCCGGTGCGTCGATGGCCGACTGCGGGCGCAGCAGCACCGACTGGTTGAAGCGGTTGCGGCTGGCCTCGGCCAGCGGCTGCCCGAGAAAGGCCGCCTGCACCGGCGTCAGCGGCGCCGCGCCAGCGTCATCGTTGGCCGCATCCTGCGCCGTGCCACCCACGCGCTCCGCCACCCGCGCCAGCGCGGCCACCGTCTGGTGCTCGAATACCTGGCGCGGCGTCAGCCGCCAGCCCTGCAAACGGGCGCGCGCGACGATCTGCAGGCTCAGGATGGAATCGCCGCCGAGCGAGAAGAAGTTGTCATGCAGGCCCACCTGCGCGATGCCGAGCACGTCTGCCCACACGGCCGCCAGCATCCGCTCCGCCGCGGACACCGGCGCGGCGTAGGCGGTCTCGGCCTGCCACTGCGGTTCCGGCAGCGCGCGCCGGTCCAGTTTGCCGTTGGGCGTGACCGGGAGGCTGTCGAGCTGCAGGATCGCGGCCGGCACCATGTAGTCGGGCAAAGCCGCCGCGAGCGCCGCGCGCAGGGCCTCGCACGATGCCGCGCCCTGCTGCGCCACGACGTAGCCGACCAGCCGCGTGCCGGCGGACGTCTCGTGCGGCAGCACCACCACTTGCCGAACGCCGGGCTGCGCCAACAGGCGCGCCTCGATCTCGCCCAGTTCGATGCGGAAGCCGCGGATCTTCACCTGGTGGTCCTGCCG
The DNA here is from genome assembly GCF_000389805.1 of Cupriavidus sp. GA3-3. NCBI lineage: Bacteria > Pseudomonadati > Pseudomonadota > Betaproteobacteria > Burkholderiales > Burkholderiaceae > Cupriavidus > Cupriavidus sp. GA3-3. The sequence goes on from NZ_KB944460.1 coordinate 219,561, forward strand.
GCCGAGGTATTCGATGCAGCCGTCGGGCTGCCAGCGCACCAGGTCGCCGGTGCGGTAGAGCCGTCCACCGGGCGCGCCAAACGGATCGGGAATAAAGCGGTCTGCCGTCATGCCGGCGCGGCCCAGGTAGCCGCGCGCCAGCCCTTCGCCGCCGAGATAGAGTTCGCCCGGCACGCCCACCGGCACCGGCTCCAGCCGGCTGTCCAGCACGTACGCGCTGCGCGCCCCCACCGGCCGGCCGATCGGCGCATAGGCGCCGGTGACCTGGGCTTCCGCGTCAGCGGCCCTTGCCTTCCACACCAGCGGCGTCACCACCGTCTCGGTCGGGCCATAGCCGTTGATGATGTGCTGCGGCCGCAGTGCCTGCGTCAGGCGGGCCACGCCCGCCCGGGGCATGGCTTCGCCACCGAAGGAATACAGCCACAGCGGCGGCGGATCGCCCTGCGACTCGGCCCAGGCCGCGAGCTGGTGCAGGTAGCGCGGCGGAAAGCCCGCGTGCGTGACCGCATGGCGGCGCAGCGCGGCGTAGGTCTGCTCCACGCTCCACAGCGTGTCGTCACGCAGCACGATGCTGGCGCCGCTTGCCAGCGGCGCCATCCAGCGCTCATGCGCGCCGTCGAAGCTGAACGACAGGAAATGCAGCTCGCGGCTGGTGGCCGTGATGTCGTAGCACTCGGCAGTGGTGACCACGTGCATTGCCAGCGGGCCGTGCGCCACCGCGACGCCCTTGGGCTTGCCGGTCGAGCCCGAGGTGTAGATGACGTAGGCAAGCTGCGCCGGGTGCACGGCAATTTCGGCATCGTGTTCGGGCCAGGATACGTCGGCGTCGTCATCGACCAGCAGCACCGGCAGGCCTTCTGCCACCGGGAAGGACTCGCGCAGCGCGCGCTCGGTCAGCAGCAGTTGCGGGGCGGCGTCCTCCTGCATGTCCAGCAGGCGCCGCGCCGGATAGGTTGTATCGAAGGGCACGAAGCAGCCGCCAGCCTTCAGCACCGCCAGCAGCGCCACGATCATGCGCGGCGAACGGCCCAGCGCCACGCCGACACGGCTCTCGGCGCCAATACCCTGCGCGACCAGCCGGTGCGCGAGCCGGTTGGCCTGGCGGTTCAACTCGCCGTAGCTGAGCGTGGCATCGCCGAACAGCACGGCCGGGGCCTCGGGCACGCGGCGGGCCTGGCCCGCCACCTGCACATGCACCGGCACGAACGGCGGTGCCGCGCAGCCGGGTTCGCTCCAGCGGGCCAGCGCGTCGCGTTCGGCATCCCCCAGCAGCACCGCTGCGGCGGACGTCGTGGCGGGATCGGTAGCGAACGCCTGCAGCAGGCGCCCATAGTGCCCCGCCATGCGCGCCACGGTGGCGGCATCGAACAGATCGGCGGCATAGGCGATCCGGCCGAAAAGGCTGCCATCGGGCAGCTCGGTGGTGGCCAGGCTGAGTTCGAAACGCGCGGTCGTCACCGGCAGTTCCAGCGACGTGACGCGCAGCCCCTTCAGCTGCGGCACCGCCGCAGCGCCAGCGGCGCGATGGTCGAAGGTGACGTTGAACAGCGCCGGCTGCGCCAGGCTGCGGCCGGGCTGAAGCGCCTCCACCAGCAGGTCGAACGGCAGCGCCTGGTGCTCCTGGTCCGCCGCCGCCTGCCGCGCCAACCGCGGCAGCAGTTCGGCAAACGGCTCGTCTGGCGCCACCTCGGCGCGCATCACCTGCATGTTGACGAAGCAGCCGACCAGCGCCTCGGTCTCGCTGCGTTGCCGGTTGGCCACCGGCACGCCGATGCAGATATCGGCCTGTCCGGTGTAGCGGTTCAGCAAGACCGCATAGGCGGCCAGCAGCGCCATGTTGAGCGTGGCCTGATGCGCGCCGGCAAGCGTGCGCAGCGCCGCGGCCACGTCGGCCGGAATGACGAAGGTGTGCTCGGCGCCCGCGCCGGTACGCGCCGCGCGGCGTGGCCGGTCGGCCGGCAGATCGAGTGCGGCGCCGGGCGCATCGCCCAGGCGTTCGCGCCAGTAGCCGAGCTGGCGCTCGGCTTCGCCGGCGTCCATCCAGTTGCGCTGCCACGCGGCAAAGTCGGCGTACTGCACCGGCAGCTGCGGCAGTTCGGCCGGCGTGCCGGCGGCTTCGGCCGCGTAGCAGGCGGCCAGCTCGGCGACCAGGCGCACGATCGAGGCGCCATCGGCGACGATGTGGTGCAGCACCACTACCAGCACATGGGACTGGACGCTCTCGCGGATCAGCGCGACGCGCCACAGCGGTCCTGCGGCGAGATCGAACGGCGCGTGGGCAATGCCGTCGATGGTGGTGTCCAGGCCGGCGGGATCGGCTTCCATCTCGACGAATGGCGGCGGCAGGCTGTCGTGCACCTGCTGGCGCGCCACGCCGGCAGCGTCGGTTGGATAGGTGGTGCGCAACACCTCATGGCGCGCACCGATGCGATCGAACGCACGGCGCAGTGCTGCGGCGTCGAGCGCCCCTTCGAGCCGGTATGCGCCCGGCATGTGATAGGCGGTGCCGGCCGGATCGAGCTGCTGCAGGAACCACAGGCGTTGCTGCGCGTACGACAGCGGCAGCGCTTCGCTGCGCGGCGCGGGCACGATCGGCAGCGTGGAGAAGGCCACGCCTTTGTCGTGCAGCGCGGCCAGGAACGCCGTGCGCTGCGCTGGCGCCAGCCGGGCAAAGCGCGCGGCGACCTGCGCGTGCGCGGTATTCAGTGCATCTGACATGGGAGCGGTATCACGGTCAATGGATATCGGGGAGCGCTCAGGCGGCCACGGCAGCCTGGGGCGCCTCACTCAGCGCGGTGAGCGCGCGCGCGTCGAGTTCGCCCGCCGTCTCGCCGTGTTCACGCACGGCCGCGGCCAGCGCGTGGGCGGTCGGGTGGTCGAACACCACGCCCGGCGCGATCTCCACCTGCAGGCGCCGGCGCAGCCGCGCCACCAGCTTGATCACCAGCAGCGAATGGCCGCCGAGCGCGAAGAAGTCGGCGTGCGGGTCGACCCGCTCCTGCTCCAGCAGTTCGGCCATCAGCGCGCAGACCAGGGTCTCCACGGCATCCGCGGATGCCGTGGCAGCTTGCGGCGCCGCTGCGGCAATGTCGTCCGGCGATGCGGCCAGCGTGCGCAGCGCCGTGCGGTCGGTCTTGCCGTTCGGCAGCCGCGGCAGCGCAGGCAGCGCGATCAAGCGCGACGGGACCATGGCGTCGGGCAGCATGGCGGCAAGCGCGCGCCGCAGCGCATCCGTGTCGGCGGAGCCGGCCGATGCCGGCACGATGAACGCGCACAGCACGGCTGCGGCGCCGGGGCCGGGCGCGGCACAGACCGCAGCCTGCGCCACCGCCGGTTGGGCCAGCAACGCGGCCTCGACTTCCGCCGGCTCGACGCGGATGCCGCGGATCTTGACCTGCTGGTCAGCGCGGCCCAGCAGTTGCAGGCCGGCGGGGGTGGCGCGCGCCAGGTCGCCGGTGCGGTAGAAGCGCTGCCCTGCCGCGAACGGGTCGTCGACAAACGCTGCGGCGTCCAGGTCCGGCCGGCCGAGGTAGCCATGCGCCAGTTGCGGACCGCCGACGTAGAGCTGCCCGGCCACGCCGGCCGGGACCGGGCGCAAGGCATCGTCCAGCAGCCGCACGCGCGTCGCGCCCAGGGCCCGGCTGAGCGGCGCCGTGCCGGCGGGCCACGCCGGATCCTCCGCGCCGACCGCGTGGACCATGACGCCGATGGTGGTTTCGGTCGGGCCGTAGTGGTTAAAGATCCGGCAGTCCGGCGCGTGGCGGCGCAGCCCCTGCACCAGGCTGGCGGGCAAGGGCTCGCCGCCCAGGATCACGGTGGCGGGCACGGCCGGTGCATCCGTTTCCAGCAGCGCCGCCAGATGCGACGGCACGATCTTGACGGCGTCGACCTCGCGTCCACGCAGGTAACGAGCGAAGGCGGCGGGATGCGCCATGTCGTCATCGCTGGCCACCGCCAGGCACGCGCCCTGCCACAGTGCTGCGAACAGCGTGGTGTTGCCAAGGTCGGCCGCGACCGACGACGTCAGGCCGAGCCGCCGGCACGACGCCAGCGACAGCGCCTCGCACACCGCCGCGGTGTAATGGCTGATCTGCCGGTGGCCGACCACCACGCCCTTGGGCTCGCCGGTGGAGCCGGAGGTGAAGAGCACGTAGGCGGCGTCTTCCTGTGCGCTGGCAAATTCGCCATCAACCTGTGCGGCCTTGGCCAGCAGCGCATCGGCACGGATCACCGTGGCGTTATCGTGGGCAGCCTGCTGCGCGATGGTCAGCACCGGCGCCGACTGCGCCAGCACGCTGCGGCGGCGCGCCTGCGGCCACGCCGGGTCGAGCGGCACATAGGCCCCGCCCGCGGCCCATACCGCCAGCAGGCTCGCCACCAGCGCGCCGCTGCGCGGCAGCGCCAGCGCCACGCGCGTGCCAGGGCCGACGCCAAGCGCGCGCAGCCGTTGCGCGGCGCCTTGCACGGTGCGCTGCAGGCCGGCGTAGTCGAGCACCAGGTCCGCGGCATCGAGCGCGGGTGCATCCGGTGTCTGCCGGGCATGCTGCGCGATGCGTGCGAGCAGGGTCTGCCCCGCATCCACGGGCGTTTCGCCCGTCCAGCACTGCGGCACGCGCAAGGTATCGTCGGCAGGCCATGACAGCGATTCCAGCGGCGTGTCGAGCGCCGCAGGCAAAGTGCCGATCAGTGCCGCCAGATGCGCCAGCACCCACTGCGCGACGCGCGGATGCAGGACGCCTGCGCGCGCATGCAGCGCGAGCGCCGCCATGCCCTGCCCGTCATCGAGTGCCTCGCACACCAGGTCGAAGCCGGCCCATGCCGGGCTGGCCATCGCCACGCCGGCGGGCGGCAGCGGTGCTACCGCAAACCCGATACGGGGCGCGGCCTCCCCGGGCTGCCAGGCTTCCTGCCACGCGGCGTGGCTGTCGAGCGCGGGCAGCCAGGCGCGCCAGTGCTCGGCCACGCTGCGCTGCGCGTCCCAAGCCACGCTGACCGGCAGCGCCTTGACGAATACGCCGGCGGCATCGGCCATCACGTCGTAGTCGCGGCGGCAATCATGCAGCCAGGCACCGCTGAACACCGGCTGCGCGCACAGGCGCGCCAGCACGGTCCACCAGGCCGCCTGCACCACGCGCTCGGGCGTGGTGCCGAACTGTCGTGCCGATGCGGCCAGCGCCTGCCGGTGCGCGCCATGCAGCGTGTGGCGCCAGGTGTCGCTACCTTGCGCGGCGGCGCTTCCTGCCAGCGCATCGGGGATGCGCAGCGGGGCCGGCAGGCCGGCGGCCTGCGCCTGCCAGTACGCGCGGCCGGCGCTGCCGGTGCCGTCTTCGCCCAGGCGCGCGCCTTGCTGCCAGTCGGCGTATTGCGCGTATTGCAGCGGCAATTCCTCATCGCCATCGATCCGTGCCGGCGCATCCAATGCATCGCGCATGTTTTCGGCAAGCTTCAGCACGGTGCCGCGATCAGCCGCCAGCGGACTAACCAGCAGCCACAGGGTGGCGCCGCCCGCGGGCAGAGGGCTGATGCAGGCGCGCAGTACGTCGCCGGTGGCCGGGTCGAGCGCAGGCAGCGACGGCGCATCGCCGGGCGCGGCGATGGCCGTGGCGGCACCGTTGGTGCCCGCCTGCGGCACGCAGGCCACCAGCTCGTTGCCATTGTCGATATATGCGGTACGCAGCGATTCGTGCCGCACACGCAGCGCCCCCAGCGCGGCATCCACCGCGGCAGGGTCGGACTGCCCGTGCAGAGCGATCCGCGCCACATGCGCGCGCGGCCCCGGCGTGTCGCGCCATTGCTGCCATGCGGCCTGTTGTTCGGGTGTCGGGGTCCAGGCGGACTGCAGCTCAGGCATCGGCGTTCTCCTGCGGCACCGCGGCGGCATTGCCGTCGGGCTGGGTGCGGTCAAACATATCGCCCATCGCGACGACGATCTTGCGCGGGCCTTCATAGGGGTCGCGGGCGTGCGCGGCCAGCATGTTGTCGAGCATCACCACGTCGCCGCGCTGCCAGTCGAAGCGCACGGCGCAGGCCTCGTACAGTTCGCCTATCAGCTTCATCGCCTCGTCGGGAATCGGCGTGCCGTCGCCGAACATCACATGGCGCGGCATGCGTTCCAGCCCCACCATCTCGAGCAGGTCTTCACGCACGTCTTCCTCCAGGCACGACACGTGGTGCAGCTGCACCTGGTTGAAGAAGCTGCGCTCGCCGGTGACCGGGTGGCTGACGATGGCCGGGCACACCGTGCGGGTCTGCAAGATGTCGCCGTCCAGCCAGCGGCAGTCGATGCCGGCGGCGCGGCAGCGCGCTTCCACTTCAGCGCGGTCCTCGGTCTTGTAGAAGTCGCGCCAGTCCACGTCCAGCCGTGGCGTGAAGGTGCGCACATACATGAGCTGCCGGCTGGCGAACTCGGCGGCCAGCGCGGGCGGCAGGCGGCGCAGCAGTTCGCGGCAGTCGACGATGGGGGTGGCGCCGCCGATGGCGGAAGGCAGCTCACAATAGAACCACTGCTTGCGCGGCCAGCGCTCCAGGTGCGCACTTTCGTTGTGGTACAGGATCATCTGGCGTTCGGGGTACGGCGTGGAGCGGTAGGTGTTGCGGCCGCCCTCCTTCTTGGGCAGGTCGCCGTAGCTGCCGTACAGGCCGGGATGCATCGCTTCGGCAAAGGCCTCGAAGGCCTGCGGCGTGGGGAGGTCGAAGCCGCGGAAGACGATGCCCGCGTGTTTATGCAGGGTGTCGGCGATCAGCCCGCGCGCCCGGGCGGCCCAGGCGACGGGATCCAGGCCGGGCGCCGCCGGCTCGATCACGATGGGAAAGACCTCACCGGCCCGCAGCGGGCGCAGCCGCACCTGGCTGGCCGGGTCGGCGGCGGACGGAACCGGAGTGGCGGGAGCGAGGGTGGCCGGGCGCGGCCGCGCCAGCGATTTGAGCTGGTCGAGCTTGGCCGCCATGCGTTGGCTGGTTTCCATGTTTCGGGACTCCTCGGGTTTCGGTTGGGTCGGGCGCGCGGCGCCCGGGACAAGTTCGGTGACGTGGTCGACGGGCTGGTCCGGCGCGTGCAGCAGCGCGTCCAGCGTGGCCAGCCACTCGCTGGCAAAGCGCGCCACCGTGGTCCGCTCGAACAACGCTGTGGCGAACACCCAGTCGCCGCGCAGCGCTGCGGCTCCCTGCCCGCCCTCGGGCTCGAGGAACAGCGCCATGTCGAACTTGGAATTGCGCTCCACTGGCGGCAGCATGTCGGCCTGCACGCCGGGCATGGCGAGCTGCCCGGCCGGCGTGTTCTGCAGCACGAACAGCGCCTGCACCAGCGGGTTGCGGCTGCGGTCGCGCGGTACGCCGGCGGCTTCGACGATGCGGTCGAACGGCAGGCCGTCATGCTCGAACGCGGCCAGCACGCCGCGCCGGCAGGCGGCCAGCGTGTCGCGGAAGCTGGCGCCGGCGACGCGCCGGGAGCGCAGCGGCAGCACGTTGACGAAGAAGCCGATCAGGGGCTCCAGCGCCGCCTCGTGGCGGCCGGCAACATCGGTGCCGAGCACCAGGTCGTCCATGCCGGTGACACGGTGCAGCCAGCACTGGAAGCTGGCCAACAGCACGACGAAGGGCGTGACCTGCTCGGCGCGGGCCAGCGCATGCACTTGTGCCATGCGCGCGGCATCGATATGCAGCGGCACGGCATCGCCTTCCATGCGCGCCACCGGCGGGCGGGCGCGGTCGGCCGGCAAGGCCAGCGCCGCCGGCGCGCCGGCGAGCGCGCCGCGCCAGTAGGCGGTCAGCCGGTCGAGCGCGGCGCCGCGCAGCCAGTCGCGTTGCCAGGCGGCGTAGTCGGCGTATTGCAGGGCCAGCGGCGGCAGCGGTGTGACCTGGTCCGGCGCCAGTGCGCGGCGGTAGCCATGGGTGATCTCGTCGACCAGCAGCCCGACCGACCAGCCGTCGGACACCAGGTGGTGCATCGCGACCAGCAGCACGTGTTCCTGCGGGGCGCAGCGCAGCAGCGTGGCGCGCCACAGCGGCGCCTGGTCGAGCGCGAAGGGCCGTGACGCGTGTTCACGCATGGCTTCGCGCAGCGCCGCGTCGCGGGTCTCGGGCGCGAGTGCCTGGAGGTCGGCCACCGGCAGGTCGATGCCTGCGGCAGCACCGATGCTGGCGAACGGTTCGCCGTCGTCGTCGGGATAGGCGGTGCGCAGGACCTCGTGGCGAGCGGCCACGGCGGCCAGGGCCTGGCGCAGCGCAGCGACATCCAGCGGCCCGCGCAGGCGCAGCGCGCCGGCCATGTTGTAGGCGGCACCGGCATTGCCCTGCAGGCGCTCGACCAGCCACAGCCGTTGCTGCGCCAGTGATACCGGCATGCGTGCAACGCGAGGCACGGGCACCAGCGCCGGGATCGCCGCCGCGGGCGCCGCCGTGGCCAGGCGCGCGGCAAAGTCGCGCAGCACCGGGGCTTCGAACACATCGCGCAGCGCGGCCTGTGCGTGGCCGGCGGCACGCAAGCGCGCGACCACGCGGGTGGCGATCAGCGAATGGCCGCCGAGGCGGAAGAAATGGCTGTCGCGGCCAACGCGCACGCCGGGCAGCAGTGCCTCCCAGATTTCCGCCACGGCTTGCTCGACCGGGTTGGCCGGGGGATCGCCCTCCTCGCCGGCGGCTGCCACCTGCGGCGCGGGCAGCGCCTTGCGGTCGATCTTGCCGTTGGCGTTGAGCGGCCAGGCCGGCATGCGCACCCACGCGGCCGGCACCATGTAGGCCGGCAGCCGCGCCGCGACGCTGGCGGCGAGCTCGGCTTCCAGCACGGCCTGGCCGGCTCCTGGCTGCCAGTAGGCCGTCAGCCATTCGCTGCCGGCGGCCTGGTACACCGTCACCAGCGCCTGGCGCACGGCGGGATGCGCGGCCAGCACGGCCTCGATCTCGCCCAGCTCGATGCGGTAGCCGCGCAGCTTGACCTGGAAGTCCTTGCGGCCCACGTATTCCAGCACGCCGCCGGCCTGCCAGCGGCCGAGGTCGCCGGTCAGGTAGCGGCGGCTGCCCGGGGCGCCGGTCGGATCGGGCACGAAGGCGGCCGCGGTGCGGCGCGGGTCGGCCAGGTAGCCCCGGCCCACGCCAGCGCCGGCCACCGCGACCTCGCCGATCACGCCGGGTGCGGCCAGGTTGCCGTCGGCATCGAGCACCTGCAGCACGGCATTGGCGGTGGGACGGCCGATCGGCACGGTGTCGCTGCCCTGCCCCAGGCTATCGGCAGACAAGGGGTGGAAGGCCACGTCGTCCGAGCATTCCGCGGGCCCGTAGGCATTCATCAGCGGCACCGCCGGATAGCGCCCGAACCACGCGCGCGCGGTCGCGGGCGGCAGCGCCTCGCCGGTGGGCAGCACCCAGCGCAGCGCCGGCAGCGGCGCGTCGCGGCCCTCCGCGGCCTGGCAGTCCAGCACAGCTTGCAGCAGCGACGGCACCGGTTCGAACAGCGTGACGCCGCGCTGCGCGAGCAGCGCCGTCAGCGCGGACGGATCGCGCACCACGTCGTCGGCGACGACCTCCACGCGGGCGCCGAACAGCGGCGCGGCGAGCGCCTGCCATACCGAGATGTCGAAGCACGGCGGCGCGGTCTGGGCGATCACGTCGCCCTCGCCCAGCCCGAGCGGCACCACCTTGGCCAGCATGTTGTTGAGCATGCCGGCACGCGTGACCATCGCGCCCTTGGGTACGCCGGTCGAGCCGGAGGTGAACAGCACGTAGGCGAGCTGGGCGGGGTGCGAGGATGTGGGCAGTGCCGTCGTTCCCGCGGCGGTGGCCTCTACGGCTGCCAGCGTCCGGGCGCCTGCGATCCCTGCCTCGGCGAGCGCGGCGGCGCCTGCAGCATCGGTCAGCACCTGCGCGGGGCGCGCCTGTGCCAGCACCTGCTGCCAGCGTGCCGGGGGATGGCTGACGTCAAGCGGCACCCAGGCCGCGCCTGCGCGCAGTATTCCGGCCAGCGCGACCAGCCAGTCGAGCCCGCGCGGCAGCAGCACTGCGACGACGTCATCCTGCGCCACGCCCGCGGAACGCAGGCCCCCGGCGAGCCGGCCGGCACGTTGCCACCAGTCGCCATAGGTCAGTGCGGCATCGCCGCAGCGCGCCAGCACGCGCTCCGGATGCGCGGCGACGCGGCACGCCACGCGCTGTACGTAGTCGTCGTGCAGGGCTGCCTGCGAGACGCTGGTGTCATCGCTGGCGCCCCAAGCCTGCAGCCGCGTGCGCGTGGCGGGGTCAAGCAGATCGACGGCACCGACATGCGCCGCGCCCTCGGCCAGCGATGCCAGCGCGGCCGCGTACGCGTCCATCCATTGCGCGAGGCGTCCCGCCTCAACTCGGCCGGCATCGCAGGTGAAGCGGACGGTGAAGCAACGATCGGGCATCACTTCCAGCGTCAGGCCGTAGTGGGTCTGCTCGATGTTGTCGTGCTGGCGCAGGCGCAGGCACGCCACCTCGCGCGCCCGGTCGTTCAGGTCGGGCAGGTTCTGGAACACCATCAGCGTGTCGAACAGCGCGCCACCGGTACCGGCCTGCGCCTGGATCTCGGCCAGCGCGGCATGTTCGAACTCGCGCATGGCGACGCCGGCTTGCTGGGTAGCCTGCAGATAGTCCGTCACCGCCAGCGGGCCGCGCGGACGCAGACGCAGCGGCAGTGTGTTGATAAACACGCCCAGCATGCGCTCGGCGCCGTCGAGGCCCGGGGGCCGGCCGGCCGAGGTCACGCCGAAGACGATATCGTCGCTGCCGCAATGGCGCGCCAGTACGATGCCCCACGCCGCCTGCATCACAGTGTTGAGGGTGACGCGATGCGCGGCGGCCAGCGCGCGCAGGCTGGAATCGAGTCCGGCCGGCAGCACCAGGTCGCGGCACAGCGGCGCCGCGCTGTGGTTCGCGGCCGCCGGCGCGATGCCCGGCAGCACGGTGGGACCGGGCAGGCCGGCGAAGGCCTCGCGCCAGAAGGCCTGCCGCGCCGTCGCGGGTTGCGCGGCGAGCCAGGCGATATAGTCGCGATACGGCCGGCGCGGCGCCGGCGCGTGGGCCGGATCGGCGTAGCGGGCCAGCGCCTCGTCGAGCAGTTGCACCGAGCCCCAGCCGTCGACGATCAGGTGGTGCCGGCTCCAGACCAGCCACCATCCCTGCTCGCCGGTGCGCAGCAGTGCCAGCCGCATCAGCGGCAGCGCAGCCGGGTCGAAACCACGCGCGCGGTCGGCGCGGCACCAGGCTGCCAGACGCTCGGCCAGCGCCGGGCCGTCTTCGCCGCGCCAGTCCTCGACGGCCACGGGCAGCGTGGCGCGGGCATGCACGCATTGCAGCGCGCGGTCGCCGCAACCGGCTTCGCCCGGCGCGATAAAGGTGGTGCGCAGGATCGGGTGGGCGTCGAGCAGCGCCTGCCACGCGGCGGCCATCCGCGCCGGGTCGAGCGGCCCGTCGATTTCCAGCACCAGTTGGTTGACATAGGCGCCGTTGCCGCCGTCGCGCAGGTGGTGGAACAGCAGCCCTTCCTGCAGCGGCGACAGCGGATAGGCATCCTCGATGCCGCCCTGCGCGGCGCGCAGGCGCTCCAGTGCTGCCGCGTCGCGACCGCTCAGCGCAAATGGCTGTGCCACGGCCGGCGTCGCAGCGGGAGCGGCGGCAGGTTGTGCGCGCGCGGCGAGATGCGCCGACAGGCGCGCCAGCGTCGGGTGCGCGAACAGGTCCCTGGGCGCCAGCATCAGCTGCTGCGCGCGGGCCTTGGCCACGATCTGCAGCGCCAGGATGGAATCGCCGCCGCGCGCAAAGAAGTCGGCGTCGCGGTCGATCTCGTCGCGCTGCAGGATCTCGCGCCAGAGGGTGCGCAGCGTCTGCTCGATGGCAGCGGTTGCGTCGGCCGGTGCGGCGCCCGCGCGCAGTGCGGCGGCCAATGCCGAGGGCGTGGGATGGGCGAACAGCAGCTTGGGGGTCAGCGCCAGACCGGCCTGGCGCGCTTGCGCGACCAGCTGCAGCCCGAGGATGGAGTCGCCGCCGAAGGCGAAGAAGTTGTCGTCGGCGCTGACGGCATCGCGCCCGAGCACGCTCGCCCACAGGCGCGCCAGCGTAGCCTCGGTGTCATCCTGCGGTGTAGCGCGGACGGGCGCGGCGACCTCATCGGGCACCGGCGGCAAGGCCTTGCGATCGACCTTGCCGTTGCGCAGTCGCGCGAAGGCGTCGCACTGCACGAAGGCCGCCGGCAGCATCGGCGCCGGCAGTGCGGCAGCCATGGCGGTGCGCAACGCGGCCAAGTCGAATCCGTCGGCGGGCACGAGATAGGCGACCAGCCGCAGCCCTTCGCCTGCGGGCGAGGGCTGCGCCAGTACCACCGCATCACGCACGTGCGGCGCCTGGCGCAGCCAGGCTTCGACTTCGCCGGGTTCGACGCGGAAGCCGCGGATCTTGACCTGGGCATCGGCACGGCCGAGGAAGACGATGGCGCCGTCATCAGTCATGCGCACGCGGTCGCCGGTGCGGTACAGGCGGCCGCCGGGCTGGAAGGGATCCGGCACGAAGCGTTCGGCGCTCAGCGCCGGGCGGCGCAGGTAGCCGCTCGCGACGCCGGCCCCGCCGACGTAGAGCTCGCCTGCCGCGCCGCGCGGCACGGGATTCAGGTGCCGATCCAGCACGTAGGCGCTGACGCCGGGCAGCGGGCGGCCGACCGGAATCGCACCCTGCGCTCCGCCCGATGGCACCGCGTGCGTCAGGCAGCCAACCGTGGTTTCGGTGGGCCCGTAGTGGTTGACCACGCGGCAGGCCGGATGCAGCGCCTGCACGCGCGCCACCAGCGCCGCATCCAGCGCCTCGCCGCCGAACACCAGGCATTGCCGCGGCACCAGCCGCGCCGGATCGGCGACGGCCAGCAGTGCGCGCAGGTGCGAGGGCACGATCTTCAGGCAATCGACCGGCCGCGCCGCCAGCGCGCTGGCGAGGGCCTCGGGGTCTTCGCCCAGCCCATCGTCCAGCACGCGCAGCGTGTGGCCGCCCAGTAGCGCGCCGAACCAGGCGGTGTGGCCCAGGTCCGCTGTCACGGAGGACAGCGACGCCATCGACGATCCCGCCGGCAGGGCCAGCGCGTGCAGCACGCCAGCGGCGTAGTGCGCAAGGTTGCCTTGCGTCACCACCACTGCCTTGGGCGTGCCGGTCGAGCCGGAGGTGTAGATCAGGTAGGCCGGCTGGGCGGGCACGGCAGCGGGCCATGTCGCCGGGAGGGTTGCGGCATCGACTTGCAGGGATGCGGCATGCCAGCCGGCATCGGGCAACACGTCCGCCAGCCACTGCGGCTGGCCCCCCTCGCCCACTACCGCTTTCAGGTCCGCATCTGCCGCCAGTTGTGCCAGCCGCGCGGCGGGCATGGCTGCGTCGAGGCACAGGAACGCGGCGCCCGCTTTCCACGAGGCGAGCATGGCCACGGCCATGCCGGCGCCTCGCGGCAGCAGCAGGCCGACCACGTCGCCGGGGCGCACGCCACCTTGCTGCAATCGCGAGGCAAGCGCGTCAGCGCCGGCGTCGAGCGCACCGTAGGACAACTGCGCATCGGCAGCGTCTACCGCGAGGCGCTCCGGATGCGCGCGCACGCCGGCCTCGAAGGCCGCCAGCGCGGTGGCGTGGACCTGCGTTGCGGCACCACTGGCCTGCGCATGCGAAAGCACCGCCGCATCGAACAAGGACAGATCACCGACACGCACTTCGGCGTTGTCGAGCACCACGTCCACCGCAACCCGCAGCGCCGCGATCAGCCGCAGCACGGCCTCCGGGGCAAAGCGGTCAGCGTCGTAGCGCCACTGGCCGCGCAGGCGTTCGCCTTCGTCCTGCCAGCGCAGGTTCATGTCGTTGGCCGCGCCGCGCTGCGTGGCCAGGTATTCGCGCACCAGGTAGCGGCCCAGCACCTTGCGCGGACCCACTGGCACGAAGGTCGTCATATGCCGGAACAAGGGCCCCAGGCTGCGATCCGCGCCGCCCATGCGCGCCAGCGGATATTGCTGGTGGCGCAAGGCGCCGCGCATCTGGCGGGCGCAGTCGCGCACCACCGTGGCAAAGACCGGGTTGGCGGAGAAATCCGCGCGCAGCGGCACGGCGTTGAGCGTATAGCCGATCAGGTCGGCATGTTGCGCGCCGGAGCGTCCGGCCGTGGGCGTGCCGACGAGGAAGTCGTCCTCGCCGCTGGCCCGGTGCAGCACGGTCTTGAACAGCGCCAGCATCACCACGAAGACGCTGACCTCGAGCCGCGCGGCCAGGTCGCGCAGGCCCTGCGTCTGTTGCGCCGTCAGGTGGAATTCAATCTCGGCGCCGCGCAGGCGGGGCTCGACAGCGCGCTCGCCGGCCAGGGCCGGCGCCGCGGGCGCGTCCTCGAGTACGCTGTCCCAGAAGGCGCGCAGCGATGCACCACGCGGCCCCGCCAGCAACTGGCGCTGGCGCACCAGCCAGTCGCGGTAGCGGCCCACCTGCGACGCCATCGGCGGACTGGCCGGGTCCTTGGCACGCAGCGCTTCGTAGGTCGCAAGGATCTGGTCGCAAACCGTCTCGAAGCCGAGATAGTCGCCGGCGATATGGTGCATGCCGGCACACATCCACATGCGCTCGGTGCCGTCGGCCTGGCGCGAGACCAGGAAGCGGAAGCGGCAGACCTGGCCCGCGTCGGGGTCGAACGGCTCGTCCGCTTCGCGCTCGAACCAGGCCATCAGATCGGCCTCGGCAAGGCCGTCGACGCGCGTCAGCGAAACCTCGGCTTCAAAGCCGGCCGGCCGCGCCATCACGATCTCGCCGTCCTCGTCCAGGTAGGCGCTGTGCAGCGCCTCGTGGCAATCCACCACATGGCGCGCGGCCTGCTCCAGCAGGTCGAAGCGCAGCCCCGGCGCCAGCTCGATCGTGAACACCATGTTGTACGCGGCGCTGTGCGGATGGCGGCGATGGAAGGCCAGCAGCGCCAGTTGCCCGGGGCCGGCGGGATAGCGGTCGAAATAGCCGGGATGCGCGGCCAGCCAGGCATCGGCCTCGGCGGCGCGCGTGGCGAGCAGCGCGGCCGCGGCGTCCAGCGCCTCAGCGCTGGCGGCGCAGTCATCGGCCACGCGCCAGCGCCCGTCCAGCAGGTGCAGGCGCACGCCATCGGCGCGCAGAGTTCGCATCAGGGCGCCGGTTTCTGCCGGCAGGGAAGCTACGGAAGACGACATGGCGAAAACGTTGGAGATGACAAGGCCCTGGCCCGCAGGGCGGCCAGTGGGCATCGGGACGGCGGCGGGATCAGCCCAGGCCGGGCGGCGCGGACTCGGCCATGGCGACGATCACGCGGCGCGGGCCGCTGAAGGTGCCGCGCCCGTGGGCGGCCAGCATGTTGTCGAGCATCAGCACATCGCCCTGCTGCCAGGGGAAGCGCACGGTGCAGTCGTCGAGGGTGGCGCGGATGGTGGCAAGGGCGTCGTCCTCCAGCGGCGCGCCGTCGCCGTAGACGACATTGCGCGGCAGTTCGTCGACGCTGCCGACCACGGCGAGCAGGGCCTCGCGCACGTGGGGCGCGAGCCCCGAGACATGGAACAGGTGGGCCTGGTTGAACCACACCATCTCGCCGGTCACCGGATGCCGCGCGACGGCCTGGCATAGCTGGCGCGTGCGCAGCTCGCCGTCGGCCTTCCATTCGAAATCGATCCGCTGGGCGCGGCAGAAGCGCTCCACCTGCGCGCGGTCATCGGTGTTGAAGGCGCGTTGCCAGCTCAGGTCGAGGCCGTTGCCGTAGTTGCGCACGTACATCAGGCGGCGCGCGGCAAAGCGCTCGCGGATGACCGGGTCCAGGCGCTGGTAGACCAGCCGGCTGTCGGCGATGGGCGTCTCGCCGCCCGTCTCGCTCGGCTGCACGCAATGGAACCAGATCTTCATCGGCCATTGCAGCATGTACGACTGCTCGTTATGCAGCGGGATGACCTGGTGCGCCGGGTATTCGGTGGAGGTATAGACGCCCTCCTTCACCTGCGAGCGCGGCGTCGAGCCGAACTCATAGCTCAGCAGCGGATGGCCGAAGGCGCTGGCGAAGGCGCGGAAATCCGAGTCATCGTCAAAACGGAAGCCTCGGAACAGCACGCCGCCAACGCGCGGCAACTGTTCCGCGGCGATCGCGGCCATGGCGCCGAACTGGCGGCGCCAGTCGGTGTCGCCGTCGGGCGTGACCACCAGTGGCAGCGCGCTGTGCGCAAACATCGGCGCGGTGCGCGGCGCGCCCGCCTTTGCTGTCGATGCGGTGGCAGCCGTGCCGGGGCCGCTGCGATGGTCCGCATGGAGGTCGGCGATGGTAGCGGTCGTGTCCAAATCCATATCCCTGTTGCCTCGCTGGGTTCGTTCGCGCTTGCCGCACGGCGCCGGAAGGCGTTGCAGCGGGGCCATAGGCGGGAGGGGCGCGGCCACGCGAACAATGTCTGCACATTGGATGGAAGGCGAGTCTACCGGAAATATTTACGAATGGAAATACAAATCATTATCATTTACGATACAGCCTTCGACGTTTTTGTTGTCTTCAACGTTTTCCTTGCCGGCGCGGCGCCGACTGCGACGGCAACTCAAACCACCTGAAGGAGCACAGCCATGAGCTGGGATCATCCCGACACGCGTTTCCACGTCGTCCGCAACGATGAAGGCCAGTATTCGATCTGGCCCGACTACAAGCCCGTACCGGCAGGATGGGCCAGCGTGGGCTTCCAGGGCAGCCGCGACGAGTGCCTGGCGCATATCGAGACGGTCTGGACCGATATGCGTCCGCTGAGCCTGCAGCGCGCGCTGGCCGGCGCATGAGCCCCGCGCAGCCGATGCGCGATCCCTGGTACGCCGTGATGCCGGGCCGCAGCGGGCCGGCTGCCGGCGATCGCGTGCGCCTGTACTGCCTGCCCTATGCCGGCGCCGGCCATACCGCGTACCACGGCTGGCGCGCCGCGCTGCCTGCCGCGATCGAGCTGGCGCCGGTATGCCTGCCCGGACGCGGCACGCGCACTGCCGAACCGCATGGCGCATCGATCCATGCGCTGGCCAGCGCGCTGGCCGCCTCGATCGCGCGCGCGGCCCGAGCCGAAGCGCCGCGCTTTGCGCTGTTCGGCCACAGCATGGGTGCGCTGCTGGGGTTCGAGACCGCGCGCGTGCTCGAGACCGTGCATGGCCTCTCCCCTGCCGCGCTGGTGGTGTCCGGGCGCGGCGCGCCCGCGCTGCCGTCGGCACGGCCGCCGTTCAGCAGCCTGCCGGACGGCGCCTTTGCCGACGTCATCGCCGCCATGGGCGGCATGCCGGCCGAGATCCGCGAAACGCCGGAAGCGCTCGCCTTCTTCCTGCCCGTGCTGCGCGCGGATATCGCGTTGTGCGAGGCCTGGCGCTACCGTCCCGGCCCGCGGCTGGGCTGTCCGGTCACAGTGCTCGGCGGCAGGGACGACGTCCACGCCCCGCCCGCAATGCTGGCCGCGTGGCGCGACGAGACCCTGCACGACTGCAGCCACCGGCTGTTCGCGGGCGGGCATTTCTTCCTGCACGAGGCGGCGCAGGACGTGCTGGACACCATCACGGATGCCGTGCTCGGTTCCACGATGCGCGCCACCAGAGACCACGGCCATGCGCTCGCCTGACATGGCCGCGCCAGCGCACGGCGAGATCCAGGTCTGGCACGTGGCAGTCGACGCTGCGGCAGACCTGTCGGCGCTGTCGGCAAGCGAACGCGCGCGCGCCGCCACGTTCCGGCAACCCGGCGACCGCGTCCGCTTCACCGCGGCCCGCTCGGCATTGCGGACACTGCTGGGCCTATACCTGGGCGTGTCGCCCGACGCCGTGCCGCTGGTCGCCAACGCGTTCGGCAAACCCACGCTTGGCGGCCATTGCACCACAGCCCTGCAGTTCAACGTCAGCCACAGCGACGCACGCGCCGCAATCGCCTTGTCATGCGCGCCGGTCGGGATCGACATCGAAGCCTGGCGTGCGGACATGACGTGGACAGCCTGGCACGACAGCGCGGCCGTGGCCTGCAACCCCGACGAAATGCGCTGGCTGAGCGCGCTGGCGCAGCGCCAACCGCAGGATGCCATGCTCGCCTTCCTGCGCCTGTGGACTGCCAAGGAAGCGTGCAGCAAGGCCGTCGGCACAGGGCTGTCGGCTGCGCCGCAATCGGTGCGCGTGGCGCTGCCGGCGTGCGCTGCCTGCGTGCCGCCGCTGGCGCGCGCCGGGGCCGACCTGCGCGTCTGGCATATCCACGATGCATGTGGCCAGCCCGATCACGACACCCGCTACGTCGCGAGCCTGGCCACGCCACTGGCCGCCGCGCGCGTCGTGCACCGGCAGTATCCGCCGCGCGAGCTGCCCCCGCGCGCGGGCCAACCCATCTTGCCCGGTCTCGATGCCGGGCCCCGCAGTCAACGTCCCTGTTCAACGCCCCCGTTAGGAACGACACCATGACGCCTCCCTCGCTCGCCACGCATGCCCACGGCCAACCCGCGCCGTTCTCGGCTGGCGCCTTCGTCCGGCAAGCGCCCATCCGGCTCGACGACAACCCCTACCTGCAGCGCCAGTCCGCGCGCGAGTCCAACGCCCGCTCCTATCCGCGCCGCATCCCGCTGGCGCTGGAACAGGGCTATGGCGTGTATTTGCGCGATACCAGCGGCCAGCTCTTCATCGACTGCCTGGCCGGCGCCGGCACGCTGGCGCTCGGCCACAACCACCCGGCAGTAGTGCGCGCGCTGCGCGACACGCTCGACAGCGGCCTGCCGCTGCATACGCTGGACCTGGCCACGCCGGTCAAGGACCGCTTTATCGACGACCTGTTCGGCCTGCTGCCGCCCGAGTTCGCCGCGCGCGCCCGTATCCAGTTCTGCGGCCCGACCGGCGCCGACGGCATCGAGGCAGCGCTCAAGCTGGCCAAGACCGCCACCGGACGCCATACGGTGCTGAGCTTTGCCGGCGGCTACCACGGCATGACGCACGGCACGCTGGCGCTGATGGGCAACCTCGGCCCCAAGGCGACGCTGGGTGCGCTCGGCGGCAGCGTGCAGTTCCTGCCCTACCCGTATGACTACCGCTGCCCGTTCGGCCTGCGCGGCGACGCCGGCATCGACGCGGGCCTGCGCTATATCGAGCAGATGCTGGCCGACCCGGAGTCCGGCGTGCTGCCGCCGGCGGCGGTGGTGGTGGAAGCGGTACAGGGCGAAGGCGGCGTGATCCCCGCGCCCGCGCGCTGGCTGCGCGAACTGCGCCGCATCACGCGCGAGCACGGCATCGCGCTGGTGCTCGACGAAGTGCAGACCGGGCTCGGCCGCACCGGGCGCATGTTCGCGTTCGAGCATGCCGGCATCGTGCCGGACGTGCTGGTCCTGTCCAAGGCGATCGGCGGCAGCTTGCCGATGTCGGTGGTGATCTACGACAGCGCGCTCGACGCGTGGCAACCGGGCGCGCACGCCGGCACCTTCCGCGGCAATCAGCTGGCGATGGCGGCGGGCTCCGCCACCATCCGCACCCTGGTCGCGCAAGGCATCGTCGCCCATGCCGAGACCATGGGCCAGCGCCTCGCCACGCGGCTGCGGCAGTTGCATACCGCGTGCCCCGCGATCGGCGAAGTGCGCGGGCGCGGCCTGATGATCGGGGTGGAACTGATCGACGAACGTGCCGAGGCCGATGCGGTGGGCGCCTACCCGGCCGACGGCACCTTCGCGCGCACGGTGCAACGCGAATGCCTGCAGCGCGGGCTGATCGTCGAACTGGGCGGCCGCCACGGCGCCACGGTGCGCTTCCTGCCACCGCTGGTCATCGGCGAGACCGAGATCGACCTGGTGGCCGAGTTGTTTGGCGACGCAGTCAGCGCGGCGCACAAGCAATGCCGCTGAGCGCTTGCGCGCCGTTCCGCGGTGGCCGGGGCCACCGCGGAACCAGCTTCAGGACGCGTCACCGCGCAGCATCTCGCGCAGCCGGAATTTCTGGATCTTCCCGGCGGGCGTGGCCGGCAAGGCGTCCCGCACCACGAGCTTCTCGGGGATGTACTGCAGCGCCATTTTCTGCGCCTTGAGCCAGTCCACCATCGCCGCCTGGTCGAACGGCTGGCCGGCGCGCGGTACCACGAAGGCGCAGGCGCGCTCGCCCAGGCGCTCGTCGGGATAGGCGACGATGGCCACCTGGGAGACCGCGGGATGGCGGTACAGCAGGGTCTCGACCTCCAGCACGGGGATGTTCTCGCCGCCGCGGATGATCACGTCCTTGCTGCGCCCGGCGATGCGCAGGTAGCCGCTGGCATCCAGCCGTGCGAGGTCGCCGGTGTCGAACCAGCCGTCGGCATCGGTGCCGTTGAGCTGCGGGCGCTTCAGGTAGCCACCGAAGTTGGAACAGGCGCGCACCAGCAGGCGGCCGGTTTCGCCGGGCGGCACGTCGGCGTCGGTGCCGTCCACGATGCGTATTTCGACGCCTGGCAGCGGACAGCCGTCGGTGGTCGAGGCGCGCGCGTCGCTGTCATCCGGCAGCGTGGTGGTAACCGCACCGTTCTCCGTCATGCCCCAGGCCGATACGATCTTCGCGCCGAGCGCCTCGCGGGCGCGCTCGACCAGCGCGCCGGGAATCGGCGCACCGGCGCACAGGAAGATGCGCAGGCTGGGAACCGGCGTGCCGGACTCCGCCACCACACGCGCCAGATCGGTCAGGAACGGCGTCGATCCCATGGTGAAGGTCACGCCCTCCTCGCGGATCAGCGCGGCCGCGCGCGCCGGGTCCCAGATGTCTTGCAGCACAGCATGCGCCCCCAGCAACACCGGCATCAGCAGTCCATACATGAAGCCGGTCTGGTGCGCCATCGGCGACGCCATCAGCACCACATCGTCGCTGGTCAGGCGCAGCCGTTCGGCGTAGGCGACGATGTTGGAGAACAGCGTGTTGGCGCTATGCATCACGCCCTTGGGCTCGCCGGTGGTGCCGGAGGTGTAGATCAGCTGCGTGACGTCGTCCGGGCCGGGACAGCTGCGCAGCAGGATGTTGGCGGCATCGGGCTCATATTCCCAGGCGGGACCGCTAAGCAGTGCTTCAAAGCTGTCCGCGCCATCACCGCCGGCAACAACGATGTGGCGCAGCGCCGGCAATGCCTCGCGCAAACCCTGCAGCATCTGGGCATGGCCGAAGCCGCGGAACAGCTGCGGCACCACCGCCACCTTGCATTGCGCATGCGCCAGCATGAACGACAGCTCGCGCTCGCGGAAGATCGGCATCAGCGGGTTGAGCACCGCGCCCAGCCGCGAGCAGGCGAGATACAGCACAGTCAGGTGCCAGCCGTTCGGGAGCTGGCATGACACCACATCCTGCGCGCCGATGCCGAGGCGGCTGAGGCCCATCGCTACCCGGTCCGCCATCCGGGCCAGTTCGCGCCAGGTGAAGCGTGTCATGCTGCCGCTGTCGAGGCTCAGCGCCGTCAGCGCTGGGGCGTCGGGCCGGTCGCGCACGCAGGCGGCCAGGTAGTCGTTGACGGTGCGGTCATGCCAATGCCTGGCGGCAATGCTGGCGGCACGGCGCGGCGCGATCAGTACGGCGTCGAAATCCATGGGTCTCTCCTCTTTATCGGACGGCTCGGCGGTCGTGGCGCCGCTTCAGGCCGGTACGGCTTCGCGCCCCGCGCGCGTGCGGGCAATGATGGTCTTCATGATCTGTGCCGTGCCGTCGCCGATCTGGAAGCCCAGCACATCGCGCAGGCGCTGCTCCATCACGCCGCGGTCATAACCACCGTGGCCGAACGACAGCAGGCACTGGTGCACCACGTCGTACGCCAGCCTGGGCGCCCACCACTTGCACATCGCCGCCTCGGCGGTATGCGGCAGGCCACGGTCCTTGAGCCACAGCGTCTGCAGGCACAGCAGGCGCGCGCCCTGCACCTGGGTCTCGAAACCGGCCAGCGGATGCGACACGCCCTGGAAGGCCGACAGCGGCTTGCCGAAGGCCTGGCGCTCGGCCACGTAGGCCCAGGTCTCGTCCAGCGCGGCCTGCGCCACCGCCAGCACCTGCAGGCCGATCAGCGCGCGCGAGAAGTCGAAGCCCTGCATCACCTGCACGAACCCCTCCCCCTCCTTGCCGAGCAGGTGGCTGGCCGGCACGCGCACGTTCTCGAAGAAAATCGAGCCGCGCCCGATGGCGCGCTGGCCGTGGCAGTCGAAGCGGTTGCGCGTGATGCCCGGCAGGTCCATCGGCACCAGCAGCGCAGACACGCCGCGCGCGCCGGACTCGACGGTGCCGCTGCGGGCAAAGACCACCGCGGCATCGGCCTGGTCGGCGGCGGAGATCGAGGTCTTCTCGCCGTTGAGCACGTAGACGTCGCCATCGCGCTCCATGCGCAGGCGCAGGCTGGCCGCGTCGGAGCCGCCGCGCGGCTCGGTCAGCGCGATTGCCAGCAGCGCCTCGCCGCGCGTCAGGCGCTGCAGCCACGGTCCGGCGATTTCCGGCTGCGCATGGTGCGCCAGGATCTGGCCATTGAGCGACGCGAGCAAGTTGATGTACGACAGGCTCAGGTCGGCACGCGCCACGGCTTCATGGATCACGCCGGCGGCCAATGAGCCCATGCCCTGCCCGCCATACTGCTCCGGCAGTTCGGGCGCGATAAAGCCCATCTCGCCCATTTCGCGCATCAGCGCGCGGTCCAGCACGCGGGTGCGGTCGCGCTCCAGGTAGCCGGGCGCCACGCGCGCATCGGCAAAGCGGCGCGCGTGCTCGGCCAGCGCCGTCAGGTCTTCGTCAAGATAGGGATTCATGGTGGTCTCCGCTGGTTCGGACGGCACGGCTTACTTCGCGTACTTGCGGAACTCGGGCTTGCGCTTTTCCTGGAAAGCGCGCACGCCTTCGCGCGATTCCTCGGTGTCGTAATAGAGCTTGAGCGCGTACATACCCATGCCGGCGATGCCGCTCTGGTGCGCGGTATCGAGATTGAAGGAGCGCTTGGCAATGGCGATCGCGGTGGGACTCTTCTCCATGATCTCGTCGCACCACTTCTGTACCTCGGCATCGAGCTGCTCGTGCGGCACCACCGCATTGACCAGCCCCATCGCCAGCGCTTCCGCGGCCGGGTAGCGGCGGCACAGGTACCAGATCTCGCGCGCCTTCTTCTCGCCCACCACGCGCGCCAGGAAGGCGGTGCCGTAGCCCGGGTCGACCGAACCGACCTTGGGCCCGACCTGCCCGAATACGGCCTTGTCCGACGCGATGGTGAAATCGCAGATCGTGCACAGCACGTTGCCGCCGCCCACGGCATAGCCCTGCACGCGCGCGATCACCGGCTTGGGCACGTCGCGGATGGCGTTGTGCAGTTCTTCCATCGGCAGGCCAATGGTGCCGCGGCCGTCGTACTGGCCCTCGTGCGCGGACTGGTCGCCGCCGGTGCAGAAGGCCTTTTCGCCGGCACCGGCCAGCACGATGGCGCCGATCTCGCGGTCATAGCCGGCGCGGTTGATGGCGTGGATCAGTTCGTCGCAGGTGCGGCCGCGGAAGGCGTTCATCTTTTCCGGGCGGTTGATGAGGATCCAGGCGGCGCCGTTGCGCACTTCGTACAGGATGTCTTCGTATTGCATGGTGGTCTCCGTTTTCTGGTGTTTGCTTGCTCAGCCGTTCATGGTCAGGCCGCCCGACACGCTCAGCACCTGGCCGGTGATAAAGCCGGCGTCGTCGCTGGCAAAGAACAGCACCGCGCCGGGCAGGTCGTCGGGCTGGCCGATGCGGCCCAGCGGGATCGAGCGGGTAAAGGCTTCCACCAGCTTCTCGGGGTTGCCCGCACCCTGCTTGTAGTCTTCGAACAGCGCGGTCTCGGTCGGCCCTGGGCACACCACGTTGGCGGTGATGCCGTGGCGCGCATGTTCGCGGGCAATCGTCTTGGAGAACGACACCAACCCACCCTTGCATGCGGCATAGACCGCCTCGCCGGACGAACCCACGCGCGCCGCGTCCGAGGCAATGCTGACGATGCGTCCGCGCCGGCGCGCGACCATGCCCGGCAGCACCGCGTGGTGCATGTGCAGCGCGCCGATCAGGTTGATGGCGATCAGCCGATCCCATTGCGCGGGCTCGGTCTTGATGAACGGCTTGAACACATCCCAGCCGGCGTTGTTGACCAGCACGTCCACCGGGCCCAGGCCCTGCTCCACTGCCGCCACCGCGGCATCCACGCTGGCGCGCTCGGTGATGTCGCAGCGGATCGCCAGCGCCCGCCCGCCAGCCTCGCGGATCTGGCCGGCGACGCGCTCGGCCGCTTCCGGGTTAAGGTCGAGTACGCCCACCGCCGCCCCGGCGCGCGCAAAGCGCAAACACGTTGCACCGCCGATACCACCGCCACCACCGGTCACGATGACCGTCTTGCCTTCAAGTCCTTGCACAGCGTTCTCCTTTCAGGATTCCGGTGCTATCGTGCCGGCCATGATGCCGTCACATCGCACCGCCAATTAGGTAAATATATTTACCTATAATAGGAGGCAGCCATTGCCTGCGCAAGACGCCAACACTGTGAAAAAGACTATGGTTAACCCGGACTTAGAAGTAGAACTCCCCACAAACGCGCGCATGGAACTGGCCAACCGGCTTTTCTTCCGGCTATACCAATGCGCAAATATGTTGCATAAAACGGGATCACGAGCCGTCGAGGCAGAGGGCCTGACGACGCAGCAGTGGGCCGTGCTCGGCGCGTTGTCGCGTCCGGAAGCCGCCGATGGCATGAGCGTGGGCGACCTGGCCCGCTACCTGATGGTGAGCCGGCAGAACCTGTCAGGACTGGTCAGCCGGATGGAACGCGACGGCCACGTCACGCTGGCCCCGGACGGCCGCGACCGCCGCTCACGGCTGATACGGATGAGCGAACCGGGCCGGGAGGTCTGGCTGCACCAGGCGCAGCCGAAGATCCGGGCCTATTACGAGCAGGCGCTGACGGGGTTTTCTACCAATGACCTGACGCACACGCTGCATTACCTGCTCAAGTTGCTGGACAACATGCGTGCGCTCGACACGCCCGACAGCGCAGACGGTGGCAGCCCAGGGGACTGAGTCGCACGCAGTATCGCAACTGAAACACACCGGCACACACCGGCCGGCTGGAACAGCCGAGCGCGCGTCCGCGATCCGCATCCTGGCCTGCCGCGCCGACTGGCGCGCAATATGCGTTGGCATGAAGTTGCTCAGACATCGCGAGCATCAACGGTGAGGCGCCATGCCATTCGCGCCTCGCCACGCCCCGAAGCCCTGAACCACTGCCCCGGCCGCTTGCCCCATGCACGCCGCCGGGACGGCGACCGATCCAACCATAACCGGAGGTCCCGCCATGACCCGCTACATCGTGCTAGCCAGCTTCACCGACCAGGGCATCCGCACCGTCAAGGACACCACCAAGCGCGCGGCCGCCGTGCGCGAGATGGGGGCACGCCTGGGCGTGCAGATGAAAGACATCTACTGGACGCTGGGCGAATACGACATCGTGCTCACCGTCGAAGCGCCCGACGACGAGACCATGACCAGCTTCGGGCTGACCATCGGCGCAGCCGGCAACGTGCGCACCCAAACCCTGCGCGCCTTCAATAGCGACGAGATGCAGAGCATCCTCGGCAAGATGGGCTGACCCCTGCCCCGGGAACGCGCAACGCCCGCCGGGACATCCCGGCGGGCGTTGTCGTTTGCCGGGCGCGGCACGCCGGCTCAGAACCCTTCCAGCACCAGCTTGCCGATAGTGCGCCCGCCTTCCAGCATGGCGTGCGCGCGCCGCAGGTTCTCCGCATTGATGCGCCCCAGGTTCTCGCCCAGCGTGGTCTGCAGGCGCCCGGCATCGACCAGCCGCGTGACCTCGTTAAGCAGACGATGCTGCGCGACCATGTCGGGCGTGCTGTACATGGCGCGCGTGAACATGAATTCCCAGACGAAGGTGGCGCTCTTGTTCTTGAGCAATTCCACCGGCAACGGCCGCGTATTTGCGACGATCGTGCAGATCTTGCCCTGCGGGGCGACCACTTCAGCCATCGCCGGGAAATGCCCGTCGATATCGTTGAAGCAGAGGATGTAGTCGACCTCGGCAAATCCCAGCGCCTTCAGCTGCGCCGGCAGGTCGCCGCGATGGTCAACCGTATGGTCGGCGCCAAGGCGGCGGCACCATTCCTGCGACTCGGGCCGCGACGCGGTGGCGATCACGGTCAGCCCGGCCAGCACCTTGGCCAGCTGGATGCCGATCGAGCCCACGCCGCCCGCGCCGCCGATGATCAGCACCGGGCGCCCGGCGTGATCCCCATTGGGCGAAATGCCCAGCCGGTCGAACAGAGCCTCCCAGGCGGTGATCGCCGTCAGCGGCAGCGCCGCCGCGTTGGCGAAATCCAGCGAGGCAGGCTTGTGGCCGACGATGCGCTCATCGACCAGGTGGAACTCGGCGTTGGAGCCGGACCGAGTGATGCTGCCCGCGTAGTAGACCGGGTCGCCGACCTTGAACAGGGTCACCTCCGGCCCCACGGCGGCCACCGTGCCGGCCGCGTCCCAGCCCAGCACGCGCGGCGCGGGCTCTACCTGCGCCTTGGGCGCGCGCACCTTGGTGTCGACCGGGTTGACCGAGACGGCCTCAACCTTCACCAGCAGGTCGCGGCCGCCGGGGCTGGGCATGTCGATCTCCACGTCTTGCAGCGAACGCGGGTCGGAGATGGGCAGGTACTGGGTCAGGCCGATGGCTTTCATGGCGGGCTCCGGGTTGTGTAGGGAATGAACCGAAGCGTAGCCTGTCACGATTGATTTGATTAGCCGGAAGCTACAGCAATCAATTTCCCGAAACTCCGGATAATCACCCAACAAAAAGGGCCGCCTGCGCTACCCGCGCAGACGGCCCCGCCAGGGCTTGCGGTCGGCCCTACACCGCCGCCAGGATCTGCCCGCCGCCGTAGCTCGACTGCTCCGGCGGCGCGCCGCCCAGTGCCATCTTCACCGCGCAGTACTTGAACTCCGGGATCTTGCCGAAGGGGTCCAGTGCCGCATTGGTCAGCTTGTTGATCGCCGCCTCGTAATAGCAGAACGGCACGAACACCGCCCCGCGCGGCGTGCCGGCGTCGGCCCGCGCGTACAGCGTGACTTCGCCGCGGCGCGATGCCAGCGTGACCACGTCGCCCGGCTTGCCGCCCAGCGCGTCCAGGTCCAGCGGGTGCACCAGCGCCACCGGATCGGGCTCGATCGCATCCAGCACGCCGGCGCGCCGCGTCATGCTGCCGGTGTGCCAGTGCTCGAGCTGGCGGCCGGTGATCAGCACCATCGGGTAGTCGATATCGGGCCGCTCGGCTGCCGGGATGATGTCGGCCGGCACGAAGCGCCCCCGGCCGCTGGCGGTCGGGAAGCTGTCGATAAAGATCACCGGTTCGCCCGGGTCGCCCTCTTCCTTGCACGGATAAGTCACGGCGTGTTCGCGCTCCAGCCGCTCCCAGGTCACGCCGCCGATGCTGGGCATGGCCTGGCGCATCTCGTCGAAGACCTCGGCCACGCCGTCGTAGTGCCAGTCCAGCCCCAGCTGCGCCGCCATCTGCTGGATGATCCACAGGTCCTGGCGCGCCTGCCCCGGCGGGTTCAATGCCTGGCGGCCGAGCTGGACGGTGCGGTCGGTGTTGGTGAAGGTGCCGGTCTTCTCCGGGAAGGCCGAAGCCGGCAGCACCACGTCGGCCAGGTAGGCGGTCTCGGTCAGGAAGATGTCCTGCACCACCAGGTGGTCGAGCGAGGCCAGCGCCTCGCGCGCATGCTCGGCGTCGGGGTCTGACATCGCCGGGTTCTCACCCATGATGTACATGCCGCGCACCTCGCCGCGCTCGATCGCCTGCATCACCTCGACCACGGTCAGGCCGGGCTGGCGGTCCAGCGGCATGCCCCACAGCGCCTCGAAGCTGGCGATCGCCACGGGATCGTCCACGCGGCGGTAGTCCGGGTACATCATCGGGATCAGGCCGGCATCGGACGCGCCCTGCACGTTGTTCTGGCCGCGCAGCGGATGCAGGCCGGTGCCGGGGCGGCCGATCTGGCCGGTCATCAGCGCCAGCGCGATCAGGCAGCGCGCGTTGTCAGTGCCGTGCACGTGCTGCGACACGCCCATGCCCCACAGGATCATCGAGGCCTTGGACGTGGCATACAGCCGCGCCACCTCGCGGATGACTTCGGCCTCGATGCCGCACACCGGCGCCATCAGTTCCGGGCTGTACGCCGCGACATTGCGCTGCAGCTCGTCAAAGCCGATGGTGCGGCTGTCGATGAAGTCCTGGTCCACCAGGCCCTCGGTGACGATGACATGCATCATCGCGTTGAGCAGCGCCACGTCGGCATCGGGCTTGAACTGCATGAAGCGATGGGCAAAGCGCGCCAGGTCCGAGCGGCGCGGATCTGCCACGATCAGCTTGGTGCCGTTCTTCACCGCATTCTTGATCCAGCTGGCCGCGACCGGGTGGTTCACGGTCGGGTTGGCGCCGATCACGATCACCACCTCGGCCTTGTCGACATCCATCACCGGGTTCGATACCGCGCCCGAGCCGATCCCCTCCAGCAGCGCCGCCACCGACGAGGCATGGCACAGCCGCGTGCAGTGGTCGACGTTGTTGCTGCCAAACCCGGTGCGCACCAGCTTCTGGAACAGGTAGGCCTCTTCATTGCTGCCCTTGGCCGAGCCAAACCCTGCCAGCGCGCGCTTGCCGTGGGTGTCGCGGATCTGCGCGAGCTTGCCGCCAGCCAGCGCCAGCGCCTCTTCCCAGGTGGCCTCGCGGAACACGTCCATGACGTGGTCCGGATCCATGACGAAATCGCCCTGCTTGGGCACGCCTTCGCGGCGCACCAGCGGCACCGTCAGGCGCTGCGGATGCTGCACGTAGTCAAAACCGTAGCGGCCCTTCACGCACAGCCGCTCGTGGTTGGCCGGGCCATCGCGCCCTTCCACGAACAGGATGCGGTTGTCCTTGATGTTGTAGGTCAGCTGGCAGCCCACGCCGCAGTACGGGCAGACCGAGTCCACCTGCTTGTCCGGCACCGCCAGCGCGGCGTCGCGCGCGGGCATCAGCGCACCGGTCGGGCAGGCCTGCACGCATTCGCCGCAGGCCACGCAGGTCGACGCGCCCATGGGGTCGTCCATGTCGAACACGATGCGGGCTTCGTCGCCGCGCAGGGCCAGGCCGATCACGTCGTTGACCTGCTCGTCGCGGCAGGCACGCAGGCAGCGCGTGCACTGGATGCAGGCATCCAGGTTGACGGCGATGGCCGGATGCGACAAATCCGCCGCCACGCGTTCGCGCGGGGCAAAGCGCGGCTTGCCGACCTCCAGCTTCGCGGCCCACTGGTCCAGCTCGTTGTGGCGGGTGTAGTCGGTCTCGGGCATGTCCGACTGCAGCAGTTCCAGCACCGTGCGCTGGGCGCGGCGGGCGCGCTCGGATTCGGTCTGCACCTGCATGCCCTCGGCGGGATAGCGGCAGCAGGACGGGGCCAGCACGCGCTCGCCCTGGATCTCGACCATGCAGGCGCGGCAGTTGCCGGCGGGCTCCAGGCCGTCCTTGTAGCACAGGTGCGGCACGTCGAAGCCTTCGCGCTGGGCCACCTTGAGCAGGCTTTCGCCGGGCTGGGCGCTCACCTCGCGGCCATTGAGCGTGAAGGTGACGGCTGGCTCGGCGGATTCGACAAGCGCGCGTTCGGCGCGGGTCAGTGCATTCATGTCAGTCTCTCAGGCCAGTTCGTGCGGGAAGTACTTGATGACGCAGTCGACGGGATTGGGCGCGGCCTGCCCCAGCCCGCAGATCGATGCATCGCGCATCACCGCGGACAGGTCATCCAGCGCCGGCAGGTCCCACTTCGGCTGGCGGATCAGGTCGAGCGTCTTGGCGGTGCCGGTGCGGCACGGTGTGCATTGCCCGCAGGACTCGTGCTTGAAGAAGTGCATCAGGTTGCGCGCTGCCTGCGTGGCGCTGTCCTGGTCGGACAGGATCACCACCGCGGCCGAGCCGATAAAGCAGCCGTAGGGCTGCAGCGTGTCGAAGTCCAGCGGGATATTGCCCATCGACGCCGGCAGGATGCCGCCCGAGGCGCCACCCGGCAGGTAGCCGTAGAACGCATGGCCGTCGAGCATGCCGCCGCAGTATTCATCGATCAGCTCGCGCACGGTAATGCCGGCCGGTGCCAGGTGCACGCCGGGGCGTTTCACGCGGCCCGAGACCGAGAACGAGCGCAGGCCCTTGCGCCCGTTGCGCCCCTGCGAGGCAAACCACTCGGCGCCCTTCTCGATGATGTCGCGCACCCAGTACAGGGTCTCGAAGTTGTGTTCCAGCGTGGGCCGTCCGAACAGGCCCACCTGCGCCACATAGGGCGGGCGCAGCCGCGGCATGCCGCGCTTGCCTTCGATCGACTCGATCATGGCCGACTCTTCGCCGCAGATATAGGCGCCCGCGCCGCGGCGCAGTTCGATCGTCGGCAGGCCGGGGATTGGCGGGTCTTGCTGCAGCCGCTGAAGTTCTTCCGCCAGCAGCTCGCGGCAGCCGGCGTATTCGTCGCGCAGGTAGATATAGATCGCTGACACGTTGACCACCGTCGCCGCGATCAGCATGCCTTCCAGGAAACGGTGCGGATCGCGTTCCAGGTAGACGCGGTCCTTGAAGGTGCCGGGCTCGCCCTCGTCGATGTTGATGGCCATCAGCCGGGGCGCGGGCTCGTTCTGCACGATGCGCCATTTGCGCCCGGTCGGGAAGCCTGCGCCGCCCAGGCCGCGCAGGCCGGAGTCCTCCATCGTGCACAGCACGGCGGCCGGATCCAGGTCGCCGCTGGCGAGGGACTTCAGCAAGGCATAGCCGCCGTCCTTCCGGTAAGCGTCGTAGCCGATATAGGGCTCGGGCGCATGGCGCACGGCCTTTGCCTGCACGGCGGCGTCGATGGCCTCGGCCGTGGCGGTGTCGACCGGATTCTGCCCGACCAGCGCCGCGGGCGCCTTCTCGCAGCGGCCGATGCAGGGCGCGGCCACCACGCGCACGTCAGTGCCGAGCAGCGCGGGCAGCTTGTCGATCAGCGCCTGTGCGCCCGCCAGCTCGCAGGCAATGCCTTCGCATACGCGCACGGTCAACGCCGGCGGCGGTGCGATCTGGCCGTCGGCGTCCTCGCGTACCACGTCGAAGTGGTGGTAGAAGGTGGCGACTTCATAGACCTCGGTCATCGACAGCCGCAGTTCGCTGGCCAGCGCCACCAGGTGCGGCATCGCCAGCTGGCCGTAGCGGTCGTTGATGCAGTGCAGGTGTTCGATCAGCAAGTCGCGCCGGCGGGGCATGTCGCCCAGCGCCACGCGCACTTCGGCCAGCGCGGCCGCGTCTACCTGCCGGCCCTTGGGCTGGCGGCGCTTGCGCTGCCGGCCGAGCCCCGTCGCCTCGAGAGGAATGACAACCTGGTTCATGGCGTGCCTGGATTCTGTTTGTGGGTATCCGATGTGCGATCAGGAAGGCGCCCGGCGGGCCGCCTCCCTGTCGCTCTTTCTATTTTTCGTATTGTGCTACCGGGCGCGGCGCCTGTGCACGCATCGCAGCCGCCACGTCCGGATCCTGCCGGCGCCGGAGGCGCCGTACTGCTTTCTTCATCAGGTCAGGTCTTCCGGCACGGTACGGTAGCCCATCGGTGCCGAGGCATTGGCATGCACATACTTGCGGGCATGGGCCTCGCGCATCGGCTTGAGCACGAACAGCGCCATCACCGCGGTCAATGCCGCCATGCCGGAGGCCACCATGAAGACCGCATGCCAGCTGCCGGTGGCAGTGGTGATCACGCTGGAGAACGGCACCAGCAGCGCGGCCGTGCCCTTGGCGGTGTACAGCAGGCCCGCGTTGGTGGCGGCAAACTTCGGCCCGAAGGTGTCGCCGCAGGTGGCAGGGAACAGGCTGTAGATCTCACCCCAGGCAAAGAACACCACGCCTGTCAGCACCACGAAGGCAACCGGATGGTGGCCGTACTTGGACAGCAGCAGGATGCCGATGGCCTCGACCCCGAAGGCAAAGAACATGGTGCGTTCACGGCCGATATGATCGGAGATCCAGCCGAAGAACGGGCGCGTCAGGCCATTGAGCACGCGGTCGATGGTCAGTGCGAAGGTCAGCGCCGGCAAGGTCAGGCCGAGGATCGAGATCGGGGCGTCGTGCAGGCCGAAGTCCTTGGCGATCGGGCCGAGCTGGGCGGTGGCCATCAGGCCGCCGGCGGCCATCATCACGAACATCGCATACATGACCCAGAAGATCGGCGACTTCAGCACCTCGCGCGGCGAAGCGTTGTAGGTTGCGGCAGCCTTCAGCGTGGACTTGACCTCGCTCAGGATCTTGGCCGACGGCGGGTACAGGGCCATGCCCAGGATGAACACGATCAGGCCCTGGCCAAGACCGAACCACAGGAACGCAGCCTCATAGCCCGAAGTCTTGATCATGTTGGCAATGGGCACCACGGTCAGCGCCGAGCCCGCGCCGAAACCGGCTGCGGTAATCCCCGCTGCCAGGCCCCGGCGATTGGGAAACCATTTCAGCGCGTTGCCCACGCAGGTGCCATACACAGCGCCCGCGCCCAGGCCGCCGATCGCCGCCGCGAAGTAAAGCATGGGCAGCGAGGACGCCACCGAGTTCAGGGCCCAGGCAATGGCGCACAGCAGGCCGCCGCCCACCACTACCGGACGCGGGCCGTACTTGTCGACCAGATAGCCTTCAATCGGGACCAGCCAGGTTTCCGTCACGACGAAGATGGTGAAGGCCACCTGGATCGCGGTGCGGCCCCAGTGGTACTTGTCGTCGATCGGGTTGACGAACAGCGTCCAGCCGTATTGCATGTTGGCGATCATCGCCATGCAGATCACGCCGAATACCAGTTGCACCCACGGCGACGCAAAGCGCGACGTGGACTCCCTCTGCTGCAATTCCATGATGTCTCCTTATAGCGGCGTGCCGCCAAGGTGGAAGATGGGCGCCTGTAGACGCCTCTGCGTGACTCTCAGTCAAAGAACAGCTGAGCCGTTCTAGTGCTATACGGTATGTGATATATCAGGTAAGTCAAGCGTATTCGTCGCGGCTCTGCAGCATGGGATCGCGGTGAGTGACGCCTGGGTGGCCGTTGCTGCAGTGCGACTGGTGCGCACACTGCATCAATGGCCGGTCCGACAGCATCCGGAGTCGTTGGAAATCAAGCAGTTGCCATGCATCGGCACATTAATCGGCCGACTGATGGCATCCGCAAGAATGCCGGGGATCGCGCCCCGGAAAAATCGGGAAAACGATGAATTGGGGAAAGTCCCTAGATGCATACATTAATGTCTGGTGACGCGCGTATGGCTTGGGAACGACGCCGGAAGCGGCGTTAAAGACACAGCAGGGAGCCTGCCGGCCTGGAACCGGGGCGCAGGAAGAGGGGTCGTGCAGGGCGATCGCTGGCAGCGATCGGGGAGGAAGATGGTGGCGGCCGCAGGTTCGTGCAGAACCCTGCCCTGGCTCGCGGCGAATGCCGCAGATCAGGTGTCAACCGAGGTACTGCCACAAGGGGTGCCGGCCGCTACAACCCTTGCTGGTTGCGCGGTTCAGCGCGATGGCGCATGGCGCCGGCGCGCATTACGCGTAGGCCAGTTCACCGGCAGCGGGCACGATGCGCGACGGGCTGGCACGGCCCACGCCATCGCCTTCCTGGTTCGAGCCCAGGCCGGCAAAGCGACCGTGCTCCTGCGCGGTCACCAGCACGTCCATCGGCAGGCGCGTGGCCAGCAGCGTGGTCACGCCGGCACCGGCAGCAATCAGGCCCAGGCCAAGAGCGAAGAGAAGAGCGACTTCCATTTGAAAACTCCAATAGCGTTGTGATCAGGAGTTTTCATTATATGCTGCACCGCACTATGTGTAAATATCCTGTATGTGATATATCAATAGAAGTTTTGCACTAATACAACGAATGCCCGCCCCATGCCCCCTGATGAGCCGATTGCCTCACACCATGGTGGTTTTTCGATGCACCACCGGCGACTCCTGATATTCCTGGCCACGCAAGGCATCCCAGATTGCCGCGGCATTGGGCTTGAGCGAGCGGCTCTTGCGCCGAACCAGCATCACCGTGGAAGTCACCTGCGGACGCAGCGGCCGCATCACCGCCGCCGGATTCATGCCGCCCACCTGGGCACGCGACGGCACCACGCCGATGCCAAGGCCCAGCGCCACCATGCCGAACACTGCGGCAAAGTGGCCGAGCAACTGCAGCGAGCCCGCGCGCACGTGATAGCTGCTGAGCGCCTTCTCCACCGCGGGCTGCATGCCGCACTGCTGGTCCAGGGCCAGCACGCGGGCATCGCTCAGGTCGCCCCACCCTACCGCGTCGCGCATCGCCAGCGGGTGCTGGGCGGGCAGGACGGCGTGGTAGGCATCGACGCACAGCGGTTCACAATAGAGGTCGTCGGTTGGCTTCGGATCGGTGGCAATGCCGAAGTCCACCTCGCCGCTGCGCACGCTTTGCAGCACCGACTCCTGCGAGCGGTCCTTCAGGTGGATGGCAATCGCCGGCCACGCTTGCCGGCAGCCGGCCAGCCAGGTCGGCACCGACATCGAGCTGAGCACCGGATCCGAAGCGATCTGCACCAGGCCCTGGCACGGACGGCTGGCGCTCTGGCTGTCGCGCAGGGTCTGCTCGACCTCTTCGATCAGGTGGCAGATGCGCTGCGACAGGTGCTGGCCGGCATCGGTCAGTTCCACCTGGCGCGTGGTACGGTCGAACAGGCGCTGGTCGATCTCATCTTCCAGTTCACGCACGCTGCGGCTGACCGCGGATTGCGTCAGGCCCAGCTCAACCGAGGCACGCGTAAAGCTCTTGTGCCGCGCCACTGCGGCGAAGGCCTTCAGTTGGGGGAGCGAGATATTCACGACCTGCCCCCCTGCCCCGCACCGGCGTGGCTGCGACGGGTCTCTTCAGGCATGGCGGGGTGCCGCGTTGCACGCACCGTTGCATTCAGTCCGGTCACGGTAGTCTCCTTGTGTATTTTTTGTCGTGGCTGTAGGCAGCCATCGTTGTTATCGGCCATGCTTGTGGCCATTGGCGGGCTCCTGGCGCAAGCCGGAGAGCCGGATTCGGGGCGGGGCAGGCAAATCCGACGATTGATGCTACTTGAATCTAAGATCAGCACTGCATAAAGTTTTTTATCGTTTATATAGCCAATCGTTTATATATTGCACGGGACGAGGATGAGGAACGCCACACTGCGGCAGTTGAAGGTCTTTGAGACCGTTGCCCGCCATATGAGCTTTTCACGCGCTGCCGAGGAACTGCACCTGACGCAGCCCGCGGTATCGACCCAGGTGCGGCAGCTGGAGCACCACGTGGGGCTGCCCCTGTTCGAGCAGTTGGGCAAGAAGATCTACCTGACCCCGGCGGGCCACGAGATGCTGCATTACAGCCGCAGCATCATCCAGCAGTTCCGCGAGGCCGAAGACGCCATGTCCCAGCTCAAGGGCATCTCCGGCGGCCGGCTCAACGTGGCGGTGATCAGCGCCGGCGACTATTTCTTTCCGCGCCTGCTGGCCGAGTTCATGAACCGCCATGAAGGCGTGACGCTGAACCTTGCCGTGCATAACCGCGAGGAATTGCTGCACCAGCTGGCCGGCAACCTGACCGACCTGGCGGTGATGGTGCGTCCGCCCGAAGGCATGGACACCATCAACGAGGCCTTCGCCCCCCATCCCTATGTCATCGTGGCTGCGCCCACCCACCCGCTGGTCGGACAGCGCAATATCCCGCTGGCCGAGCTGGCTGATGAAGCCTTCGTTTCACGCGAGAAAGGCTCGGATACCTGGAATTCAATGCAGGAGGGCTTTGCCGGGCGTCTGTCGAACATGCGCATCGCGATGGAGATCAAGAGCACCGAGACCATCAAGCAGGCCGTGATCGCCAATATGGGCATCGCCTTCCTGTCGGCGCACACGGTCGGCCTGGAATTGCAGGCCGGCAAGCTCGCGGTGCTGGACATCGAGGGCTTCCCGGTGATGCTCAACTGGTATGTGGTGCACCGCAAGAACAAGCGGCTGCCACCGGTGGCGCTGGCGTTCAAGCAGTTCCTGATGGAGGAAGGCGCGGGACTGATCGAGCGGATTACCGGGGTGGAAGGTTTGATCAGTCAGAATGCATAAACAATTGATTATGGTTTTGCTATGAAACTTTAATTATCGTAAATCATCCGCGGTCCCTATGCTTGTCTCAACCCAACCGCTACAGCGCATCTGAGGAGACGAGCATGAACCAGGTCCAGCAGGAAAGCAGCCAGGCTGCCATCACGGTCGGCACCGATAACCAACCCATTCCGCGCGACACCCAGCTCGCCGCCTACAACGCCGCGTTTATCGAGCTGGGCCTGCGCTTCCGCTGGGACGCCGAGATGTATGAATGGCTGTG
Organism: Cupriavidus sp. GA3-3; assembly: GCF_000389805.1. Classification (NCBI taxonomy): domain Bacteria; kingdom Pseudomonadati; phylum Pseudomonadota; class Betaproteobacteria; order Burkholderiales; family Burkholderiaceae; genus Cupriavidus; species Cupriavidus sp. GA3-3. Next base: position 255,915 of record NZ_KB944460.1, read on the forward strand.
CGGCATCGAATGCGAGAAGGCGCGCGTGGCCCGCTATATCGAAGAACACCACGCGCACTTGCTGGCCGCCTATGACGCCGCCTTTCTGAGCGCGCTGATCTTCGAGAAGAAGAACGAATACCTGCGCGCGGTCGGTCATCTCAACTGAAGGGCCGCTCGGTTCACGGCGAGGCGCGCGAGCGGCCTCGCCTTTTTGCCTGGCCCGCATGTCCCTCAGGCGAGATCGGCCTCCGCAGCCTTGCCTGCGGGGCGGGGCAGCCGTTTGATGCGCTTGCGCGGCCTTTGCGCCGCGACCCAGAGGTCGTATGCCATCTGCATGCCGCTCCACATCTCGCGGCTCGCGCCCAGGGCTTCTTCCAGGCGAATGGCAATATCCGGCGTGATCGATGCATGACCATTCAGGATGCGCGAGAGCGTTGCGCGCGTCACGCTGATGTGCGCGGCGAACGCCGTAATGGTCATATCGTCCATGCCAGCGAGCCAATCGGCCAGCACCGCGCCGGGGTGCGGCGGGTTGTGCATGCGCGTCATGATGAAGTCCTTCAGTGGTAGTCCTGGTAATCGACGACGATGACGTCGATGCCGTCGAACATGAATGTCAGCCGCCAGTTGCCATTGACGCTGACAGACCAGGGCCGGACATGTCGCCGCCCAGTTGATGCAGCTTCCAACCTGGCACCCCCATGTCCCGGGGTCTCGTGGCGTGATCCAGCGCACCGAGCTGATTGCGCAATCTCTGCGCGTGATGCGGCTGGATTCCCGCCTTGGAGCCAGTCTCGAAGAAACGTTTGAGGCCCGCATGGGCGAAACTCTTGATCATCGATTTCCAGGTAGCAAAGAATGTATAGCGTATAGATACACTATACAAGCGTTAGAAGCTTGCTTGCGTTGCCGGGGACGGACTCTATCACCTGAAGCGCACTGGGAAACCAGTCGGCGGCTGCTTTTGAGCCATTACTCATTCCGCGCCTGGGGGAGCTGGCGATGTGCCGGCCGGCATGGATCCATTGCCATGCCGGCCCGGGCGCAGTCGTCGTAAGATTCGGCATCAACACTCACGCGCCCGCCACTTGCCCGGCTTGCCACCCGTTTCATGCCGACTCGACGCACCGACGAAGAATTTGCCCACGAACTGACCCGGCTGCTGAGCACCGAAGGCGTGTCGTCGCTGACCATCGGCGAGATTGCCCGACGCATGCGCTGCTCACGGCGGCGCCTGTACGAGATCGCGCCGACCAAGGAGGCGCTGTTCGTCGGCATCTGCCGCGACGTGCTCGCTGACAACCTGGAAAGGGGCTTTGCCGCGGCGCGCCGCGAAAGCGATGCGGCGCGGGCAGTGTCCGCCTACCTGCATGCCGCGCTCAACACATCGGGACTGAGCAAGGCCGCGCTGGCGGACCTGGATGCGATCGACAGCGGCCGGGCGGCATTCGACGACTACCAGCTGGCGCGCGTGCGCGGGCTTGAGAGCCTGCTCGAGGCAGGCATGCGGCAAGGGCTGATGGCGCCGCACAATCCGCGGCTGGTTTCCGAAGCGATCCTGGGCGCCGCGCACCGGCTGCGCAACCAGCAGTTCCTGAAGGAAACCGGCCTGAAGATCGGCGATGCCTTCAGCGAGTTCTACGAGATCATCCTGAACGGCCTGCTGTGCCGCGCGGACACCGGCGCGCGCTCGTCCCAGCCGCACGCCGGAAGGTAACCGCGCTCAGGCCACCTGCCTCTCCTGGCCGCCCCAGTAGCGGCCGCGGATGGCCTTGCGGTCGATCTTGCCCAGCGCGGTCAGCGGCAGCTCATCCACGAACACCACCTGCTTGGGCGCATTGACCACGCCCTTGTGCTGCGTCACGTGGCCGATCACGTCGGCCTCGGTAAGCGCGGCACCGGGCCGTGCCACGACCACGGCGGTGACCGCCTCGCCCCACTTGGCGTCGGGGATGCCGATCACCGCGGACATGGCGATGGCCGGGTGCAGCGCCAGGCAATGCTCCACCTCGCTCGGGTACACGTTGAAGCCGCCGCTGATGATCATGTCCTTGGCGCGGTCGACGATGTACAGGAAGCCCTCGCTGTCGCAACGGGCCATGTCGCCGGTATGCAGCCAGTCGCCGGCAAAGACCTTGGCGTCTTCCTCGGGCCGGTTCAGGTAGCCTTCCATCACCAGCGGACCGCGCACGCACAGCTCGCCCACCTCGCCCGGCGCGACTTCACGCAGGTCGGGGTCCAGCAGCTTGACCTGGTTGCCCGGGATCACCTTGCCGCACGAGCGCAGGCGCTCGGGGTTGTCCGGATCGTGGTCGCGCTGGCTCAGGTAGCTGATGCACATCGGCACTTCAGCCTGGCCGTAGACCTGTCCGAACACCGGGCCGATGCGGCGCAGCGCGTCAGCGAGACGCACCGGCGCGATCGGCGCCGCGCCGTAGAGCACCAGCTCCAGGCTGGACAGGTCGGCCGTGTCCAGCCCGTCGCAATCGAGCAGGCCATAGATCTGCGTGGGCACCAAAAAGGTCAGGTTGATCCGTTGTTCGGCCACGCGTCGCAGGAAATCGGCGGGACTGAACTTGTCGCACACGTAGATGGTGCCGCCGCGCAGCAGCGTCGGCAGGAACAGGCTGCCGGACGCATGCGAGATCGGCGTGGTCACCAGGTAGCGGATCTGCGCCGGCCATTCGTAGCTGGCCAGCATGTACTGCAGCACCGTCACCGTGGTCCGGTGCGTATGCAGGATGCCCTTGGAACGGCCAGTGGTGCCGCCGGTATAGGCCAGCCGGCTGATTTCCGTGGGGTCGTCGCCGGGAACCACGGGCGTGTCATCGAACGCAGCCGCCGCATTGGCCAGGCCAGGCCCGAACTCGCCATCGTCCAGCGGCAGGACCTGCAGGCCGGCGCCGGCTGCCAGCACGCGCGCGCGCTCGGTGAAGCGGGCGTTGTCCACCACCAGCGCCCGCACCCCGGCATCCTGCAGCACGAAGGCGTGATCCGCTTCCGATGCCATCGGATGCAGCGACACATTCTTCAGCCCGGCCAGCTGCGCGGCGATGATGGCGGCGACCGCTTCGGTGCGGTTGCCCACCAGGAAGGCCACGGCATCCTGGCGCGCCAGGCCGCGGGCGGCAAACAGCCGCGCGACGCGCGCGCACTGCCGCGCGAGCGCCTCATAGCTCAGCGTGGTGTCGTCGCCGACGATGGCGGGCACGCCGGGCCTGGCACGCAGCGCGGCCGCATAGAGCTGGCCCACCGTAGCGCCGCCATGGACTACCGCAGCGGCCGAAGCTTGACGGCTCATGTTGCCTCCTCGGATCTGTCTTTGTCAGGGCTCCAAATGTAGGAGGCATTCGGTACTCAGTCAACGCTTTTGGTACCGAAAAGACCACGATCGGCTACGCCAAAGCGGCGCTGGAAGTGCATGCCGGCCACCTATTCGGGAAAACTCGGGGGACAATCGAGACCTGCGCGGCGGCCCCGGCCGGGGCCGCCGCGCAAACAGGAAACGGCCAGGACCAGGCCTGGCCACCGGGCCGACGCGCTGCGCGGCTGGCCCGGGATCACGGAAATGGCACGCGCCTCAGGCCTGTTCCTTGACCTGGTTTTCCAGCTCCACCAGCCGCTTCTTCAGCGCCCGCTCCTCCTGGAAGCGCACGGTCTCGTCGCGGATCACGGCGACGATGCCGGTGATGGCGCCCGCATCATCCTTGAGCAGCGCCACGGTGAAGGCGATCGACATGGCCTTGCCGTCCTTGTCGACCGCGGGCACCTTGAGCAGGTCGTGGCCGTAGCGCGTGATGCCGGTCGCCATGGTCTTGCCGTAGCCCTCCCAGTGCCGCCCGCGCAGGCGCTCAGGGATGATCAGGTCGAGCGACTTGCCCATGACCTCGGCCTGGGTAAAGCCGAACATGCGCTCGGCGGCGGGATTCCATAGCGTGATGGCGCCCTTGGCGTCGGAGATGATGATGGCGTCGCCGATGGCGGACACCAGTTGCGCGTAATCGATCTGGTCTGTCATGGGGATTCCCTCGTTATTACCAGGGCCGGTCGGCGCCAGCCTGTCATGGCCATCAAGGTAGCGTGCCACATGGCCACGCTGCAAGCAAAAACGCCGGGGCCCGCTATGCGCGAGACCCCGGCGTACACTCCGGCCACAAGTGCCGGCGGGCAGCGTCAGATCACCTGGGACTCGCGCAGGCGCTTGATGTCGTCCGCGCCGTAGCCCAGGCCGGCCAGCACCTCTTCGCTATGCTCGCCCAGCAGTGGCGACCCGGTGATCTCCGGCTTGAGGTCGGAGAACTTGATCGGGCTGCCCACCGTCAGGTAGGTACCGCGCTCCTTGTGCGGCACCTCGGTGATGCTGCCGCTGGCGCGCAGCGACGGATCGGCGGCGATTTCCTTCATCGACAGCACCGGCGAGCACGGGATGTCGAACTTGCGCAGGATGTCCACGGCCTCGTACTTGGTCTTGTCGGCCAGCCATTCCTCGATGGTGTTGAAGATATCGAAGATATGCGGCTGGCGAGCCTTGGCGGTGGCGTAGTTGGGATCGGAAATCCATTCCGGCTTGCCCAGCGCCTTGCAGATCGGCTCCCAGGCATGGCCCTGGATGGTGAAGTAGATATAGGCGTTGGGGTCGGTTTCCCAGCCCTTGCACTTCAGCACCCAGCCCGGCTGGCCGCCGCCGCCCGCGTTGCCGCCGCGCGGCACCACGTCGCTGAAGCTGCCGTGCGGATACTGCGGGTACTCTTCCAGGTAGCCCAGGCGGTCCAGGCGCTGCTGGTCGCGCAGCTTGACCCGGCACAGGTTCAGCACCGCATCCTGCATCGACACAGCCACCTTCTGGCCCTTGCCGGTCTTGTCGCGGCCGATCAGCGCGGTGAGGATGCCGATGGCCAGGTGCATGCCGGTGTTGGAATCGCCCAGCGCCGCGGCGGACACCGTCGGCGGGCCATCCCAGAAGCCGGTGGTCGAGGCCGCGCCGCCGGCGCACTGGGCCACGTTCTCGTAGACCTTCAGGTCTTCATAGTGGTGGCCGTCGCTGAAGCCCTTGACCGAAGCCACGATCATCTTCGGGTTCAGTTCGTTGATGCGTTCCCACGAGAACCCCATGCGGTCCAGCGCGCCCGGGCCGAAGTTCTCGACCAGCACGTCCGACTCGCGGATCAGCTGCTCCAGGATCTTCTTGCCTTCCGGCTTCTTGGTGTCCAGCGTCAGGCTGCGCTTGTTGCTGTTGAGCATGGTGAAGTACAGCGCATCGACATCCGGGATGTCGCGCAGCTGGGTGCGCGTCACGTCGCCGGAACCGGGGCGCTCGACCTTGATCACGTCCGCACCGAACCACGCGAGAAGCTGCGTGCAGGCGGGACCGGCCTGGACGTGCGTGAAGTCGATGATCTTGATGCCGTTGAGTGGGAGGTTCACTTTCGTTCTCCTATTGGATCAGAGGGGTGAAATTCGGGTGAATTACTTCTTGGCCGAGCTTTGCGGATTCAGATTGGTCAGACGACCGCTTTCCGTGCCAGCAGCCGGATCGATGACAGCGTTGACCAGCGTGGGCTTGCCCGAGCGCAGGGCTTCGTTCACCGCAGCCTCGAGTTCCGCCGGCGTGGTGACGTTGCGGCCGACGCCACCGAACGCTTCCATCATCTTGTCGTAGCGCGCGCCCGGGACGAACGTCGTGACCGCCGGATCCTTGCCGCCGGTCGGATTCACGTCGATGCCCTTGTAGACGCCGTTGTTGTTGAAAATGACGATGCAGACCGGCAGGTTGTAACGGCAGATCGTCTCGACTTCCATGCCCGAGAAACCGAACGCACTGTCACCGCACAGCGCCAGCACCGGCTTGCTGGTCTCGACCGCCGCGGCGACCGCGTAGCCCATGCCCACGCCCATCACGCCCCAGGTGCCTACGTCCAGGCGCTTGCGCGGCTCGTACATGTCGATCACGGCACGGGCGTAGTCCAGCGTGTTGGCGCCTTCGTTGACGAACGAGATGCCCGGGTTGGCCTTGACCACATCCTTCAGCACGTTCAGCGCGCCGTGGAAGTTCATCGGCGAGACATCCTTGGACCTGGCCAGGGTCTCGGCCATCTTCGCCAGGTTCGTGTCCCTGCGGTCGGCCACCGCGTTCAGCCACTCGGCGCCCGGCTTGGCAAAGTCATTGCCGACCTTGTCGAGGATCGCCGACACGCACGAACCAATGTCACCCACTACCGGCGCGGCGATGGCGACGTTGCTGTCCATCTCGGTCGCCGCGATGTCGATCTGGATGAATTGCTTCGGCTTGCCCCAGGTCTTGCCCTTGCCATGCGACAGCAGCCAGTTCAGGCGGGCGCCGACCAGCAACACCACGTCAGCTTCAGCCAGCACATACGAGCGTGCGGCCGAGGCCGATTGCGGATGCGTATCGGGCAGCAGGCCCTTGGCCATCGACATCGGCAGGTACGGAATGCCCGTCTTCTCGACCAGCGTGCGGATATCCGCTTCGGCGCGTGCGTACGCGGCACCCTTGCCCAGCAGGATCAGCGGGCGCTTGGCGCTCTTCAGCAGCGCGACGGCACGGTCGATCGAGTCCGGTGCAGGCAGTTGGCGCGGGGCCGGATCCACCACCTTGATCAGCGACTTGCGGCCCTTCTCGGCTTCCATCGACTGGCCCAGCAGCTTGGCCGGCAGGTCCAGGTACACACCGCCCGGACGGCCCGACACGGCGGCACGAATGGCACGCGCAATCCCGACACCAATGTCTTCAGCGTGCAGCACGCGGAAGGCAGCCTTGGCGTGCGGACGGGCGATGGCCAGCTGGTCCATCTCTTCGTAGTCACCCTGCTGCAAATCGACGATCTCGCGCTCGCTCGAGCCGCTGATCAGGATCATCGGGAAGCAGTTGGTGGTCGCATGCGCCAGCGCCGTCAGCCCGTTCAGGAAGCCCGGCGCAGAAACGGTCAGGCAAACGCCCGGCTTTTGGGTGAGAAAGCCGGCAATCGCTGCTGCGTTGCCTGCGTTCTGCTCGTGACGGAAGCTGATGACGCGCATGCCGTTGGCCTGTGCCAGACGGGCCAGATCGGTGACCGGAATGCCGGGCAGACCGTAGATGTTCTCGATGCCGTTCAGCTTCAGCGCGTCGATGACCAGATGAAAACCATCGGTTTGTGCCTGATGTTCTTCCGTGGCGTGACGCTGCAGTTCGTTTCCGACTTCTGCCATGGTTGATTCCTTCTATACAAATTGACTGGGGTTGGAATTCTTCTAATTCAGGGTGTCTTCCGCGTGGTGCTCCCGACCCGCTTGGCTTCGACGACTTCGGACATGTCTTGGTCTCCTCGTTGAACTCTTTACGGGGCGGGGCACTCTCGCCTTCTCGCCCTTCGCTGTTGCTACCCGTATGCCTTGCGGCGCCCGATCGTTTCACTCGATCTTGATGACATACGGTATGTGATATATCAGAACGAAGCAAGAAGAATTTCCCCTAGCCCTTCAAGTTTCGTCGATGCGGCGCAGCAATTTTGCAGGCAACTACGGCTAAATCAGCGTAATTTCTGAAAGCACGCGATTCATGCGCAATCGGCACAGATTTCCGGGCCATGTCGAAGCCTGGAAATCTCGCCGGGATTACGCATGAAGATATACTACATACCAAAAATTCCAGCGGCTTTATGGCTCTCTGGAACACATTGCCGCGCACTGGCGTCCTCCGCGAACACCAGCGCGCCCACTAATGGGAATGTCCTGCCCCCGCTCCGGAAGCCCGGCAGCCTACGCCAGCCCCCCTCTACCCTTCAGCCCGGGATTACTCCCCCTGACGCGGCGAAATGCCAGCCAGGAACGCGGTGTCGGACACGCGCACTGCCTCGGCATGCCCGGTGATAAAGCGCTTGCGCATGGGCGCCAGCAACACCTTGGCCGAGATCCCTGCCGCAATCGTCACCACCGCCGCCACCGAGAACACGGCTCCCCAGCCGCCATGCGCCGACAGGATCGATGCCAGCGGCACCACCATCGCCGCCGTGCCCTTCGCCGTGTACAGGGTGCCGGCATTGGCCGCGGCGAATTTGCTGCCGAAGGTATCGGCGCACAAGGCCGGGAAAATCGAGAAGATCTCGCCCCAGAACAGGAAGGTCAGCGCCGCGAAGAACATGAACCAGTACGGGTTGTGCCCCATCTGCATCAGCCCGAGCAGCGCCAGCCCCTCGCCGACGAAGATCACGAACATGGTGTTCTCGCGCCCGAACTTGTCCGACAGGAAACCGCACAAGGGCCGCGTAAAGCCATTGCACAGGTTGTCGATCGACAAGGTCATGGTCAGCAGCGGCAGCGTCATGCCCAGCATCGTCACCGGCATCGAGGCGAAGCCATAGTCCTTGGCGATGGGCCCGAGCTGCGCCGTCGCCATGATCCCCCCCGCCGCCACCGCGACAAAGCTCACGTAGATCAGCCAGAACACCGGCGTCTTCACCATCTGCCCCGGCGAGAACTCGACCGGGTTGGTCAGTACCGCCTTGGCCGCCACCGCGCCCTTGGGCGGCCTGGGCTTCACCAGCAGCAGTGCCAGCACGAAGATGCACACGCCCTGCAGGATGCCGAAGGTCAGGAAGGCCTTTTCATAGCCCGAGCTCTGGATCATGTTGGCGATGGGGATCACCGTAATGGCCGCGCCCGCGCCGAAACCCGCCGCCGTCAGTCCGGCCGCGAGGCCGCGCTTGTCCGGGAACCACTTCAGCGCGTTGCCGACGCAGGTCCCATAGACACCGCCCGCGCCGATGCCGGCAATCACCGCGGCCGCATACAGTTCCGGCAGCGTGGTCGCATAGGCATTCATCACCCATGCCAGGCCCGCGCAGATCGCCCCGCCCGCCACTACCGGGCGCGGGCCAAACTTGTCCACCAGCCAGCCCTCCAGCGGCACCAGCCAGGTTTCCGTCACGATGAAAATGGAGAATGCCACCTGGATGGCGGACGCGCCCCAGTGATGCTTGGCGTCCATCGGTGACACGAAGAGGGTCCAGCCGTATTGCAAATTCGCCACCAGCCCCATGCACACCACGCCAATTGCAAGCTGGATCCAACGGTTCTGCAGGCCGCGCCCGTTCACGTTGCCGTGACCGGCCGGGGCCGATACTTCAAATTGCGCCATCTGTCTTGTCTCCTGGTACTGTTTGTTTGTGCCTCGACTGGCACAACAGGGCTTTGTGGGTTGCCCTTCTCACAACTAGACCGGCGCCTGGCATTGCGGCACATGAAGTCGTGGATTGATGCTACCTGAAGCTTAATTTGACTAGTCTTAAAGTTTTTTATCGTTTCTATTTGCGATCGTTTATATATCGCGGAGCTGGCATGAATCCCCCGCCGGGCTTCCATAACAGGTTGTCTATGGACCCATCCAGACAACAAAAGCCACCGCCGCCCCGACAAACGCGGGGCGGCGGTGGCTTCGCGGCCGCCTGAACTGCTCAGCTTGGAGACCTCGACTCGCTAACTCAGGCCGGCGCTTCCTCCAGCTGCCTCAGCAGGGCATCGACACTGCCCTTGGCGTCGCCGAACCACATCCGCGTGTTGTCCTTGTAGAACAACGGGTTGTCCACGCCCGCATAGCCCGCCGCCATGCTGCGCTTGGACACCACCACGGTGCGGGCCTTCCAGACTTCCAGCACCGGCATGCCGGCAATGGGGCTGCCCGGGTCTTCCAGCGCACCGGGGTTGACGATGTCGTTGGCGCCCACCACCAGCACCACGTCGGCCTTCTCGAAGTCGTCGTTGATCTCTTCCATCTCCAGCACGATGTCGTACGGCACGCGCGCCTCGGCCAGCAGCACGTTCATGTGCCCGGGCAGGCGGCCAGCGACCGGGTGGATGCCGAAGCGCACGGTGACGCCCTGCGCCCGCAGCCGCCGCGCGATCTCGCTGATGGTGCCCTGCGCCTGCGCCACCGCCATGCCGTAGCCCGGCACGATGATCACGTCGCTGGCGTCCTTGAGCAGGTTGCCGACTTCCTCGCTGGACACCGGCAGCACTTCGCCCTGCTCGGTCGCCGCGCCCTGTGCCTGCACCGCGCCGAAGCCGCCCAGGATCACCGACAGGAACTTGCGGTTCATCGCCTTGCACATGATGTAGCTGAGGATGGCGCCGCTCGATCCCACCAGCGCCCCGGTGATGATCAGCAGGTCATTGCCCAGCATGAAGCCGGTGGCCGCCGCGGCCCAGCCGGAGTAGCTGTTGAGCATCGACACCACCACCGGCATGTCGGCGCCGCCGATGGCCAGCACCAGGTGCGCGCCGACCAGCAGCGCAATCACCGTCATCGCCGCCAGCGGCACCAGCCCCTGCTGCGCGTCGGGCGCGCTCAGGAAGGCATAGCCCAGCCACACGCAAACCAGCAGCGCGATGGCATTCAAGGCATGCCGCCCGGGCAGCAGCATCGGCTTGCCGCCCATGGTGCCCTGCAGCTTCAGGAAGGCGATGATCGAGCCCGTGAACGTGACCGCGCCGATCAGGATGCCAAGGTAGGTTTCCACTTCATGGATGGCCTTCTCCGCGCCGGTCAGCGCATGGCTATCCAGGTAGTTGGCATAACCCACCAGCACCGCGGCCAGGCCGACGAAGCTGTGCAGCACCGCCACCAACTGCGGCATCTGCGTCATTTCCACGCGCCTGGCCAGCATGGCACCGGCGATGCCGCCCACCAGCATCGCGCCGATGATGATGGCGATGCCGTCCGGGCTGCCCGCCAGCACGGTGGTCAGCACCGCGATCACCATGCCGGCGATGCCCAGCAGGTTGCCGCGGCGCGCGGTGCCGGGGTGGCTCAGCCCGCTCAGGCTGAGGATGAAGAGCGCGCTGGCGCCCAGGTAAGCGATATTGCTGATTCCGGATGGCATCCCTGTCTCCCCGTCTCTAGTCCCGCTGGAACATCTTGAGCATGCGCTGCGTCACCAGGAAGCCGCCGGCGATATTGATGGTGGCCAGCAGCACCGCGCTGCCGGCAATCACCGCCGTCAGCAGCGACGGCTTGCCCAGCTGCACCAGCGCGCCCACCACGATGATCCCGCTGATGGCATTGGTCACGCTCATCAGTGGCGTATGCAGCGCGGCGGTGACGTTCCACACCACCTGGTAGCCGACAAAGATCGCCAGCACGAACACCGTGAAATGCGCCATGAAGGCCGGCGGCGCGACCGCGCCCAGGCCCAGCAGCGCCGCCGCCGCGATGGCCAGCGCGATCAGCGTCGCGCCGGTGCGGCTGCGCGGCGGCTCGGCCTCGGCCTGCACCGGCGGCGGCGCGGCCGGCGCCTGCTGCTGCGGGATCGCCACCGTCAGCGGCGGCGGTGGCCAGGTCACCGTGCCCTGGTGCAGCACCGTGGCACCGCGGATCATCTCGTCGTCCATGTCGACCACGAGCTGGCCGTCCTTGCCCGGCGTCAGCTCCGTCAGCAGGTGGCGGATATTGGTGCCATAGAGCTGGCTGGCCTGCGCCGCCATGCGGCTGGGCAGGTCGGTGTAGCCGATGATGGTGACGCCGTGCTGCCGCACCGCCTCGCCCGGAACGGTCAGCACGCAGTTGCCGCCCTGCTCAGCAGCCAGGTCGACCACCACGCTGCCGGCGCGCATCAGGCCCACCGTGCCGGCCTCGAGCAGCTTGGGAGCGGGCCTGCCCGGGATCAGCGCGGTGGTGATGATGATGTCGACCTCGCGCGCCTGTTCGGCAAAGAGACGCATCTCGGCTTCGATAAAGGCCGGGCTCATCTCCTTGGCATAGCCGCCGCTGCCGCTGCCGTCCTCTTCGATCTCGACGGTCAGGAACTCGGCGCCCAGGCTTTCGATCTGCTGGCGCACCACCGGCCGCGTATCGAAGGCGCGCACCACCGCACCCAGGCTGCGCGCCGCGCCGATGGCCGCCAGCCCCGCCACGCCCGCGCCGATCACCAGCACGCGCGCCGGCGGGATCTTGCCCGCGGCCGTGATCTGTCCGGCAAAGGGCCGCCCGAACGCATGCGCGGCTTCGATCACCGCGCGGTAGCCCGCCATATTGGCCATCGAGCTGAGCGCATCGAGCTTCTGCGCGCGCGAGATGCGCGGCACGCAGTCCATCGCCAGCACGGTTGCGCCGCGCTGCGTCAGCCGCTCCAGCATCGCCATCTGCTGCGCCGGCCAGACAAAGCCGATCAGCGTGGCATGCTTCTTCAGCAGCGCCGCCTCTTCCACGCCCAGGCTGGGATGGACCTGCGGCGGGCGCACCTTGATCACCACGTCGACCGAGGCCCACAGGCTGGCCGCGTCGACAATGGCCGCACCGGCGGCGCTGTAGTCAGCGTCGGAGAACGACGCTTCCTGGCCGGCGCCGCTCTCCACCACCACCTGGTAGCCGAGCTTGAGCAGTTCCCTGACCGAGTCGGGCGTGGCGGCAACGCGCCGCTCGCCCGGGTGGACTTCGCGTGGCACACCGATCGTCATTGGCATGGCATTCACCGTTTTTTGGAAGGAATCGGGCGCCGGCTCAGCCGCGCACGTGGTTGACCAGCGAGCCGATGCCCGCGATCGCCACCTCGACCACCGCACCGTCCTTCATCGATCCCACGCCGATCGAGGTGCCGCACGCAATCACGTCGCCGGGCATCAGCGTCAGGTCCTGCGAGATCCGGCTGACCTGTTCCTCGGGCGAGAAGATCATGTCCGACAGCGGGTAGTTCTGCCGCTCCACGCCATCGAGCCGCGTGATGACGCTGGCGGCCTTCCAGTTGAAGCCGCAGACAATGGCCGGGCCGATGCAGCCGAAGGTGTCGAAGCCCTTGGCGCGCGTCCACTGCGGGAAGTTGGGGTCGGCCGTGATCAGCTCGGCCGCGGTCACGTCGTTGACGACGGTATAGCCGAAGATATGCGCGCCGGCCTCGGCCACCGACACATTGCGCGCCTTGCTGCCGATCACGATGCCCAGCTCGCCCTCATAGACGATCTTGCCGTCGTAGCTCTTGGGGCGCTGCACCGCATCGCCCGGCCCGGCCAGCGACGAGGCCGGCTTGAGCAGGAACAGCGGGTGCGTGGGCACGGGCTTTTCCAGCTTGCGCGCGAGTGCGTGGAAGTTGTTCCACAGTGCCACCACCTTGCCCGGCGCACAGGGCGCGAGCAGCGTCAGCGACGCGCGCTCATGCACGGCGCCGGTGGGGGCGGGGTCGTTGAAACCGTCGCCGTCATATTCGACGACACGGTTGCCATCGGCTTCGTCGATGCGGCCATGGCCGATGCTGCCGTCAGCGCGGCGAAAGCGTATCCAGGTTTGCACAGCATGCTCCTTGCGCAGGCAAAGCGGGGCCCTGCCTGCTCCGATGTCGGTTGCAGGATCTTGGAAGAAATGGGATCGTGGGCGGCTCGCGCCCGGATTCGTCATTCCCGCACAGGCGGGAATGACGTCAGGCTTGCGTCATACCGCGCCGGCCAGCTTCATCGCGGCGATCTGCGCGGGCGAGCGCCCCAGCCACTCGAGAATCTCTTCGGTATGCTCGCCCAGCAGCGGCGAACGCTCGATCTCCACCGGCGATGCCGAGAGCGTGATCGGGCAGCCCAGCTGCACGTAGCTGCCGCGCTGCGGGTGCTCCAGCTCCTTCAGGTAGCCGCGCTGGTACAGCGACTCGTCCTCGATCAGGTCCTTCATCGACAGGATCGGGCCGCACGGAACATCGACCTCGTTGAGCGCCGCCATCACGTCGAACTTGCTGCGGCCACCGGTCCATTTCTCGATCACGGCGAAGCAGTCGGCCAGGTGCTTGAGGCGTGCTTCTGGCGTGGCGTAGTCCGGATTGGTGATCAGGTCCTCGCGCCCGCACAGGCGCATCAGCGGCTCCCAGCCTTGCGGCTGGATGATGACGTAGACATAGTCGTTAGGGCCGCCCGGCGCGCAGCGCAGCGCCGCGCCAGGCTGGCCGCCGCCCGAGGCATTGCCGGCGCGCGGCACGTGGTCGCCGAACTCTTCGTTCGGGTACTCGCGCAGCGGGCCGTTGGCCAGGCGCTGCTGGTCGCGCAGCTTGACGCGGCACAGGTTCAGCACCGCGTCCTGCATCGCCACTTCCACGCGCTGGCCGCGGCCGGTGTGCTCGCGCTGCAGCAGCGCGGCCAGGATGCCGACCACGCAATGCACGCCCGTGCCCGAATCACCGATCTGCGCGCCGGTGACAGTGGGCACGCCCTCGGCATCGCCCGTGGTGGAGGCCGAACCGCCCATGCACTGGGCCACGTTCTCATACGCCTTGCAGTCCGCGTACGGCCCCGGGCCGAAGCCCTTGATCGAGGCATAGACCAGCCGCGGGTTCAGGTCCTGCAGGTGGTCCCAGTCAAAGCCCGCGCGCTCGAGCACACCCGGCCCGAAGTTCTCGATCAGCACGTCGCTGCGCTGGACCAGGTCTTCGAGCAGCGCCTTGCCTTCGGGCGTCTTCATGTTCAGCGTCAGGCTGCGCTTGTTGCTGTTGAGCATGGTGAAGTACAGGCTGTCGGCATTGGGCACGTCGCGCAGCTGGCTGCGGGTGATGTCCCCGCGGCCGGGCATTTCCACCTTGATCACGTCCGCGCCCAGCCACGCCATCAGCTGCGTGGCCGAGGGGCCCGCCTGGACGTGGGTCATGTCCAGGATGCGAACGCCTTGCAGTGCCTTGGTTTCCATTTCGGATGTCTCCTCGGACGATGGTTTCACTTGTATATGGTCTGTTCTGGTGCCCGGCGCGTACTCGCTCGCGTCCGTTCCGGCCCTCTTGATGACATACGGTATGTGATATATCAGAAGAGAGCAAGAGGAGTTTGCCCGATGCAACACAAATTTCGACGATGCAATGCAGCAATCGGCCTGCTTTGCTTGCCCGAAGTGGGAAACCCAGTGAAATTCCGAATCAGTCAGCCAGCATCTTTTCCGCATTGATATATCACATACCATAGCGCGAAAAGCTTGCGCGTCATCCGGGAACGTACAAAAGCAAAACGGCGGACCAAGGTCCGCCGTTTTGCCGCCCTACCCCGCCCGCCTTCAGTCGAGGAAGTCGCAGTGCCGTTCCACGTAGTCAGCCAGATCCAGCGAATGCTGCCGCACCAGCCGCTCGGCCAGCTCGGTATCGCGTTTCTCCAGCGCCTCGATGATGCGCAGGTGGTCCACGATCGAACGTGCCGCCCGGTCGCTCTGCGAGATCGTCATCTTCCGGATCGCGCGCACGTGGATGAAGATATTGCGGATCGTGTCCATGATGATCTGCGACTTGGACAGCTGCACGATCGCCTGGTGGAAGGCGATATTGGCGTCGGAATACTCTTCGATATGCTCGGCCGGGGTGGAATCGCGGAAGCTGTCGAACATGCTGCGCAGCTGCGCGATCTCGGCATCGGTGGCGTTCTCGGTGGCCAGCCGCGCGGCCATGCTTTCCAGCGCGGCCCACATCTGGATCATCTCCACGATCTCGCGCTTGGTCTTGCGCATGATGTAGATGCCGCGCCGGGGCACGGTGCGCAGGAAGCCCTCCTGCTCCAGCAGCGTCATGGCTTCGCGGATGGGCGTGCGGCTGACACCCATGGCCTCGCTCAGTACCCGCTCATCGAGGCGGATCTCGTCGCGCGACTGGTAGATGTCAGCGTCGGCGATGGCCTGGCGCAACATGGCGTAGGCCTGGTCGCGCAGGCTCGCGCCGGCATTGATCGGTTGCACGGACAAGGCCAGCCCGTTGGGCTGGACGATGGATTGGCTTTGCGCAGACATGAATGAGCTCGTGTGAGACCAGCGGCAGGTGGCCGGAATGGCTGCCCCCCGCATTGCCGCACAGCTTAGCAAAAACGCCGGACCCATTACGAAAACGCATCAAACAATGCGTTGTTGTCATGCATCGGCACAGTAGCGGTGCGCGGTCTGTCGTATATGGTATATCACTATCGCCTGCCTTTCTCGCTTCGCAAGCCCGGCTAACGCTACCTTGGCGCGCCTGGCGTGCGCCAGGGGATACCTGACCCGGCGGTATCCCCTGTTCCCAGCCGCGCTCAGGCGGCCAGCTTGGCCATCGTGTCGCGCTGCTTGATCAGACCCAGCACGGCATCGCACATCGGCGTGGGCTGCGCGACCAGACGTCCCATTTCCTGCACCACGGTCAGCAGCGGGTCGATTTCCATGGCCCGCCCGGCCTCCAGGTCCTGCAGCATCGAGGTCTTGTGCGCGCCCACGGCACCGGCGCCGTCGATGCGCCGCTCCACGTCGACGCGGAATTTCACCCCGAAGCGCTCGGCGATGCCCTGCGCCTCAACCATCATCTGGCGCGACAGCGCCCGCGTGGCCGGGTCGGCGGTGATGACGTCGAGCGTGGCATGCGTGAGCGCGCTGATCGGGTTGAAGCACAGATTGCCCCACAGCTTGAGCCAGATCTCGTCGCGGATATTGTCGCGCACCGGGGCGTCCAGGTCGGCGGCCATCATCATTTCGCTGAGCCGGGTCACGCGCGCCGAGCGGCTGCCATCCGGCTCGCCCAGCGGAAACTTCTTGCCGTAGACGTGCTTGATCACGCCCGGCGCAACGATCTCAGCCGCGGGATAGACCACGCAGCCGATCGCCCGCTCCGGCCCCAGGCCCTGCCACTGGCGCCCGCCGGGATCGACGCTTTCCAGCGTACTGCCGGCCAAGTCGCCGCCATGCTTGTAGAAATACCAGTACGGAATGCCGTTGACGCCGGTGACGACCGCGGTTTCCGGCCCCAGCAGCGGCTGCATCTGGTCCACCACGCCCGGGACGGAATGCGCCTTGAGGGTGATGAACACATAGTCCTGGTGTCCGAGCTCGCGCGGATCGCTGGTGCAGCGCACCTTGGCCACGCGCTCCTCGCCGTCGATCAGCAGCCTGACACCATGTTCCTGCATTGCCGCGAGATGGGGGCCGCGCGCGACGAAGCTGACCTCCGCCCCCGCGCGCGCCAGCTGCGCCCCGACATAGCCGCCGATCGCGCCTGCGCCGTAGATACACACTTTCATTGCTGTCTCCTTGATGGCTCGATTTGGATCTTTTGATATATCACATACTATATTCCATCGAGGCGCATGGCAACCGCGTAGAACAACCTTTATCTTTCCGGATCACACGGCGCGGGCAAGCGGCGCTGCGCTAACATAACGCCTGCATGTGCCCCGGGCGGACCACCGTCCGGCGCCGAGTTGCAACCTGACACCCGGAGCCCCCCATGGAAGCGTCGTTGGCATTGCTGCAGGACCCCGCCGCGTGGGCGGCACTGGCCACCCTGGTGGCCATGGAAATCGTGCTGGGGATCGACAACCTGATCTTCATCTCGATCCTGACCAACAAGCTGCCTGAAGCCATGCGCGAGAAGGCGCGCAAGGTCGGCATCAGCCTGGCGCTGGTGATGCGCCTGGGCCTGCTGGCCACCATCGCCTTCATCGTCAAGCTCACCGAGCCGGTGTTCACCATCCTGGGCCAGGGGCTGTCGTGGCGCGACATCATCCTGATCGCGGGCGGCGCCTTCCTGGTCTGGAAGGCCACGCGCGAAATCCACCACCACGTCACCGCCGCCGAAGAAGGCGAGGAAGGCGGCACAGCCAAGGCGGTGCAGAGCTTTGCCGCGGCCATCGGCCAGATCCTGGTGCTCGACCTGGTGTTCTCGATCGACAGCATCATCACCGCGGTCGGCATGACCGAGCATGTGCAGATCATGTTCGTGGCGGTGATCGCCGCGGTGATGGCGATGCTGTTCGCGGCCACGCCGCTGGCCAACTTCATCAACCGCAACCCGACCATCGTTATGCTGGCGCTGGCCTTCCTGATGATGATCGGCATGACGCTGATCGCGGAGGGCCTCGGCACCCATGTGCCCAAGGGCTATATCTATACGGCGATGGCGTTCTCGGCCGCGGTCGAGGGGCTGAACATGCTGGCGCGGCAACGGCGCCAGCGGCGCCGGGCCAGCGGGCAGGCCTGATGTGCGGCGGCGGCCGCTTGCAGCCGGGCTGCGGGCGGCCGCCTGTAACAGAGGGTGTCCGAACTTTTCGCGGACGGCGGCGTCTCTTACAGTTCTGCA
Organism: Cupriavidus sp. GA3-3; assembly: GCF_000389805.1. Lineage (NCBI taxonomy): Bacteria > Pseudomonadati > Pseudomonadota > Betaproteobacteria > Burkholderiales > Burkholderiaceae > Cupriavidus > Cupriavidus sp. GA3-3. The sequence continues at coordinate 273,929 of NZ_KB944460.1, forward strand.
CAACCCCCGGACAATAAAAGGACGCTTTCGCCACATGATGAACCGCCGAACCCTGCTGGTCTCCGCCACTGCCTCCGCCGCGCTCGCCGCACTGGGCATTACCCCGTCGGTGCTGGCAGCCAGCCGGATCAAACTCGGCGACGCCCAGCCATTCGGTTTCGACGCCCTGATCGAACGCGCCCGCACACTGGCCGGCAAGCCCTACGCGCCGCCGCCGTCACCGCCCGCGGACGTGCTGTCCCGCATCGACTACGACGCCCACGGCAAGATCCGCTTCCGCACCGACGACGCGCTCTTTGCCAGTGGCCCAGGCCAGTTCCCGGTCACCTTCTTTCACCTCGGCACGTACTTCCGCACGCCGGTGCGCATGCACGTGATCGAACGCGCCAAGGGCGGCCTCGGCAAGGCCCGCGAGATCGTCTACGACGACGCCTACTTCGACATGCCGGCCGACAGCCCCGCGCACAAGCTGCCGCCGGGCAGCGGCTTTGCCGGCTTCCGCTTCCAGGAAAGCCGCCTCGGCGACCAGAAGACACGCGACTGGCGCAAGAACGACTGGGTTGCCTTCCTCGGCGCGTCGTATTTCCGCGCCATCGGCGACCTGTACCAGTACGGGCTGTCCGCGCGCGGCATCGCCATCGACGTGGCCGAAGCCGGCAAGTCCGAGGAATTCCCGGCCTTCACCCATTTCTGGTTCGAGACGCCCGAGGGCAACGGCGATACCGTCACGGTCTATGCGCTGCTGGATGGCCCCAGCATCGCCGGCGCCTACCGCTTCGTCATGCAGCGTGGCAAGGCCGTGATCATGGATGTGGAGTGCGCGCTGTTCCTGCGCAAGGATGTGGGCCGGCTGGGGCTGGCGCCGCTGACCTCGATGTTCTGGTTCTCTGAGGGCATCAAAGGCACCGCCGTCGACTGGCGCCCGGAGGTGCATGACTCCGACGGCCTGGCGCTGTGGAACGGCGCCGGCGAGCATATCTGGCGCCCGCTGAACAACCCGCCGCAGACCACGGCCTCGGCGTTTTCCGACGATAACCCCAAGGGCTTCGGGCTGCTGCAGCGCGACCGCCTGTTCGACCACTACCAGGACGGCGTCAACTATGAGCGCCGCCCGAGCCTGTGGGTCGAGCCGCGCGACGGCTGGGGCGCCGGTTCGGTGCAGCTGGTTGAGCTGCGCACCGATGACGAGATCCACGACAACATTGTCGCCATGTGGGTGCCCAAGGCCCCGGCCAGGGCCGGCAGCACCTACCGCCTGCGCTACCGGCTGCACTGGCAGGCCGACGAGCCCTTCCCCTCGCCGCTGGCGCGCTGCGTGGCCACGCGCCTGGGCAATGGCGGTCAGCCGGGCCAGCCGCGGCCCAAGGGCGTGCGCAAGTTCATGGTCGAGTTCAAGGGCGCGCCGCTGGAGAAACTGCCCTTCGGCGTCAAACCTGAAGCCGTACTGACCGCATCGCGCGGCAGCTTCTCCTACGTCTTCACAGAAGCCGTGCCCAACAATGTGCCGGGCCACTGGCGTGCACAATTTGACCTGACCGCCGACGGCAACCAGCCGGTCGATATCCGCCTGTTCCTGAGGCTCAACGGCAAGCCGCTGTCGGAGACCTGGCTCTATCAATACCATCCGTTCCAGTCGCCGGCGGGCTGAGGTGCCCGGCACGGCCGCGCGCCTGGCCCTTTACACCATATTGCGTCGCCGTGATGTCAGGCGCGCACGAGCGGGTATGATGACTGGCTACGACAGTCCAACTGCATCAGCCAGCCTCACATGATTTCTCAAGAGTTCGCCGGCGCCGCCGAGAGTGGCCAGGCCGCATCGCTCCCGCGCTCGGAGCGCGCCTACCAGCAACTGCGCGCCGCCATCCAGGCCGGCCAGCTGCCCCCCGGCACGCGGCTGCGCGAGGTGGAACTGGCCGAATCCCTGGGCCTGTCGCGCACGCCTGTGCGTGAAGCGCTGTCGCGGCTGGAGTCCGAAGGGCTGGTCGTCAACGAGCCCAACCGCGGCATGATGGTCACCCAGCTCGACGCCAGCATGGTCAGCGAGCTGTACGTCATGCGCGAAGTGCTGGAAGGCACCGCCGCCGCGCTGGCCGCGCGCCATGCCACCGACGTGGAGATCTCGCTGCTGCGCGATATCGTCGAGCGCGACCTGGCCATCGCCGACGACCCCGACCGGCTCGCGCTGAACAACCGGCTGTTCCACGAAACCCTGCACCGCTGCGCCCACAACCGCTACCTGCTGAAGACGCTGCGCTCGCTGCATGAGTCGATGGCACTGCTGGGACGCACCACGCTGGCGGTACCAGGGCGCGCGCGCAGCTCCTACGAAGAACACATCTCGCTGGTCGAGGCGCTGGAAAAGCGCGACCCGGCACTGGCCGAACAGATCGCGCGCCGGCATATCCAGCAGGCCTACAAGGTGCGGCTGTCGCTCTGGATCCAGGAACAGTCGGGCAGTTGATCTGCCCGGCAGCAGTCGGCCGTATCAGGCCGCCTGGGCCCGCGCCGTGCGCAGCGTGCCCAGGCTAAGCACGGCCAGCGCCACCAGGATCAGCATCACGGCACCCAGCGTCTGCGGCGCGATCTGCTCGCCGCCCAGCCATGCGCCCATCGCCAGCGCCACCGGCGGGTTCACATAGACATAGCTGGCCGACAACGTCTGGCTGACAGTGGACACCAGGTACATGTAGGCAGAGAACGCCACCAGCGACCCCGCCACCACCAGGTAGACCCAGGCCCAGCCGGCCTGCGCGCTGACCGATGCCGGCCACGGCTCCTGCCGCAGCGCCGACAGCACCATCAGCACCACGCCGCCGATCAGCATCTCCGCGGCAAATGCCGCGGCGCCTTGGGGCAGCTCCATCCGGCGCGCCAGCTGCGAGCCGAATGACCAGCTCGCCACTGCCAGCATCAGCGCCACCACGCCCCCGGTGCTGACGCGGAATTCCGCCCCCGCGGTCAGCACCAGGATTCCCAGGCTGCCGATCGCGATCGCCACGTACTCATACCATTTCGGCCGGTTGCCGAAGCAGGCACTCCAGATCAGCGCGAAGATCGGCATCGACCCGATCATCACCGTGGTGGCACCGGAAGAAATCGTCTGCTCGGCAATCGCGGTCAAACCCATGCCGCCCACCAGCAGGAACAGCGCCGGCACCGCGCAGTTGCGCAACAGCCGCCACGACGGCATCGGCGTGCCCCGCCACGCCAGCCACGCGGCCAGCAGCAGGCCCGCGCACAGGAAGCGCGTGCCCATCATGAACAGCGGCGGAAAGCTCTCCAGCGTGAAGCGGATTGCCAGGTAGGTCGTGCCCCAGACCACATAGGTGATCAGCAGGCACAGCAGGACAAGCGGGGGCATGGTCGGGAAGGCGTATTGCGAAGGCATCCACGATAGCCCCCTGCCACGTCCCGGCCAAACGAAAAGGTCTGGCAAGCCTTGCGAAAGTTATTCACAAAGCACGCAAGAACCGCGGGCAAAACAAAACCGGCCGCGTCTGCCCGGGCGGGCGCACGTATGGCCGGTTCTACAACGCAGCCCGCAACGGGCCACAACTACTCTGCTGCAAACAACTCTTTAGCCGTTGGCGTAGACCACGTGGGCCTTGCGGGCCTGGGTCTGCAGGCGCTCGATCGCGCTCTGGACGAAGGCGATGGCGCGCTTCACGTCGTGGGCGAAGCCCAGGCTTTGCGTTCCGAGTTCACGGTCGATCAGTTCGCGTTCGAGTTGGTCAGTCAGCTTGATATCGGATTGGGTGTTCATGGCGTCCTTCCTTTCGGGATTACCCTTATGGGGTTTTCCCTGATTGTAGCAGAGGAATTGTCGCAATGCAGCATTAGGTGAAAGTACGTATGCGGGAGCGCAACCATGAGTTGTCGCAAGTGCTACCAGGGTCGGCAGCGTTTAGTCCACGAGGAAACGTTCGCACAGCAGGGCCCAATACGCCGCACCGACAGCAATGTTCCCATCATTGAAGTCGTAGCCGGGATTGTGGACCGAGCAGCCTCCGGCCTTTCCGCCTTCGCCGTTTCCAAGCCACAGGTAGCAGCCAGGCACGGCATCCAGCATGAAGGCAAAGTCCTCACTGGCGGCAATGGGCGACGCCTGGCAGTTGACGTGGCTCGCGCCCAGCAAGTCCAGGGCGACCTGGCTTGCGAACGCCGTTTCGGCCGGCGTATTCACCAGGACTGGATACCCGCGCTGATAATCGACCTGCGCCGTGACGCCATAACTCTGCGCCTGCGCGGATACCAGGTCCCTGACACGCTGCTCGATCCGCTCTCGCACATCGCGGTCCAGTGCGCGGACACTCAGCCTGAGCACGGCGTGCGAGGGAATGATATTGGAGACGGTACCGGCCTGGAACGCGCCCACGGTAATGACCGCCGCTTGCAGCGGATCGACATTGCGCGCCACGATAGTCTGCAAGGCCATCACGATGGAGGCGCCGGCCACGACAGGGTCGGCCGCGTGGTGCGGGATCGCCGCATGGCCGCCGACGCCTTCCAGCGTGATGGTGACGTTGTCGGCCGAAGCCTGCGCAGCGCCCTCGCGCAACAGCAGACGGCCCGATGCGGTGCCCGGTACGTTGTGCATGGCGAAGACGGCATCGCAAGGGTACTTCCTGAACAGTCCGTCCTCCATCATCTTCTTTGCACCGCCCAACCCCTCCTCTGCCGGCTGGAAGATAAGGTTCAGGGTTCCGCTGAAGTCGCCGCGCCGGGCGAGGTACTTTGCTGCGCAAAGCAGCATGGTGGTATGCCCGTCATGCCCGCAGGCGTGCATCACGCCGGGATGGCAGCTGGCATAGGGGAGCCCTGTGGCCTCCTCCATCGGCAGGGCATCCATGTCGGCGCGAATGCCAAGGCTGCGGTTGCCCGTACCGCGTCGCAGCCGGCCGACGACCCCCGTTGTCCCCAGCCCGCGCTCGACCTCATAGCCCCATTCGGCGAGCAGGCTGGCCACCATGTCGCTGGTGCGGTGTTCCTCGAAGCCGAGCTCCGGATGCCGGTGCAGGTCACGGCGAACTGCTACGAACTCTTCGGCGCTGTCCCGCAGCGCGGCCAGGATGGGATGCATGTCGTCCTTATTGCGGCTGCAAGCCGATGGCACGGGCAATGCCGCGGTATTGTTCGATGCTCTGCTGATAGGCCTTCTGACTTTCGGCAAGCGACACCGGCTTGGACGCAGGCAGGTTCGCGGCATCCAGGCTTGCGCGCACCGAGGGGTCGGCCAGCGTATGCACAATCGCGTTGTGCACCGCCTGCACGACAGGCTCGGCAGTGTCCTTCTTCACGAAGATGCCAGCCCAGGTTGAATAGTTGAAGCCTCGCAGCGCCTTGCTCTCATTGACGCTGGGGACCGACTTCACTGCCTCCACTCGCGTAGGCGACAGTACGGCCAGCATCCGGACCTGGCCGGTGCGCATGCGTTCGATGTCAGGCTTGCCAAATGGCGAGATGAAGATATCGACGATTCCGCCAACGAGGTCCTGGATCACGGGCGCGCCGCCCTTGTAAGGGACGTGAGTCATCGGCGCTCCGATGGTTTGGGACATGTGCGCCCCCAGGAGGTGATAGAGCGAGCCGATGCCGACGCTGGCGTACGTCAGTGGTTTGCCGGCCTTGGCTGCCTGCGCGGCATAGGCGGCGAGTTCGTCGACATCCTTTACCGGCAGATCCCTGCGCACCAGGATGGCAAGATCGACAGTGCCGACCATATGCACCAGCCTGAAATCTTCGCTCCTGAATTTGATTGCGGCATTGGCCAGCGGCGTAGTGATGAGCTCGCCGGGCCCTGCCTGCAATAGCAGGTGGCCGTCGGCCGGTGCATGAAGGACCTTCTGCGCGGCAATCGCGCCACCAGCTCCCCCGAGGTTCTCGACGATGACTGGCTGCCCGAACTGCCGGGCCAGGGACCCGTTCAGGTTCCGGGCAACAACGTCGGAGAGGCCGCCCGCCGGGAACGGCACCATCAGCGTTACCGGCCGGTCAGGAAAGCCGTGTGCCGGCGCCAGCCCTGCAAAAAGCAGTGCTGCAACCAGGCCGCCGAGCCAACGGCGGCCAATGTTCTTGAATCGGGTCATGGCGGTCTCCTCAATGCGTGTTCTTGTGGAATCGGATCGTAAAGCGCCGTCCGGCATGCGTCCAATGCATTATCGGTCTAAAATTTATTCAAAAATCTCATCTATAAGTGCGCAATGCATCTCAAACATCTCAAGCATCTGCTGATGGTGGCGGATATGGCGTCCTTCAGCCAGGCGGCACAACGCCTGCACCTGACCCAGTCCGCGCTGAGCCGGAGCATCCAGACGTTGGAGGACGAACTGGGAGGCCGCCTGATCGACCGGCACGGCAAGCGCAATGTGCTGACCCCATTGGGGGAGCTGACTGCAAACCGGGCCCGGCGCATCGTGTTCGAGGAAGCGGAACTGCACCGCAGCGTCGAACTGTTCCACCACCACCACCTGGGTGCCATCCGCGTCGGGCTGGGCGCGGGGCCGGGCGCAGTGCTGGCGACGCCGTTTCTCCGATACATGGCCAGGCACCATCCCGGCATACAGGTCAGCGTGTCGCTTGGTACTTCCGATGCGCTGATGATCCAGCTGCGTCAGCGATCGCTTGATGCAGTCATCGTGGAGGTGAGCAGCGTGGCGCCAGCAACGGACCTTCGCCACGAACTGCTGAACGCGTTGCAGGGCCGCTTTATCTGCCGCACAGGACATCCGCTTGTGCAACAGGCTGCCGGCGGAGACGCCGTATCGTTTGACGATGTCATGCGTTATCCGCTGGCTTCCGCCCCGCTCAGCACGGAAGTCGCGCGCAACCTGGTGAAGCGCTTCGGTCCACGCGCGGATCCGGAGCATTGCCTTAGCCTCAGGTGCGAGAATGTCCGGAGCCTGGTCGAAGCTGTGCTGGATTCCGACGCGATACTGTTCAGCATCGTCGCCGCAGTGCGTGCGGAGATTGCCGCAGGAAAACTATGCGAACTGGTCACGACCCCAGCGGTCGATGATGGCCCCCGCTATGCCTTTTTCACCCTGGCGGGGCGGACCGAGGCGCCCAGCATGGAAATATTCCGGAAATTCACGGACGAGCATTTGCGTGACTAGCCGCCAGGCGAGCTGTTCCCGATCGGCAGCGTTATGCTTGAATCCATTCAGGGCAATGATGTGCCTTGTCGATGCACAACAAGAGTTCCTTGGATCACCCAACCTCCACTCCGAGACCGGTACCGGAGCCGTCCCGTGAGTTCCCGTTCCTTATTCAAAAGCGGATGCCGGTATGCCAAGGCCCCAGATCCTGACCTATGTCGACGCCGGCGCTTCCGACTGGACCGCATGCCTGATGCGGACCATCGGGCACCAACTCCACGCCAGCACCTACGAGAACCGTGCGGTGATGGCAGACGACATCCGGCACGACGCCACGCTGTTCGATGGGGCGGTGCTGTTTGTCATGCCGGGAGGCGCCGACCTTCCCTACTGTGCAATGCTGAACGGTGCCCCGAACGCGCGCATCCGGCGTTTCGTCGAGCAGGGCGGCGTCTACCTCGGGATTTGCGCGGGCGCTTACTACGCATGTCGGGAACTGGCGTTTCACGCCGGCACCAGGGGCGCAATCTGCGGCCCGCGCGAGCTGTGCTTTGTCGACGCCGTGGCAGTGGGCTCGCTGCCAGAACTGACTGACGGCATGCTGTATGACGGCACGCCGCGTACCACGGCCGCGGTGAGACTGCGCACCACGGACAGCCTGACCGATGTCCCGATGTCGCTATACACCCACTACCATGGCGGCTGCCGCTTTGACTTCGGCGACGCTCCCGGCGCTGACACGCAGGTCCTGGCCGTCTATGCGGATATCGATGGCACGCCGCCCGCCATCGTCAGTTCACGGGTTGGCAAGGGCCGCGCGGTGCTCGCCGGCGTCCACCTTGAGATCTCCGAGCGGGAGTGCAAGGATGCGCTGCGCGGACACAGCGATATGCGTGAACACCTCCATGTCTGCGACCGGCTGGCGGAGACCGGCGATACACGCCTGGCGGTGTTTCGCCGGTTGCTGGCGCACGCGGGGCTGGTGCTGAACTGAGCGGCGCGCCCTACCCTTTGGCCGGCATTCTTGGTGAATTCACACAATGTTGACCAGCCGCGTCCCCGCCGTCAGGAACGTGCCTGCGGCCGCCTGCCACGTTACGCGGCCGCCGCGATGAGCATGGACTTGCATCTCCATCTTCATGGCTTCCATCACGGCGATCAGATCGCCTTCCTTGACCTCGTCGCCAACTGCGACCTTCCAGGTCTGCACGGTGCCGGCGATCGGGGATGGCAGGTCGGCCGGGTCAGTAGCGGCGGCCTGGGCCGGCGCCGCGGCGCTGCCTTGCCCGGGCGCCGCGGCGCTGCCTTGCCCGGGCGCGTCGGCGAGGCCGCGCAGCAGCTGCGCCGGCAGCCCCAGCACCATGCGGCGGCCGTCGATTTCGATGGCGGTGCGCAACAGGCTGGCATCGTGCCGGGGCTCGGCACGGGTGGCCGCTGCCAGCGGTTCGGCGAAGTCGGACTCGATCCAGCGCGTGTGGACCCTGAAGCCATCCGCGCCGAGGAAATCTGCGTGGTCGATCACCGCACGGTGGAACGGCAGCACCGACGCCACACCCTCGATACGGAACTCGCGCAGCGCACGGCGTGCGCGCGCCAGCGCCTGTTCGCGCGTGGCACCGGTCACGATGAGCTTGGCCATCAGCGAGTCGAATGTGCCGGGGACCACCGAGCCCGACTGCACACCCGAGTCCACGCGCACCCCGGGGCCCGACGGAGCTTCGAAGGTCTGCACCGGCCCGGGCGTGGGCAGGAAGCCGCGGCCCACGTCCTCGGCGTTGATGCGGAACTCGATTGAATGGCCCAGCGGCGCCGGGGTTTCGGTAATGGAGAGCGGCAAGCCATCCGCCACGCGCAATTGCTCGACCACCAGGTCCACGCCGGTGGTCTGCTCGGTCACGGGGTGCTCCACCTGCAGGCGGGTGTTGACCTCCAGGAAGGAGATCGCGCCGCTGGCGCTGAGCAGGAATTCCACGGTGCCGGCACTGGTGTAGCTGGCCGCCGCGCAGATGTCGCGGGCGGCGGCGTGGATACGCGCGCGCTGCGCGTCGGTCAGGAACGGCGCGGGGGCTTCTTCGACCAGCTTCTGGTTGCGGCGCTGCAGCGAGCAGTCGCGCGTGCCCAGCACCACGACATTGCCATGCTGGTCGGCCAGTACCTGCGCTTCGATATGGCGGGGCTTGTCGAGGAACTGCTCAACGAAGCATTCGCCGCGGCCAAAGGCAGTGACAGCCTCGCGCACGGCGGAGGCGTACAACTCTTCCACCTCATCCATGCGCCATGCGATCTTCATGCCGCGGCCGCCGCCGCCGAAGGCTGCCTTGATGATGATCGGCAGGCCGTACTGCTCGGCAAAGGCCAGTACCTCACTGGCATCCACGACCGGGTCGGGCGTGCCGGCGACCAGCGGGGCGCCAACCTGCAAGGCGATCTTGCGCGCTTCCACCTTGTCGCCCAGCCGCGCAATCGTGGCGGGAGACGGGCCAATCCAGACCAGGCCGGCATCGATCACGGCCTTGGCAAAGGCTTCACTTTCCGACAGGAAGCCGTAGCCTGGATGCACGGCATCTGCCCCGCTGCGCCGGGCGATATCGAGCAGCTTGGGAATGTTCAGGTAGGTGTCGGCCGGACGGTCGCCATCCAGGCCGTAGGCCTCGTCGGCCAGCCGCGCGTGCAGCGCGTCGATGTCAGCATTGGCATACACGGCCACCGACCCGACTCCGTAGTCGGCACAGGCGCGGATGATGCGGACGGCAATCTCGCCACGGTTGGCAATCAGGACTTTCTTCATCGCAAATCTCGGTTGGGGCTTGTGCGCTCAGGCGGCAGACGGTCGCTGCGCCGACAGTTGCAGCTCTGACGGTTGAAGTTCTTCGAAGGCACCGAGCGGGTTGAAGCGCAGCCAGGCGCCAACCGGAATCTGTCCGGCGCGGTCCAGGTGGTAAGGCGCCACGGCCCCGATCACGGGGTAGCCGCCGGTCAGCGGGTGGTCGGCCAGGAACAGCACGGGTTGGCCGCTTGGCGGCACCTGCAACGCACCCAGGGCGGTGCCCTCGCTGGGCAGCTCGCCGGTGATGGCGCGCTCCAGCGGCACCTCGCCGGCCAGGCGCAGGCCCACGCGGTTGGATTGCGGGGTGACTTGCCAGCGCTGCGCGGCAAGGCGCGCCACGGACTCCGCAGTGAACCAGTCGGTGCGGGGACCGAGCACCACATCCAGCACGACGTCCTGCTCCACCGTGGGCAGATCGGCGGCAGGCAACCCGGGGGTGCCCACGACGGCGCCGGCCGGTGCGGGCAGCAGGTCCAGCACATCGCCCACGGCCAGCGGCGCGGGACCGACCTTGGCCAGCGAGTCAGTCGCACAACTGCCCAGGACCGGCGTGACGGCAAACCCGCCGCGTGCAGCCACATAGCTGCGGGCGCCGGCAAGAGGCTGACCGATGCTCAGCGTGTCGCCATCGGCCAGCGCCAGGGCCTGGTGGTTCGGGACGCTCCATTGGCGACCATCGGCAGTGCGCACCGTCAGCGCCGCATCGGCGCCAGTGACAGCCAGCACGGTTTCACCCACGCTCTGCAGTTGCAGGCCGCCGCCCACGGTCTCGAGCGCCGCGCCGTCGCTGCGGTTGCCGACCAGGCGGTTGGCCATCTTGAGGGCGGCCTGGTCCATCGCACCCGAGGCCGAGACGCCCTGCCCCGCCTGGCCGTGCCGGCCCAGGTCCTGGAACACGGTCTGCAGCCCGGTGGCCTTCACCTTCAGCGCCGCGGCAGCAGCCGCCTTGTCCGTCGGCAACGGCTGGCGCGCCGGGACGCCGGCGGCGATGGCGCTGCCCGCATCGAGCACGCCATCGAGCGTGGCGATGTCGATGAAGCGCACGCGATAGCCGGGCTGCAGCAGCGCAGGCTGTTCGCGATTCAGGTCCCACATGGCCACGGGGGTAACCCCGATGATCTGCCAGCCGCCCGGGCTTGCCTGCGGGTACACGCCGCTGAAGGTGCCAGCCAGGCCCACGGCGCCGGCGGGAATACGCGTGCGCGGCGTACTGCGGCGCGGCACGTCGAAGCTGGGATGGCCGCCGCTGAGATAGGCAAAGCCTGGCGCAAAGCCGGTAAAGGCAACGGTGTATTCGCTGCCGGTGTGGCGGCGCACCACTTCCCTGGGCGTGATGCCAAGCAGCTGGGCCACCTCGGCCAGGTCCTCGCCGTCATAGCGCACCGGAATCTCGACCAGGATGTTGCTGCGCTCGACGCGCTGCGACAGGTCGCGCGCGGCGATGGCCGATACCAGCGCGGCGGCGCTGATGGCCGATGGGCGGAAGTGAACGAGGATGGTGCGCGCGGCGGGCACCAGCTCCGCCACGCCGTGCACGGGATCGCGCTGCAGCGAGGCCAGCAGGGCCAGGGTCTGGTCCAGGTCGGCCAGTTCCACCAGCAGTGCATTCGAAGTGACGGGCAGAAAACGCAAAACGAGCTCCGCAATGACCCGGAGGTCCTAGACGTGATACGTGCTGTCTGGCACGTCGGTAATGAACATGTGGCCCGGCGCATGCGTCACGGCGAACGGCACGCCTGACGCCATCACGGCCGCCTGGGGCGTGACGCCGCAAGCCCAGAACACCGGGATCTCGCCCGGCTCGATACGCACGGCGTCACCAAAGTCAGGCCTGGCGAGGTCGGCAATGCCCAGCGCGGCCGGATCGCCGACATGGACGGGCGAGCCGTGCACCGACGGGAAGCGTCCGCTGATGGAAACCGCATCGGCAACCCGATGCGCAGGGATGGGCCGCATGGACACGACCATCTCGCCATGCAGGCGGCCAGCCGGGCGACACTGGCGGTTGGTGCGGTACATCGGCACGTTGGAACCGTCGGCGATATGCCGCACCTCGATGCCTGCCTCTTGCAGCGGCGTCTCGAAGGTGAAGCTGCAGCCGATCAGGAAGGTGACCAGGTCCGGGTGCTCAGTCCACAGGGGCGTGGCATCCGCCACCTCCTCCGCCAGCTTGCCGTCGCGCCACACGCGATACAGCGGGATATCGGTGCGGATATCGGCCCCTTGCGCCAGCACGGTCTGCTGTGCACCCGCTTCGATCACGTCGAGCACGGGACAGGCCTTGGGGTTGCGTTGCGCGTACAGCAGGAAGTCCCAGGCCCAGTCGCGCGGCAACGCGATCATGTTGGCTTGCGTCATCCCCGGTGCAATGCCGGCGGTAGGCTGTACCGTGCCGGCACGGTAGCTTGCGCGCGCGGCGCGCGCGGCGTTCACGGCGGCGATGCGGGTGCGTTCCAATGCGGAATCTTGCATGCGTGTTGCTCCAGTGTCTTGGATCAGATCAATGCGCAGCCTCGGCCCCGGCTTCGGCGAGCAATTCGCGCCCTTGCGTTTCCGGCAACAGCAGGCAGGCGATAACGACCAGCCCATAGGCGCCGGCGGCGAGATAGCCGATGGCAACCCCCAGCGACATCGATGCGCTCATATGCCCGATCATGGCCGGGAATATGGAACCGACCGCACGGCCAAAGTTGTAGCAGAAGCCCTGGCCGGAGCCGCGGATATGGCTCGGATACAGCTCCGTCAGGTAGGCCCCCATCCCCGAGAAGATCCCGGACAGGAAGAAACCCAGGGGGAAACCCAGCACCAGCATCGCGGCGTCGGTGATCGGCAACTGCGTATAGCAGATCACGAGGAAGGCCGCGCTCACCGCAAACAGCATGAAGCAACGCCGGCGCCCCAGGCGGTCGGACAGCCAGGCGCTGGTCAGGTAGCCGGCGAAGGACCCGGCGATCAGCACCATCAGGTAGCCGCTGGTGTTGAGCACGGAGAGATTGCGTTCCATCTTGAGGTAGGTGGGCAGCCAGGTCGTCACCGAATAGTAGGCACCTTGCATGCCGGTCGCCAGCAGGCTTGCCAGCACCGTCACGCGCAGCACGCCGGGCTTGAAGATCAGCATGAAGTTATTGCTTTGCCCGGTGCGGGCCAGCTTGGCCCTGGTTTCCTGATACACCTCGGGCTCGGAGATATTGCGGCGGATATACAGGATAAAGACCGCTGGCAGCACGCCGGCCCAGAACAGCACGCGCCATGCGTATTGCTGCTCGAACACGGCATAGACCGCCCAGAATGCAATCGCCGACAGGCCCCAGCCGATGGCCCAGCTGCTTTGCACCAGTCCGACCGCCTTGCCACGGTGGCGGGCCCGGATCATCTCGGCGATCAGCAGGGAACCGACTGACCATTCGCCGCCAAAGCCCAGGCCTTGCAGCATGCGGGTCAGGAACAGTTGCTCGGGGGACTGGGTGAAGCCGCTCAGGAACGTGAAGAAACTGAACCAGAGCACGGTCAGCTGCAGGATCCGCACGCGACCATATTTGTCGGCCAGGATGCCGGCCAGCCAGCCGCCGATGGCCGAGCTGATGAGCGCGCCCGTCGCGATGTAGCCAGCCTCGGCCTTGGTCATGCCCCACACCAGGATGAAGGTGGGGATCATGAAGGTGTAGATCATGTAGTCGAAGGCATCGACCCCATAGCCGACGAAGGCGGCAAAGAGCGTCTTGCGCTCCGCCTGATTTGTTTCTTTAAGCCACATGGTTGCGCTCACTATGGATAAGGACAAAGCGTGGACAAGGCTCGTCGCGATGTCTTCACGACGAAGTTCCGGTAGCGAGCAAGACCACTAAGACAGCGGCCCCGCACCCCAGCCGTTGTTTAGCAAAACACATGCCATGTTCATCTATCTGCACGTATGACTCAACCACCGTGACTTATTGTTGAACAATATTGGCTGAGGTTCGATTCTCGTATACACCTAAGTCACGTCTGCAGGGCAGACTTCGCACCAATCTTGTGCCTATTGTTCAACAAAGTGAGATAACATCGCCGCACGGGGCATGCCGGAACCTGTCGCCCCTGACGCAAGCCAACATGACATCCAGTACTGACGTAAGAAACCTGGCCGAGCGGGTCACGGAGCAGATTCGCCAGCGCATCGTGCATGGCGAATTCGCGCCCGGGCAGCGCTTGTCGGAAGCCGCGCTTAGCGAGAGCCTGCAGATCTCGCGCAACACCTTGCGCGAGACCTTTCGCGTGCTGACCAAGGAAGGCCTGCTCAAGCACGAACCCAACCGCGGGGTATCCGTGGCAATTCCCAGCATTGCGGCCATCATCGACATCTACCGCGTGCGCCGCATGATCGAGTGCCAGGCCATCGCCCAGGCCTACCCCAGCCATCCAGCCAGGAAGCACCTGCGCGAAGCGGTGGAAATGGGACTGCGCTGCCGCGACAGCGGCGACTGGCAAGGCGCGGGTACCGCCAATATGGAGTTCCATATGGCGATCGTGGAACTGGCCGACAGCGAGCGGCTGAACGTGATGTTCGCCCACCTGCTGGCCGAGCTGCGCCTGGCTTTCGGCATGCTGCAGGATCCCGAATTCCTGCATGGCCCATATGTCGAGCTGAACCAGCACATCCTGCAGTTGTTCGAGGCGGGCAAGCTCGCAGAGTGTGCCGCAGCCCTCAACGACTACCTGGTGCAGTCCGAGCGCATCGTGCTGTCGGTTTGCGCCCGGCATCCGATTTTCAAGGGGCGTTGAACGCCGGTGCGGCGCATCCATGCATAGCTGCTGCACGCCGAGCCGCAATGGCCACCGCCTGCTCAAGATGCGGAGCCATGCATTGTCGTCGGTAAGGCGCCAGTGTCCTCACTTCACGGCAAGCGTAAACGGCAGCAGCAGCGCATTCACAAGCAGCAAGCCATAGACGACCACCGCCGCCGCCGGGATGGCGAAACGCGTCCGATCCTGTGCGCGCGCGGCACGGCGCGTCCACAGGAAACCCGCACCCATCACGACCAGTCCTGAAAGCAGACTCTCCACGGCAAGGGCTGCCGGATGGGACTTGTCCGGGCGGCTGTTCTTGTTCTCGGCAACGGGAGGCGCTGTGGCTTGCCAGACAGGCAGCGTTTCAACAGCCGGAGCCGTCGGCCGTGTTGGTTCGACGGGTTCCGGTCCAGCCGCCGCGGCAAGCGGCTCTGCCGGCGGCGGCTCTTCTTGCACGCGCTGCGTCGGCGCAGGGATCTGCGTTGAGGTCTGCGAGCCCTGCGCGGAAGACACCACAGGCGGCGGTGCCGCCTCCTGGCTGGCGGGTGGCGACACCGCCGTTGCAGCTTGATTCGCGGAGTCGGACCGGCCCGGTGCGATTCGCATCGAATCCCGCTCTCGCCAGAATTTCGCGAACATGCTTTCCAGGCAGCGCACCGAGCCGCACGCATCGCGCCGGCCGCGCCACGCCGCGATGTCCGAGTCCAGGATCCTGCCCTTGCGCAGCATCCTCTGCTGCTCGGCGTAAATGCGCTCGTAGCGCTCTGACAGCCTGGGGGAATCGCAGATCAGATGCCGCGGGCGCGCCTGCGGACCGGCCTCGTCCGTCGCAAGGTTGCATCTCACCCCGGAGCCATCCGGATTGTTGCAGCGTACGGGGGATTCGCGCGCAATTGGCTTGCAGACGATGTCAGAGGCCCACGCGCCGCTTGCGGCAGTAAGGCCCGCTGCTACACCCACGGAGACAATGGTGGCCAGGCGCCCTGTGATCCTCTTCATCATGATGCCCCATCAAAGCGGCCCAAGGCTTTCAAGCTAGTCGATAGTTGCCGGGTATTCCAGGCACGCAATGCGGGGCGCGCGCGGTAAGCCACCTTGCCCGGCACCGACAGGTCCGGATGCGTCGCGCGATGAACAATGCATTGCGAAGCCGCAGCAACTTCTCACGCCGCGAGATTTCATGGCATTCTCGATACCCTCCGACACAGCCTCGCCTTCGAAAATTTCCCGAGCGGAATCATGCACATCAAAGCGAAAGAGACTTTCATGGACACTTCCAGGCCTTCCAGCCAGCGCCGCAACCTTTGTTCGATCCTGGGCATTTCCACGCCCATCATCCAGGCGCCCATGGCCGGTGTCAGCACAGCGGCCATGGCTGCAGCCGTGTCAGAGGCCGGCGGGCTGGGCTCGCTCGGCGTCGGGGCAATGGATGCCGAAGCGGCGCGAAAGACAATCCGCGAGACACGAGCGCTGACCGGCAAGCCATTCAACGTCAACCTGTTCTGCCACGCCCCCGCCAAGGCCGATGAGGTGCGCGAGCAGGCCTGGCTCAGCTACCTTGCCGCCCAGTTTGCCGAGCACGGCGCGACCACACCCGCCAGCTTGCGCGAGATCTACAGGAGTTTCGTGGCCGACGACGCCATGTTCCAGATGCTGCTGGAAGAAAAGCCAGCGGTTGTGAGCTTCCATTTTGGCCTTCCCGCCAAGCAGAAAATTGACGCGCTGCGCGCGGCCGGCATTGTGCTGCTGGCCAGTGCAACGTCCCTGCATGAGGCCCGCCAGATAGAGGCCGCCGGCGTGGACGCCATCGTCGCGCAAGGCATTGAAGCTGGCGGACACCGCGGCGCCTTCGACACCGATGGCTACGACGAAGGCCTCGGCACGCTGGCTCTGGTGCGTCTTCTGGTGCTGGGCACGAAACTTCCGGTGATTGCCTCGGGCGGCATCATGGACGGGGCAGGCATTGCCGCGGTACTGGCTCTCGGGGCAGAAGCCGCCCAGCTTGGCACCGCATTCGTCGCCTGCCCGGAGTCATCTGCCGATGCCGCCTATCGCGCGGCGCTGACCGCGCCCCAGCCGCGCGCGACCACGCTCACCCGCGCCATATCGGGCCGCGCGGCCAGGGGCTTCACCAACCGGCTCACGGCACTCGGCGCCGCCGCCGACGCACCTCCGGTGCCGGACTACCCGATCGCCTATGACGCGGGAAAGGCGCTTCACGCCGCTGCCAAGGCCGCGGGGAGCGCTGAGTACGCGGCGCAGTGGGCCGGGCAGGCAGCGCCGCTGGCCAGGTCCCTGCCGGCCGCGGAGCTGGTGGCGCAACTCAGGTCGGAGCTCAGGCAAGCGATCCTGCGCATGGCGACGTTTGCGGACCCGCAGGACGCAGCCTGAGCGTATCTATAACAATTATTTGAATGTACTGACTGCCGGCTCTACGATGGCGCAACCCAACGTCGCCACTCCCACGAGGCCCCATGCATATCGCCATCCTGACCTTCGAAGGCTTTAACGAAATCGACTCGCTGATCGCGCTCTCCATCCTCAACCGGGTCAAGCGGCCCGGCTGGCGGGTTTCGATCGCCAGTCCGGCGGCCAAGGTGCGTTCGCTGAACGGTGTGGTGATGGAGGCGCAAGCATCGTTGGAGGACGCATGCAACGCGGACGCTGTGCTGGTGGGTAGTGGGATACGAACCCGGGAAGTCGTCGCCGATACCGCGCTGATGTCGCAACTCCGCTTCGACCCGACGCGCCAGTTGTTGGGCGCGCAATGCTCGGGCACGCTCATACTAGCCAAACTGGGCTTGGTGAACGACGTTCCGGCCTGTACGGACCTGATCTCCAAGCCATGGGTAGTGGAGGCAGGCGTGGCTGTGCTCGATCAGCCGTTTGTCGCCAAGGGAAACGTTGCAACCGCCGGCGGATGCCTGGCGTCGCAGTACCTGGCCGCCTGGTTCATCGCCCGTCTGGAAGGCGTCGAGGCTGCACGCAACGCGATTGACTATGTGGCGCCAGTGGGCGAGAAGGTGGCCTACGTGACGCGCGCGATGGCGAACATTGCGCCGTTCCTCTGATGTGCGCCCCGGTCGAGCCGGCGCGCCAGCTAAGCCTGTAGCCGCAATTCCTGCAGCAGCGTCGGCACCAGCTCCGACACCGTCGGATGGATGTGCATCGCGCGGCTGATGGTGGTATAGGGTGCCTTGGCATACATGATGTCGAGCAGTGAGTGAATCACCTCGTCGCCGGTCACGCCGAGGATCGCGGCGCCCAGGATCATGCGGGTATCGGCGTCGACCACGACCTTCATGAAGCCCTGGCTCTCGCCCTTCTCCACGGCTCGCCCGACGCGGCTCATGGGGCGAGAGCCGACCAGCAGCCTGCGTCCGGATTGCCGGGCTTCTGCTTCCGTCATGCCGGCGCGGCCGAGCGGAGGGTCGATGAACATGGCATAGGCTGCGATGCGGTCCGTCACCTTGCGGGGATCGTTGTCGAGAAGGTTGGCAGCGACGATCTCATAGTCGTTGTACGACGTATGCGTGAACGCTCCGCGGCCATTGCAGTCGCCAAGCGCCCAGATGCCGGGGACATTGGTGCGCAACTGTTCGTCTACCTGGATATAGCCGCGGGTGTCGGTCTCCACCCCCGCCTGGTCCAGCCCCAGGTCCTCCGTGTTGGGCACGCGCCCGACCGCCAGCAGCAGGTGCGAGCCGTGGACGTCGCGCGCCCCGTCCGCACAATCCAGCCCGACCGCAATGTGGTCGCCTTCCCTGCGCGCGCTCAGGCAGTTGGCATTGAGCCGGATTTCGATCCCCTCGCGCTCCAGGATCTCCAGCACCGCCTGCGACACATCCTCGTCTTCGCGCTGGATCAGGCGCGGGCCTTTTTCGACAACGGTCACCCTGGCCCCAAAACGCCGGTACATCTGGCCAAACTCAAGGCCAATGTAGCTGCCGCCAACGATGATCAGGTGCTCCGGCAGGAAATCCACCTCCATCATGCTCGAGTTGGTCAGGTACGGCACCTGGTCCAGCCCGGGCATGGGCGGAACCAGGGCCCGGCCGCCGACGTTCACGAAAATCCGGTCAGCTTCCAGCAGTTCGCCGTTGACCCGCACGCTATGCGCGCTTTCAAAGCGGGCATGACCTTGATACACCGTGACGTTCTCCTGCCCGCGCATCCACTGTTCCACACCGTTGCTGGAACGGCCGGAGATCTCGTCCTTGCGTGCCTTCACCTGCTTCATGTCGACCGCGACCGGCCCGCCGATGGTGACACCGTACTCGGCAGCCCGCCGCGCCAGTTGCGCTGCGTACGCGCTTGCGATGAGGGTTTTGGTGGGAATGCAGCCGGTGTTCACGCAGGTGCCGCCAAAACGCGCGCGCTCGATGACGGCCGTTTTCATGCCCGCGCCGGCCAGCCGCGCAGCGAGTGCGGGGCCGGCTTGTCCGGTGCCGATGATGATCGCGTCGAATCCTTGAGCCATCACGATTCTCCTTGCCTGGTACCGCAAAGCCACAAGGTACTTTAGATGGTGCGACGCTGCCCTGCCAGCTACGCGTAGGCGTCGACGCCCCGCACCAGCAGCCTGGCCAGCCGAGGCCGTCGCAACTGCTCCAGCCACCATTGCAGCGCGCGGCCTTCGTGATCGCCGCGCCAGCCCACGTAGAGCAGGTTGGGCTCGCGCGGGTCGGCGGTGCGCTTCTCTATCAGTTCGCCGCGCTGCAGCAGCGAGCCGACCCGGTGCCTGGGCAGCCAGCCGATCCCCAGGCCATCGCGCTGCGCCAGGGTCTTGGCTCGCACGCTCGGCACGGCCAGCAAGCGCTGACCACCCACCATGCCGTAAGCGCGGCCGCCCGTGAGGCGTGATGAATCTGCCACCACCACGGCACGATGGCGGGCGATCTCCTCACGTGTCAATGGTTCGCGCGCGGCCGCCAGCGGATGCCGGGGCGAGACCGCAAACACCCATTCGATCACGCCCAGCTCGAACCACCCCAGGTTGGGGATGGCGGGCGGCTCGTTGGTGGCACCGATGACCAGATCGGCGCGGCCATCCCGCAGCGCTTCCCAGGTGCCGGCCAGCACTTCGTGTGTGACGCGCAGCGCCACGCCGGATTCCTGCGCGTCGAACGCATGCATGACGGGCATCAGCGTCTCGAATTCCATCAGCTCGTCGGTCACGATCCACAACCGGTCTTCCCAGCCGTTGGCGACCTGCCGCACGCGCTGTGTGACGCGCGCGACATCCTGTGCAAGCCGGGCGGCTTCTTCGGTGAGCAATTCGCCGGCGCGCGTCAGCTGCAGGCGGTAGCCGCGGCGGTCGAACAAGAGTGCATCAAAGCGCTGCTCCAGCTGCCGCGCGGCGTGCGACACCGTGGACGGCGCCTTGCCCAGCCTGGCCGCCGCGCGCGACAGGCTGCCGGCCTCCCGGATGGCCTCCAGCAGGGCCAATTCGTCTTCCGACAACATGTGCAACTCCTTCGAACGTGTTCGTCGGATTGATCGTATGGCAAACCGGAGGCCAGCGCCCATACTCCAGTCACGCAATTGTTCAAGTTCACCTTTCCCGATTGGAGGACATCATGAATCGCTTCGAAGGCAAGACCGTTCTGATCACTGGCGGCAACAGCGGCATCGGCCTGGCGGCTGCCCAGGCATTCGCCCAGGAAGGCGCCCGCGTGGTCATCACCGGCCGCGACGCAGCGGCACTGGAGGGCGCCCGCGCCACGCTCGGCAACGAGGCCATCGCCATCCGCAACGAAACCGGCACCGTGCAGGCCGCGCGTGACCTGGCTCGCCAGCTGACCGACGCAGGCATCCGCCTGGACGCCGTCTTCATCAACGCCGGCATTGCCAAGTTTGCCGCCGTTGCCGATGTGGACGAGGCACTGTGGGACGCCACCTTCAACGCCAACGTGAAGGGCGCGTACTTCCAGATCCAGGCGCTGCTGCCGCTGCTGAACCCGGGCACGTCGATCGTGCTGAACGGCTCGATCAATGCGCGCATCGGCATGCCGATGTCTTCCGTGTATGCCGCCAGCAAGGCAGCACTGATCTCGCTGGCCAGGACCCTGTCGGGTGAGCTGGTCAGCTCGGGCATCCGGGTAAATGTGGTCAGCCCCGGGCCGGTGACGACGCCGCTGTACGGCAAGCTGGGCCTGGAAGCCGACACCCTGTCGGCCACTGCCGCGCAGATCCAGAGCCAGATTCCGCTGGGCCGCTTCGGCCTGCCGGCGGAGATTGCATCGACGGTGCTGCATCTGTCGGCGCCCGAATCGGCCTTCATCGTCGGTACGGAAATCATCGCCGACGGCGGCATGAGCCAACTGTAAGTCAATGCCTCTGCGGGCCGCGGCGTGGGCGCGGTCTGCGCATGAGGTGGCCCATCCTGCCTGGAGCAGCTTCATGAACCAATCCATTGCCTTTATCGTCCATCTGCCGGGCAAGCCCGAGCGGCGCGCTGAGCTAGAGTCGAGACTGCTTGATGTCCTCGAGCAGATGTCGAAGGAGCCGGACTTTATCAACACGTATCTGCACCGCTCGCTCGAAGATCCTGACACCCTGGTTCTCTATGAGAACTGGGCCTGCAGCGAGCAGCATTTCAGGGACCACCACCTGAAAGCGTCCTACCGGCGCGAATACGAGGCGGTGCTGGCCGATCTGCTGAAAGCACCACGCACGCCGGAGTTTCTAACGCCGGCGATGTCTCGCCTTGTGCCAGCGTGCCGGCCGGATCTTCACGCTTGATCAGCGCCGAGAAGGCATTTTCGACATCCTCGGTCGCGCGCAGCACAGTCTGACGGCATAGTCATGTCGTGATTGGTGATTTCCATGAATGGGCGAAGGCTGCTCAACCAGCCGTCTGGTGCGCAGCGCGCTGGCGCTCATAGACCTGCAGGTGGCAATATGCCGCACGGCTCAACGGAAGCTCATGCCCGTACCCGGCTGCGCGCTTGATGAGATCGCCGACGATGGCGTCGGCTTCTATGCGTGGGGCGCCCCGCGCTATATCCCGCATCATCGAGGCAGCCCAGGTCGATGCTTCGTCCAGCAGTCGGGCCTGCATGGCAGCGACAACGGGTTCAGGGATGGCATGGCCGTACAGTTGCGCCACCGTGCGGCACTCCGCAATCGCGTCAAGCATCAGGCGACGGCCATCCTGGGTCTTCATGATGTCCGCCACGGTCCCGCGCATCAGGCATGTCATCACTGCGCCGGCGGCAATCATGGCCCACTTGTTCCACAGCTCCTGCCCGATGGCGCCCGATAGCTCACGCGTACCGGCCGCCCTGGACACCAGCGCATGGAAATCCGCGGCCAATGCCGACCCCTGCGCGGCGCGCGGGCCGACTACCAGCCGGTCCATGCGGCCGGCGTGCACGACGGTTCCATCCGCCGCCAGCGTTGTCGCTATGTATGCGACTCCACCCAGCACGCGTTGCCTGCCAAAGCACTGGTCGAGCCGGTCATAGGCGTCAAGGCCGTTGAGCAGAGGCAATACCGCAGTGTCCCGGCCAACGGCCGGGCTGATGGCCCGGATCGCGTCGGCAAGGTCGTAGGCCTTGCATGCCAGCAGTACCACGTCGAACTGCGCGCCGACCTGACCGGCCAGGACCATCTTTACCGGGCGATGGAAGTCGCCAAGTTCGCTACGCACGGCCAGGCCAACCCGTTCCAGCGCCCGCGCGCGGCCAGGCCGCAACATGAAGGTGACATCCGCGCCTGCCTCGATCAGGCGCGCGCCATAGTAGCCGCCCATACCCCCGGCACCGAGTACAAGAATCTTCATGACGCCTCTGCCTGCGCGGCGGCTGCGGGGCGGCACTGGACGATCAGGTTGCCGGTGAAAACCTGCACTGGCTCGTCGGCCTGGTTGAAGGTTGTGGTACGCACCTTCACCACGCCCTGGTCGGGGCGCGATTTCGAAATCCGCACTTCAAGTATCTCGCTCTCGATATGCAGTTCATCGCCAGGGCGAACCGGCCTTGGCCAGCGCAGCTCCTCGAAGCCCGCGCCGACGATGCCGCCCGCGGGCCGGAATTCGCCGTCGACCAGCAGGCGCATCGTCAGCGCAGCGGTATGCCAACCGCTCGCAGCCAGTCCACGAAATAGTGTGTCGCGGGCGGCGGCTTCATCGAGATGGAAGGGCTGCGGGTCGAACTCGGCAGCAAAGGCCTTGATCCGTTCAGGCGCGACGGTCAGCCGCCCCGAACCGTATCGTTGGCCCGCCGCGAGATCCTCGATGTATTGAATGTTCATTTTCTCCTCCAGATGGTTTGTGCTGAACTTTGCATCAATGCATGCCCGCTACGAGAACAGACGGATCAGGCCAGCGTCTCGAGCGCCAGCGCAATCCCTTGTCCGCCGCCGATGCACAGCGTGACGATGCCGCGCCGTATGCCGTCGGCGCGCATGGCATGCAGCAGCCGCGTCGTCAGCACCGCGCCGGTCGCACCGATCGGATGGCCGTGGGCAATGGCGCCACCGTCGACGTTGATGATGTCGTGCGGCAATCCGAGCTCCACCGCGACAGCCAGCGGCACCGCGGCAAATGCTTCATTGATCTCGATGCGTTCAATGTCGCCCAGCTCCCAGCCGGCGCGTTGCAGCGCCTGCCGCACCGCCGGGACCGGGCCCAGCCCGAACATGCCGGGCTCCACGGCCCCGACACCGTAAGCGGCCAATCGTCCCAACGGCTGCAGCCCCCTGGCTTCAGCCAGCGCACGTTCGGCAATGATCATGGCCGCTGCGCCGCTGTTGAGCCCGGGCGCATTGCCGGCGGTAATCGTGCCGTCCGGGCGAAACGCCGGCTTGAGCCGGCCGAGCGTATCGAGGCTGGTATCAGGGCGGTTGGCTTCGTCCACTTCGAACATGGCCGTACCGCCCTTCCCTTTGGTCGCCACCCCGGCAATCTGGCCGGTGAATCGCCCGTTCGCCTGCGCCAGCGCGAAATTCCGCTGCGAACGCTCGGCCCAGCGGTCCTGGGCCTCGCGGGTCAGCGCGTAGCGGGCGACAAGGTCCTCGGTATGCCATCCGGAGTGCTCACCGGAGAAGGCGTCAAACAGGCCGTCGTGCAGCATGCTGTCGTACAGGACGGAATCGCCCATGCGTTGACCCCAGCGGCCGGACGGCATCAGGTATGGCGCGCGATCCATGTTCTCCATGCCGCCGGCGATGGCGATATCTACATAGCCGAGCCGTACCTCGTCCGCTGCCGTGGCGATGGCCTGGGCCCCCGAGCCGCAAACGCGGTTGACGGTCATCGCCGGAACCGAAACCGGCAGCCCTGCCCCAATGGCAGCCTGCCGGGCCGGGTTCATGCGGTTGCCGGCCTGGATCACATTTCCGAACACCACGCTGCCGACCTCGCCTGGATCGATTCCCGCCCGTGCCACGGTTGCCCGTATCGCTGCGGCGCCGAGATCAACCGCCGGAACGGTCTTCAGTGAGCCGTTGTAGGCGCCAATGGCGGTGCGCACCGGCTGGCACAGCACGACATCTCTTGCATGCATCGCATTCTCCCTACCAAACAATCAGTTTCAATCGGCCGCACGCACTCCATGCGGTATGCGCCCGGTAGCCGGGTCTTGAAGGTTGCAACAAGAATTGGCTGCGCGGGAAATCCGGCTCAGGCGTCTGTCGAGCGCGACAACCGCTGGCGCACGCGGTCACTGGCGGCGGGGCCGGGTGCAAGGTGATAGTCGGCATCGGTGACCGGGCGCCCGTTGGCGGCGTCGACCAGCACAGGTTCCACGCGCACGCCGGTGCGCCGATTCGTCAACTGCACGCTTTCGCCTTCAGGCGCGAGATGCTTGTTGCCCCAGGCCAGCATCGCCAGCAGCACCTGGCGGAAATCGCGCCCGCGCTCGGTCAGGATGTACTCGGAGCGGGGCGGGCGGTCGCAGTACTGGCGACGCTCAAGCATGCCTTCTTCGACAAGCGAGTTCAGGCGACGCGTGAGCATATTGGGCGCGATATCCAGGTTTTGCTGGAACTCGTCGAACCGGGTCACGCCGTAAAAGGCTTCGCGCAGGATCAATACGCTCCAGCTGTCGGCGACGCGGGCCGCGGTGCGAGCGATCGGACACGGCGTTTCGCCAAGTGGCTTCTTCTGCATGATTGGCTTCCTCGAGAGACACTACTTGCTATCGATTTGAAAGTCAGTCTAGGGTAGTCACTATCATCATGCAAGTTCGTTTTTCGCTTGTGCTGTATTCCGCGCCCGCGAGGCACCGGAAGCACGCCCCTGCCCACACCGTCTATGTGGAGGGCACCGCCGCCCAGACGCCGATTCCGCACACTGCCCGGCCTCAACCGTTTACTTCGCACACGAACTATCTATATACTTCGCATGCGAACTTAATCGCGATGCCTGCACGGCAGCGTGCAACTCTCACCTGGAGACCGACCAATGACCCCCGAAATCCGCATTGACCTCACCGGCGGCGTGCTGACCATGACGCTTGCGCGGCCGGACAAGATGAACGCCTTGACGAACGAGATGTACGGCGCACTTGCCGACACCATCGAGCAGGCACAGCAGGACCGGGCTATCCGGGTATTGCTGCTGCAGGGGGACGGGGACAGCTTTACGGCCGGCAATGATCTCGGCGAATTCGCGGCGATCGCGTCGGGAAATGGCCCCAGCGAACGTCACGTGCATCGCTTCCTGCGCGCCCTTGCCAATTCGACCGTACCGATTGTCGCCGCGGTCAATGGCAAGGCCGTCGGCGTCGGGACCACCATGCTGCTGCATTGTGATTACGTGGTGCTCGGCCAGGACGCGCAACTGATCACGCCTTTCGTCAATCTCGCCTTGGTTCCCGAAGCGGCTTCGAGTTACCTGCTCCCGCTGCGGATCGGGCACGTCAGGGCTTTCGAGATGTTCGCGCTGGGCGAGCCGCTTGACGCGCAAACGGCCTTGGCATGGGGCATCGCGAACAAGGTTTGCGCCAATGACCAGCTGCGCACGGATGCGCGCCGGATGGCCGAGAAGATTGCCGCCAGGCCGGCCGGCTCCCTGAGCGCAATGAAACAGCTCATGCGCAATGCGGAAAAACTGGTTTCGCAGATGAACAGCGAAAGCGCCAGGTTCGAGGAGCGGCTGGCCAGTGCGGAAGCCCGGGAAGCATTCTCGGCCTTCGCCGAAAAGCGCAAACCAGACTTCACCAGGGTTGCCGCGCAGTGAGTCGACTGCCTCGCTCTCCGGCCGCTGCGAGGCTACACCTCGCCCTCGTCCGCGGCCGGAAACTTTGTCTGCAGGCTGGTCAGCCAGCGCGCCACCACGTCGATCTCGGCGGCGGTGAAACCTTCGGTGAGCCTGGTATTCAATGCCTTCATGCTCGCCTTGGAACGCTGGCGCGCCAGGCGCCCTGCCTCCGTCAGCCACAGGCGCGAGGCACGGCCGTCGTTCTCGTCCGGCCGGCGCTCGATCAGGCCGGCCCTTTCGGTCCGGTCGGCCAGGCCGCTCATCCCGGGCGCGCCCAGGTCCAGCGCCGCGGCAGCCTCGCTCGTCAGCGCGCCATCGTTGCTGCCCAGGAAGAAAAGCAGTCCGGCCTGGGCTGATGTCACGCCACCCGCGGCAGTGCGCGCTTGTGACCACCGCTGCAGGCGCCGCTGACCCACGTTCAACAGGTAGACGAGGCGATGTTCCATGTCTGGTGCGTCATAAAGGGTGAGATTTTGTTCGCATGCGAATATTATCATGCGCCGGTGTCCCGAATAGCGTGACGCACAGCGCCTGGCCGTCCGTCACACGGCGGCCGGCTCTTCGCTGCGCCGCGCACGGGCGGCACGCTTGAGGGATTGCGGCGGCTCGCCGAAAATCCGCAAGAACGCCCGGCGCATGCGCTCCGGGTCGGAGAAGCCGGTCTTGCTGGCGATGCGCTCGATCGTCAGCGTGCCGGCTTCCACGAGCAGGCGGGCCGTGTCGGCGCGCAAGCGCTCGACGGCACGTGCCGGGGACTGGCCCGTGCTCTGCCGGAACTCGCGGCTGAAATGCCGCGGGCTCATGTTGGCGGCGCTGGCGAGCAGCTCCACCGACAGATCCTGGTGCAGATGATTCCTGGCGTAGGTCAATGCCGCTTGTATGCGCTCTGACCTCGATTCCAGTTCCGACAGCATCGAGAACTGGGACTGCCCCCCGGCACGGCGGTGATGAACCACGAGCTTCTTCGCGACTGCGCGCGACACGTCGGTCCCCAGGTCTTGCTCTACCAGTGCCAGCGCAAGGTCGATGCATGCCGTCATGCCGGCCGATGTCCACACCGTTCCGTCCCGGACAAAGATGCGGTCGTCTTCGACGCGCACCGCAGGAAAGCGCTGCCGCAGCGTACTGGCATGGTGCCAATGCGTAGTAGCCCGCCGGCCGTCCAGGATGCCGGCCTCGGCGAGGATGAACGCCCCTGTGCAGATGCTGGCCATGCGCCTGGTCGGCTCGAGTGCATGGCCTAGCAGGCGCAGCAGCCTGGGCGATGGCGCCGGCACCGAGGTAGCGCCCCCAACCATCAGCGTGTCAAAAGCCAGCGGATCCATCGCGGTGGTCTGGATCGCCGTGCCCATTGAACTCTTCACGGCCCCGCCGCGTTCCGAGACGACATGGATTTCGTAGGCCGGGACCCGCACTTCGAGGTTAGCCATCTCGAAGACCGACACCGCCGCCAAATCGAGCATCTGAAAGCCGGGGAAGAGCACGAGGCCGATTTGGTTCATGTTGTCCTGAAACGAGGGAAGTTCGTCATTCAGGACAAAGGCTAGGACCCTATCCTGAAACTGTCAATCAACTCCCGATGGGCTTCTCCCAATGCGCGCTATCGACCATCCACGAGGTATCGAATGAACATCATTGCGCTGGCCTGCACCACTGTCCTCGGTCTGCTTCTGTTCTCGCTCGGACTCGCCACCTCGGTGCAGCGGTCCAGGATCGGCGTACTGAGCGGCTACCCATCCGAGCCCGATCAACTGCTGGCACGGCTGATCCGCGCTCATGGCAACACCACCGAGTACGCGCCGTTCCTTGCGCTGCTCTTCCTGTACCTCGGAACTCAGCATCCGCCTGGCTGGGCGGTCTGGTGCATGGCAGGTGCAACTGCCTGTCGCGTGCTCCTGGTGGTTGCACTGCTTGCCTGGCCCTCCATGTCCAGGCCGAATCCGGCCCGCGCCGTTGGTGCCCTTGGAACGTATGCCTTCGGGACCGCCCTTTGCGTGGCCGCCCTCACCGTCTGACCCGGGCTGCCGATGCCGGCAGAGCGGCCACTCTCCAATCCCATTAGTACCTGACCCTTAAGGGGAATCGCATGAAGACATTGAATACGTTCATCAGGACTGCGGCGCTTGTTGCCACCGTCAGCAGCCTTGCAGCCGCTGCGAGCACAGCCGCCGCCGCACCGGCTGCTGACACCCGCGCTACCACGGTGGTGTTTGTGCACGGCGCCTTTGCCGACGGATCGGCCTGGGACAAGGTCATTGCCCTGCTCCAGTCCAGGGGACTGAATGTTGTATCGGTCCAGAACCCGCTGTCTTCCCTGGCCGACGACGTGGCCGCCACGCGCCGCGCGCTCGACAAGCAGGCCGGACCGGTCGTGCTGGTGGGGCATTCCTGGGGCGGTGTGGTGATCTCTGAAATCGGACAGCATGAGCGCGTCAAGGCCCTGGTCTATGTCGCGGCGTTTGCACCTTCGGAAAACCAGTCGGTGGCGGACCTGGCCAAGGATTACCCAAAGCCCGCGGGATCCAGCTTCATCGTCGCTGACAAGGACGGTTTCCTGACGCTGACGCCCGAGGGGATGTCCAAACACTTCGCCCAGGACGTGCCAGCGGCCCAGACCCGGATCATGGCGGCGACACAGGGACCCGTCAGCGGCAAGAGCTTCGAGGACAAGGTCACGGTTGCCGCATGGCGGACCAGGCCGTCCTGGTACATCCTCAGCGAGCAGGATCACATGATCCAGCCCGCCTTGCAGAAAGCGATGGCACAGAAGATCTCCGCCCGCATCGTGACACTGCCGACGAGCCACGTACCGCAGCTGTCAAGGCCGAAGCAGGTTGCGGATGCCATCTACGCCGCCGCGGTGTATCAGCCGAAACCCGACGTGCACCCGCCAACGACACGCCGCTGACCGGATTCCACTTTCCCTCTACCTGGTATCGACATGAAACTCCACGCAGCACGCACGGCACCTGCCATCGCCACGATCGCTTTATGCCTGGCTCAATTGGCCTTGCCAAGCCACGCCCAGGCATCGCCGGCCGCCGAAGGCGGCGCAATCCCGCAACGCGCGGCGACCGAGGACGCATCCATTCGCCCCTTCCACGCCAGCTTCCCGCAAGCGGCACTGGCCGACCTGCGCCAGCGCATCGCCGCCACGCGCTGGCCAGACCGCGAGACGGTATCCGATCAATCGCAGGGCGTGCAGCTGGCGAAGATCCAGGAACTGGTGCGCTATTGGGGCAACGACTACGACTGGTTCAAGGCAGAGCAAAAGCTGAACGCCTACCCCCAGTTCGTCACCAGGATCGACGGGCTCGACATCCACTTCCTGCATGTGCGATCGCGCCATCCCAATGCGCTGCCGCTCGTCATCACCCACGGCTGGCCGGGCTCGGTCTTTGAACTGCTGAAGGTGATTGGCCCGCTCACCGATCCCACCGCCTACGGCGGCCGTGCCGAGGACGCCTTCGATGTGGTGATTCCGTCGATGCCCGGCTACGGCTTCTCCGGCAAACCCGTCGGGACCGGCTGGGGTCCCGACCGCATTGCAGGTGCGTGGGATGTGTTGATGAAGCGGCTGGGCTACACACGTTATGTGTCACAGGGCGGCGACTGGGGCTCGGTCGTGGCGCATGCGCAGGGCCGCCAGGCACCACAGGGCTTGCTCGGCATTCACGTCAATATGCCCGCCACCGTGCCAGCGGACGTCGCCCGGGCGCTGAAGAACGGCGAAGCAGCGCCGGCCGGCCTGTCCGCCGCCGAAAGGTCAGCCTTCGAGTCGATGAACAAGTTATATACGCTGGGCGGCGGCTATGCCGCGATGATGGTGACCCGCCCGCAGACCGTGGGCTATGGCCTGGCGGATTCCCCCGCAGGGCAGGCGGCATGGATCTATGACAAGTTTGCCGCCTGGACCTTCAGCGGTGGCAACCCCGAGCGCTCGCTGACCAGGGACGAGATGCTCGACGACATCACGCTCTACTGGCTCACCAACAGCGCCACGTCGTCCGCGCAGCTATATTGGGAGAACAACACCAACAACTTCAACGCCGCGGAGCAGATGACAGGACAGATCAAGGTGCCTGTAGGCGTGACGGTATTTCCCGGCGAGCTTTATCAAGCCCCGCGCACCTGGGCCGAGCGCGCCTACCCCCGGCTGACCTACTTCAACAAGGTCGACAAGGGGGGACACTTCGCGGCATGGGAAGAGCCGCAGCTGTTCGCTCAAGAGTTGCGCGCAGCGTTCAGGTCGCTGCGCTGAGCGCGGCAGGCGGGCGGCGGCGGGCGCTGAAGCATGGCAATGCCTTCAGCGCCCGGGCCGCCCTTGTTTCGTGCCCGCTTATCCGGGCGCATGGTCCGGGGCATGCCCGACCATGCGCACCGATGGCCAGCGCCGCCCAGCTCCGATGCCAGCGCTGACAGCGTCATGGCAGCCAGTATCAGCAATCTGCGCATTGCGCCCCTCATGCGTCAGCGCCTGTCTACATCGAGCACCGCCTGCGCAAACGCCGTGGGCGCTTCCTGCGGCGGGTTGTGGCCGATCCCGCCTGTCAGTTCCCGGTGCTCGTAGCGGCCCGTGAACTTGCTGGCATAGGCGCTCGGCTCGGGGTGCGGCGCGCCGTTGGCATCGCCCTCGATGGTGATGGTGGGCACGCCGATGGCGGGTGCCGTGGCGAGCCGCTTCTCGAGGTCGTCGAACCTGGCTTCCCCGCTGGCCAACCCCTGCCGCCAGCGGTAGTTGTGAATGGTGATTTCGACGTGGTCGGGATTGTCGAAGGCGGCGGCGCTGCGGTTGAAGGTCGCATCATCGAACTGCCATTGCGGCGATGCCAGTTTCCAGATCAGCCTGGCGAACTGGTGGGTGTACTTCTGGTAGCCGGCGCGGCCCCGGTCGGTGGAGAAATAGAACTGGTACCACCACTGGAGCTCGGCCTCGGGCGGTAGCGGCTGCTTGCCGGCTGCCTGGCTGCCGATCAGGTAGCCGCTGACCGCGACCAGCCCCCTGCAGCGGTCCGGCCAGATCGCCGCCATGATGTCGGCGGTGCGCGCGCCCCAGTCAAAGCCGGCCACTACAGCATTGCGGATATTCAGCGCGTCCATCAGCGCGATCATGTCGGCGGCTATCGCTACGGGCTGGCCGTTGCGCATGGTGTCGGCAGACAGGAAGGACGTCGAGCCAAAGCCACGCAGGTGGGGAATGATCACGCGATAGCCGCGGGCCGCCAGCAGGGGTGCCACGTCGACAAAGCTGTGGATGTCGTAGGGCCAGCCGTGCAGCAGCAGCGCGACCGGCCCGGTGGCAGGGCCGGCCTCGGCGTAGCCGATATTGAGCACGCCGGCGTTGACTTGCTTGACCGGCGCGAAGCTGGCATGGGTGCCCGGCGTGGTCAAGGGCAGCGCCGGCGCCTTCGACACACCGGTTTGCGCGCGGGCGGCCTGCGGCAGCCCGAACGGCGCGGTGGCCAGCGTCACTGCCGCTGCACCCAGAAAGCCTCGACGAGGTAGATCGACTGTCTTCGACATTTGCTTCTCCCGTTTGCGTGATCAATGTGAGCACGAGTCTAGGAGGCCATGGCAAGCGGAATGTGTCGGATTTCAGGGGATTTGTATCGCTGTGTATGTATCCGCGATGGCGACATACTTCGATACAAAGCAGCCCGGCTGAAGGACTGGCACGCCGGTCAAGCGGACTCTCCCTGCGGCACGCCTTGCGGCATTGGCCTATTGCCCTGATCTGGAAGATTGCAATAGGCATTAGCTGCACGAGCGCACGCCACACCGTTTTCGCGCGGGCGCTCCCCCGCATATGCCACCGTGGCGCTCGCCACGATCAGCGCGACAGGCAGGAGCCGATTGCACAGACTGACTTTCATGGTCGTTCCACAATCAATGCGCGTCTGCCGACGGACCCTTCGGCGCTGCAACCTTGCGCATCAGCGGCACCATGGCGGTGGCGATCGCGAAGCAGACCAGGATCAGCAGGAAGATGTCGCCAAAGGTCTGGGTCTGCGCCTCGCGCCAGGCCAGTCCCCACAATTGCCTGAGGGCGGCGGTCTGCGCATCGAGGGCATCGTGCCCGACCGCGACGAACTGGTCGCTGATCCCTTGCAACAGGTTGCCCATGGCTTCATTACGGATGTTCAGGTGCTCTGCCTCGCGCAGGAAGTGCAGGTTGCCGCGGTTGTTGAGCGCGGTCGCGCAGGCGGCGATGCCGATGGCCCCGCCCAGGTTGCGCATCAGGTTGAACAGCCCGGACGCAAGCTTGAGCCGCTCCGGCGGCAGGCTGCCCAGGGTCAGTGTCACCGTGGGCGCCACCGCGAACTGCTGGGCCATGCCGCGCAGCGCCTGCGGCAGCAGCAGTTGCGCCGCGCCCCAGTCGTGCGTGATGGGCGCGAAGTACCACATCGACACCGCGAACAGCCCCAGGCCGATCATCATCAACCAGCGCAGGTCGACCCGGTTGGCCAGGAAGGCATAGAGCGGGATCGATGCCATCTGGAACACGCCCGTGGAAAACACCGCCAGCCCGATATCGAGCGCGCTGAAGCCGCGCACGCGCCCCAGGAACAGCGGCGTCAGGTAGATGGTGGCAAAGATGCCGATGCCGGTGACAAAGGAGAAGAAGCAGCCGAGCGCGAAGTTCCGGTCCTTGAGCGCGCGCAGGTCCACCACGGGGTTGGCATAGGTCAGCGTGCGCCAGATGAAGCCCACGCCCGACAGGCCGGAGATCCAGGCGGTGGCCAGGATCACGTCGTCGCCGAACCAGTCCCAGCGCGGCCCTTCCTCCAGCGTGTATTCGAGGCAACCCAGGAACAGCGCCATCAGCACCATGCCCAGGTAATCGGCACCGCGCACCAGCGACCAGTCGGGCCGGTCGATCTTGACCAGCAGCGGCACGGCGATGGTGACGAAGATACCCGGCACCAGGTTGATGAAGAACAGCCAGTGCCAGGAATAGTGATCGGTGATCCAGCCGCCGATGGTGGGCCCCAGCGTCGGCGCCAGCGAGGCCAGCCCGCCGACCGTGGCGGCGGCGATGACACGCTGGGGGCCGACGAAGAAGGCAAAGGCCGTGGTGAACACCATCGGGATCATCGAGCCGCCCAGGAAACCTTGCAGCGCCCGGAACACGATCATGCTGTTGATGTCCCACGCCACCCCGCACAGCAGGCTGGCCACCGTGAAGCCCGCCGCGGAGGCGGCGAACAGCCAGCGCGTCGACATCACGCGCGACAGCCAGCCAGACAAGGGAATGACGATGATCTCGGCGATCAGGTAGCTGGTCTGCACCCACACGGTTTCATCGGCGCCGGCCGAGAGCGCGCCGCCGATATCGCGCAACGAGGCGGAGACGATCTGGATATCGAGCAAGGCGATGAACATGCCCACGCACATCGTGCTGAAGGCGAACACCTTGGCGGCAGTGGACATCTCGTCCGGCATCGCCACGGCGGACGCAGGGGTGGTCAGGGTAGCCGTGGTCATCACTGCACCTGCTTGCCTGGCTGCGTGTTGACCTGGGCGATCACCGACAGCCCCGGGCGCAGGACCCCAAGCCGGGCATCCTGCTCGTCCAGGCGGATCCGCACCGGCACGCGCTGGACGATCTTGGTGAAGTTGCCGGTGGCATTCTCCGGCGGCAACACGCTGAACTGCGCACCGGTGGCCGGCGCCAGGCTGGCGACGTGGCCATGGAAGACCCGCCCCGGCAGCACATCGGCTTCAATTTCGACCGGCATGCCGGGGCGCATGTGCGCCAGTTGCCCTTCCTTGAAGTTGGCGTCCACCCACAGCCCGCTGGCCGGCACGATGGACAGCAACTGGCTGCCGGCACCGGCAAAGGCGCCGACGCGGGCGCGCCGGTTGCCCACGGTGCCGTCCACGGGCGCGCGCAGTTCCGTATAGCCAAGGTTCAGCTTCGCGATGTCGCGCTCGGCGGTCGCCTGCGCCAGCGACGCCTGCGCCTGCTGCTTCTGCGTGCCGATCACGTCCAGCTGGCGCTGCGCGGCCAGCAGCGCCGCACGCGCCTTCTCGCCATTGGCCTGGGCCTGCTTGTAGTCCGAGTCAGCCTTCTGCGAGCTCTGGATGGAGACAGCCGCCTTCGCCACCAGGCTGGCGTAGCGCACCTGGTCGTCGCGCGCCCGTACGGTGTCGGCATTGGTGGCCGCGATGCCGGCCTTGGCCTGGGCGATGACCGCCTCCTGCAGGCGCGCGGTGGCATCCAGGTTTGCCAGCAGTGCCTGTTGCGCCGCCACGGCGCCTTCGGCCTTGGCCAGTGCAGCGCGGTAGTCGCGGTCGTCGATACGCACCAGCACATCGCCCGCGTGGACCGTCTGGTTGTCCGTCACCGCGACTTCCGCGATGTAGCCCCCGACCTTGGCGCCGATCACCGTGACATCGCCGCCGACGTAGGCGTCGTCGGTACGCTGCAGGTGGCGAGCCGATGTCCACCAGTGGTAGCCGTATCCGATTGCGGCCAATCCGGCCACAACCAGCGCGCCGGTCGCCAGCAGCCGCCTGGGGCTGGCCTTGGATTTCGAAGCGGGAACGGGTTCGGTACCCGCCCGTTCAGTCAGCGTATTACTGCTCATGGCACTTCCTTTCTGCTTTCAGGACTTATCCCGCCTGCGAGGCGGCATGGGTGGAGGGTTCGGTAGGGTTCGGGATAGTTCGGGTCAGGCTTCGGCCGAGCGGTCCAGCCGGCGCCGCAGGCCGTCGGTAGCCGCCGGCCCGGGGACGATGTGGAAATCGGGGTCGGTGACGGGGCGGCCGCTGGCGGCATCGACCAGTACCGGCTCGACACGCTCGCCAGTGAGTCGGTTGACGAGCTGCACGCTTTGGCCCTCGGGCGCGAGATGCTTGTTGGCCCAGGCCAGCATGGCCAGCAGGACCGGGCGGAAGTCATAGCCGCGCTCGGTCAGGATGTACTCGGAACGGGGCGGGCGGTCGCAGTAGGGGCGGCGCTCCAGCAAGCCGTCCTCGACCAGCGAGTTCAGGCGGCGGGTCAGCATGTTGGGGGCGATGCCCAGGTTCTGCTGGAACTCATCAAAGCGCGTCACGCCATAGAACGCTTCGCGCAGGATCAGGAGGCTCCAGCTGTCGGCAACGCAGGCCAGCGTGCGAGCGATGGGGCAAGGCGTCTCAGCAAGCGGCTTTCTCTGCATGAGTGGCTTCCTCCGAAATTGGGGTTGCTATCAATTTGAAAGTTAGTCTAGAGTAGTAACTATCATCATGCAAGTTAGTTTTTGGCTTGTGCTTTATTCGTCGCTGTTGAAAGGTGTCCGTCATGCCCCAAAGTCCATTCCGCCCCCCGCTCCGGCGCACCCGCGCCGGTATCGCCCGCCTCCTGCCCACCCTGCTTGCGGCCAGCGCCGCGGCCACCCTGGTGGCCTGCGCGGCCGGCCCCGATTACCACATGCCGGCCTCGGACATGCCCGCGGCCTACCCGCACGCAGCGGCACTGGACGCCCGCGAGGCC
The DNA here is from genome assembly GCF_000389805.1 of Cupriavidus sp. GA3-3. Taxonomy (NCBI): domain Bacteria; kingdom Pseudomonadati; phylum Pseudomonadota; class Betaproteobacteria; order Burkholderiales; family Burkholderiaceae; genus Cupriavidus; species Cupriavidus sp. GA3-3. The sequence goes on from NZ_KB944460.1 coordinate 309,298, forward strand.
ACGCAGCCCGCGCCGTCACTGGACAGCTGGTGGCTGGGCTTTGACGATCCCGCGCTGACGCGCGTGATCCAGCGCGCGCTGGAGCAGAACCTCGACCTGGCGGCGGCGATTGCGCGGGTCGACCAGGCCCGCGCCGCGGCCAGCCACGCCGGCGCCGAACTGCTGCCGCAGGCATCGTTGTCCGGCAGCGTGGCCAGGCAGCGCCAGTCGCTGGAAGGGCCTTTGGGCAGCCTCGGCAAGAACGCGCCGGGCTTTGAGCGCAACAAGACGGTGTACAGCGCTGGTGTGGGAGCAAGCTGGGAGATCGACGTGGCCGGCGGCCTGCGGCGCGGCGCAGAGGCCGCCAGCGCGGAGGCCCAGGCCGCGGAAGCCGAGCACATGGGCGTGCGCGTGCTGGTAGCCGCCGAAGCGGCCGATGCCTACTTCCGCGTGCGCGGCGCGCAGCAGCGCATCGCCATCGCGCAACAGCAGGTGCGGACCAATGCAAAGCTGCTCGAGCTGGTGCAGCTGCGGCTGGCCGATGGCATCGGCGCCGAGCGGGAACGCGCGCAGGCGGAAGCACAGCTGGCACAGACCCGCGTGACCATCCCGCCGCTGCAGATCGAACTGGAGACACAGCTGAACCGGCTCGATGTATTGATGGGCGCGCATCCGGGCACCTATGCCGCTGAACTCCTGACGCCGACCGAGCGCACCGCCGTGCCGCAGATCGCCGTGGCGCAAGGTCCGGCCAACCTGCTGCAACGCCGCCCGGACGTGATTGCCGCGGAGCGCCGGCTGGCGGCATCCAGTGCCCGCATCGGCGTGGCCACTGCCGAGTACTACCCGAAGCTGTCGCTGTCAGCGCTGCTCGGCTTCGAGAGCCTCTCCGCCGGCAAGCTGTTCACCGGGTCCGCCTTCCAGCCCGCCGCGATCGCGGGACTGCGCTGGCGGCTGTTCGACTTCGGCCGGGTCGATGCCGAAGTGGCGCAGGCCAAAGGCGCCAACGCCGAAGCCCTGGCCACCTACCGCAAGGCCATGCTGCGCGCCACCGAGGACGTGGAAAACGCGATCATCACGCTGACCCAGCTGGAGTTGCAGGGCAAGGAGCTGACAGTGGAAGTGGCTGCCCACGCGCGCTCGCGCGGCGCCGCCGAGGACGCCTACAAGGGCGGCGCGGTCAGCCTGTTCGAAGTGCTGGAGGAAGACCGCCTGCTGCTGGCCGCGCGCGACCAGCAGGCACGTGTGGGCGCCGACAATGCCCGCGCGGCGGTGGCAACGTTCCGTGCGCTGGGGGGTGGCTGGTAACGTAGCGGGCGGCGGCTCAGCCCACCCTGAGCCGCGCCTCCAGGCCACCGCCCTCGCGATTGCGCAGCGTCAGTGAGCCGCCGATGGCCAGCGCAAGCTGGTGCGCAATCGCCAGGCCCAGGCCGGTGCCGCCGGTCTCCCGGTTGCGCGATGCCTCAAGCCGGACAAACGGCTGCAGCACGGACTCCAGCTGCTCAGCCGGGATGCCGGGCCCGCGGTCGAGCACGCTGATGGTCACCGCGCCGCCGTCCTCGCGGTGCACGCTCAGCTCCGCCGCCCCGCCGAACTTGAGGGCGTTGTCGGTCAGGTTGGTCAGGATGCGGCGCAAGGCGTGCGGGCGCGTGTCGAGGGTGCCGCCGGCACGCTGCAGGATGGTGACGGCCTTGCCGGTGTCCTGGTAGTCGTAGACCAGGCTCTCGACGAACGAGCCGATGTCGATCCGCGACGGCGTCTCGCCATCGCCATGCATGGCGCGCGCGTAGGCCAGCCCCTCCTTCACCAGCGTTTCGATCTCGGTGAGGTCTTGCACCAGCTTCCTCTTTTCCTCAGAGTCTTCCGTCATTTCTGCGCGCAGCTTCATCCGCGTGATCGGCGTCTGCAGGTCGTGGGAAATCGCGGCCAGAATCTGCACGCGCTCCTCGACAAAGCGGGCAATGCGTTCGCGCATGGCATTGAATGCGCGCGCGGCGCGCACCAGTTCGGTGGGCCCGGTCTCGCCCAGCGGCTGGGTCCTGGCATTCGGGTCGAGCGCGTCGGCGGCATTGGCCAGCGCCACCAGCGGGCGGATCGCCAGGCGCACGCCAAGCCAGCAGCACAGGATCAGCAGCAGCAACTGGATAAGCAGCACATAAGGCAGCCATTGCGCCACCGGCGTCGGCTTCGGATGCACGTCGATGGTCAGCGGGCTGCCATCGCTGAGGGTCAGGTGGGCCTGCATGCGCTTGCCCTGGCCGGGGATGGACTCGACCCTGACCGGGAAGCGGCCGCCGCTCGCTTCCATGATCCGGTCGGCGACTTCCGTGGCCTGCGCGGACATCTCCGGCACGCCTGGCAGCCCCGGCCCCAGGATGTATTGGTAGGCGCCGCGATTCACGTGGCGCAGCCACTGCGGGCGCTCCGCCGCGGGCAGGCGGTCGAGGATGGCGATCGAGGTGGAGACGTCGGTCTCCAGGGTGCCGAGCATGACCTTGCGCGCGGTGATGTAGCGCTCGGCAAACAGTACGCCGAACGACAGGCCATGGGCGACGATGAGGCCGGCCAGCAGGATCAGGAACAGCCGCGCGCCCATCGTACGGGGCCAGGGCAAGGCACGGAGATTCACTGGCGTGCCTCCCGGATCTCCACGGGCGTCGAGAAGACATAGCCCTCGCTGCGCACGGTCTTGATGTAGCGGGGCTCGCGCGCGTCGTCCCTGAGGTGCTGGCGCAAGCGGCTGACCAGCAGGTCGATCGAGCGCTCGAACATTTCCGCTTCGCGGCCCTGCGTGAGGCTGAGCAGCTGGTCGCGGTTGAGCACGCGCTGCGGATGGTCGACAAAGACGCGCAGCAGCCGGTATTCCGCGCCGCTCAGCGCGACGATGACGCCATCCTGGTCAATCAGGTGGCGCGCGGTGGTGTCGAGCTGCCAGTCGCCAAATGCAAGCAGCTGCCCGGCCTCGGTGATCTGCAGGTTGGGCGGAAGCATCCGGGTCCGCCGCAGCACCGCCTTGATGCGGGCCAGCAGCTCGCGTGCGGCGAAAGGCTTGGCAAGATAGTCGTCGGCGCCCATTTCCAGGCCGATGATGCGGTCGGTCTCGTCGCTGCGCGCGGTCAGCATCAGCACCGGGGTGGCCTTGTGCTTGCCCGCCCGCAGTTCACGGCACAGCACCAGGCCATCCTCGCCCGGCATCATTACATCCAGCACGATCAGGTCGACGCTGTTGACGTCCAGGAACGATCGCATGTGCCGCCCGTCAGGCACCACGGTAACGCGCAAGCCGTTCTTGGTGAGGTAGGTTGAGACCAGTTCACGGATTTCGCGGTCGTCATCCACGATCAGGATGTGGTCGGTGTGTGCTTCCATCGGCGTCACCTTGGCAGATTGATTGAAAACCGCCAGGCGCGGCGCCGGGCACCGAAAGATTAACGCAATACGGCGCGACGGGTATTCCCCCGTCGCGCCGTCGGGTAACACCCGCGGTGCGCTGGCGCGCGCCGCGGGGGTGTCCGCTCAATGCCCTGCGCTCTGGCCGCCGTCTACATGCAGGATCTCGCCCGTGACGAACGGCGCGTTGTCGAGATACAGGACCGCATCGACGATATCGCGCATCTCGCCCATATGCCCCACCGGGTGCAGGGCGCCCAGCGCCTCATGGGTTTCCGGCGCATGCATCGGCGACTTGATGATGCCGGGCGCGACCGCGTTGGCGCGGATGCCGGTCCTGGCGTACTCGATGGCAAGCGACTTGGTCGCGGCGTTCAGGCCACCCTTGGTCAGCGAGGCCAGCACCGACGGCACCCCGCTGATCGCATGGTCGACCAGGCTGGTTGTGATGCTGACCACGTGGCCGCTGCGGTGCTTCTCCATTTCGGCGATGGCCAGCTGCGTGATATGGAAGAAGCCCGTCAGGTTGATGCCGGTGACGGCCGCGTAGTCCTCGTCGGTATAGCTGGTGAACGGCTTGGCGACGAAGATGCCGGCGTTGTTGACCAGGGTGTCGATGCGGCCGAACCTTGCCACGGCCTCGGCGACGACGCGGCGCGCCGTGGACGGATCGGCGATATCGCCGGCGACTGCCAGGATGTCCTGGTCGTCCGACGGCTTGATGGTGCGCGCCGTGGCGACAACGCGATGGCCGCGCTCCCGGAACGCCTTGACCAGTTCGGCGCCAATGCCTTGCGATGCGCCCGTGACGACTACGACTTTCTGTGCTGCACTCATTTTCTTGAACCTCGATGTAGATTGAATCGGCTTGTTTGCCGATCGGGCCGGCGGCTCCGATGGGTTCCAATCTAGGCAATTCGCTTCCGTATTCGAAGACCCTGGCGGCACAAACAGTCTTGCGCCACAAGCACAAATGGAGCGGGACGAATCCTCCGGCGCGCCTGGCGTGCGCAGCCTCGTGGTCACTTCGGCGCAGGCCACGGCCCGGACATCGACTTCTGCCAGTGGCGCACATATGATGGATACATCGCTTGATCCGGTGCGGCCTGCGGTCGCAAGCAAAGAAATGAAACGGCAATTCGATGACCTTCAGCTTGGCAGCATCGAGCTGTTCTGCCTGGCCGCGGAGCTGGGCAGCTTTACCGCGGCGGCAGTGGCCGCGGGCGTGACACCGCCCGCAGTCAGCCGCACTGTGCAAAGGCTTGAAGAGCGCCTGGGGGTGCGGCTGTTCGTGCGGACCACGCGGCAGATCCGCCTGACCGACGAAGGCCGGGTGTATTTCGAGCAGAGCCGCGGCGCACTGGCGCAGCTGGTGGACGCGGAGCGGCAGATCAGCGGCCAGCAGGCTGCCCCCGCGGGGCGCTTGCGGATCAGCCTGCCGACCCCTTACGCGCACTATCGCGTGCTGCCAGTGCTGCCGGCATTCCGCGAGCGCTACCCCGAAGTCGAGATCGACGTGCACATCAGCAACCGCAACGTGGATTTCGCCGATGACACCTATGACCTGTCGGTGCGCGGGCGTGCGCCGGATGACTCGAACCTGATCGCGCGCAAGCTGGAAGACGCGGAGCTGGTGGTGGTGGCAACGCCTGGCTATCTGCGGCGTGCCGGCACACCGCAGTCATTGGAGGACCTGCTCAGGCATGAGTGCATCCAGTTCGAGCGCCCGAGCAGCGGCCGGCGGATCCCATGGACGTTCCGGGTCAACGGCGAGGACACGGATATCGTGACCGCCGGCTCGTATGCGGCGTCAGAAGACATCCTGGGCGGGGCCACTCTGGTGCGCGCCGGCGCGGGCCTGTTCCAGACCTACCGCTTCGTGGTGGAACAGGACCTGCGCGACGGCACGCTGGTGGAGGTGCTGAAGGACTACGGCGGCAGTACGCGCCCCTTTGTGCTGCTGTACCCGTCCGCGCGCCACGTCTCGCGCCGGGTACGGGCGTTCGTCGACTTCCTGGTCGAGAAGTTCTCGGCGTAGCGGCTCACGCCGCGCTTATTCAGGCCGGATCTGGGCAATGACCACGAGGATCACGGCCGCATTCGCCGGCTGCTGGAAGTGCGAGGAAATGGTGCGCGCGTGGCCGGCCTTCTCTGCCAGCACCTCGCCAAACAGGTCCGAGGCACCGTCGAGCACCGCCGGCTGCCCGAACCAGCCGGGCGCGCTGGAAATGTGCCCGTCGACGCGGACGATGTGGTCCAGGCGCTCGAAGCCACCCAGGTAGGCATGGATCTGCGCCAGCACGTTGAGCGCCGCCAGCTCGGCGGCACGCTTGCCCTGCCCGACATCCAGGTCCTTGCCGACCTGGCCTTGCCAGACCACCTTGCCATCCTGCAAGGGCAACTGCCCGGAAATGAACAGGAGGTCGCCGGCCTGGCTGACCGCGGTATAGCTGCCCAGGGGCTGCGGTGGCTGCGGCAGCACCAGGCCGCGCGCTGCGAGACGTTCTTGCACAGACATGCTGGCTCCAATCAGGTGAGGGTCACGCGACCAACTCTATGTGCGCGCCCGCCTGGGATAAAGGCATGGCGCGGAACAGGAATTGGTACCTGGGGTAACAAGTCGGATACCCGACTTCCTTGCATGCCCCTGTACCGGCACGGCCGCCCCTACGCAGTCTGCAGTTCGTCGCCGCGCGCCATGCGCCGGATCGCCTGCGGCGGTTGGCCGAACGCCCGCAGGAACGCACGCCGCATGCGCTCGCGGTCGCCGAAGCCGGTATCCCGCGCCACCACATCGATGGCATGGCGGCCGCCTTCCATCATCAGCCTGGCCGCCTCCACGCGCAGGTGCTCCACGGCCTTGGCGGGGGTCTGCCCGGTCTCGTCACGAAATGCGCGCGCGAACTGCCGCGGGCTCAGGTGCGCCGCATCCGCCAGTTGTTCCACCGAAAGTTCCTGTTGCAGGTTCTGCCGCGCGAAATCCAGCGCGGCACGAATGCGGTCCGAGCGCGGTTCCAGGTCCAGCAGTGCCGAGAACTGTGACTGGCCGCCGGCGCGCCGGTGATACACGACCAGCAACTTCGCCACATCGCGCGCAACCGCGGCGCCCGCGTCCTTCTCCACCAGCGCCAGCGCCAGGTCGATGCAGGCCGACATCCCGGCCGAGGTCCAGACCGGGCCATCGATGATGAAGATGCGGTCCTCTTCCACGCCGACGTTCGGAAAGCGCCGCCGCAACTGCTCCGCGTAGTACCAGTGCGTGGTGGCGCGGCGGCCGTCCAGCACCCCGGCCTCGGCCAGGTTGAAGGCACCGGTGCAGGTGGCGCCGATGCGCCGCGAAGTCCGCGCCGCACGCTGCAGGAACTTCACCAGGGCGGGCGGCGTGGGCAGCACGTCGTTGTCTCCCACCACCAGCACGGTGTCGAAGCGACGCTTGCCGAACGGCTCGGTGCCGACGGAAAAGCCACCGGAACTCAACACGGGGCCGCCATGCTCGGACAGCAGGTGGACCTTGTACAGCGGCTCTCCGAGCGAGCGGTTGGCGAACTCCAGCACCGTCGAGACCGCGAGGTTCAGCGCCTGGAAGCCGGGATAGAGGGCAAGGGCCACGTGATGCATGTCGATCTCCCGAGGGCAGCAGGAAGGTGTCCTTCCCGGATGGCAGAAAAGGTGGCATCTATGACATTGGTGCCAACGCCATTGTGCGCCTAATCTTGGCTTCACGCAGCCGGCCGATCCAGCGCCGACCGCCACCAACATCCCCGCCCTCACTGAATCTGGAGCTTTGACATGACCACGCACAACCATTCCGGCACCGCCCTCATCACCGGTGCTTCTTCCGGCATCGGCGCCATCTATGCGGAGCGCCTGGCGCGCAGGGGCCACGACCTGATCCTGGTGGCGCGTAACCGCGCGCGGCTGGAAGCACTGGCCCGCCGGATTACCGACGATACCGGCCGCTCGGTCGAGATCGTGACCGCGGACCTTGGCCAGGCAGCCGATGTACGACGCATCGAAGAGATCCTGCGCACGGATGCAAGCATCACCACGCTGGTCAACAACGCCGGCTTCGGCGGCGCTGCACCGCTGCTGCAATCGGATGTCGACACCATGCAGGCAATGATCGAGCTCAACGTCACGGCGCTGACCCGGCTCACCTACGCCGCCGCCCCGGCGTTCGTTGCGCGCGGCGAGGGCACCATCATCAATATCGCCTCGATCGTGGCGGTCGCGCCCGAGGTCCTGAACGGTGTTTACGGCGCCACCAAGGCGTTTGTGCTGGCCTTTACCCAGTCGCTGCAACATGAGCTTGCGGGCAAGGGCGTGCGCATCCAGGCGGTCCTGCCGGGGGCCACCCGCACCGAGTTCTGGGACACCGCCGGCCAGCCGGTCGAGAACCTGCCGCAATCGATAGTCATGAGCGGCGACGACCTGGTCGACGCGGCCCTGGCAGGGCTGGACCAGGGCGAGGTGATTACCGTGCCGTCGTTGCCCGACGTGGCCGACTGGAACACGTTCGAGGCAGCACGCGCCGCGCTCGGCCCCAATCTTTCGCGTGACCAGCCCGCTACCCGGTACGGCGTTGCCCGGTAACTGACGGCTCGCGGACGCGCGCGGCCTTTACACCACCTTCCCCGGGGCGCGCGGTATCCGGCAAGCGCTCCGGCCGCCGCGCGCCTCCTCCCTGCCACCTACGCCAGCAGGCGCCTCCCATGGTCCTCTTGTACCGCTATGTATCAAGCACAGGGGACGATACGTGCCCTGACAGAAACAGGGTCTCCACGCTATAGCGCAGATACACCGGTTTCCTTTAATGCATCTCGTGGACCGACGGCATGCGTCGACAAGACGATCCCCCGGCCGCGCAGTTCAACCCAGACCTCAAGGAAACCGACCATGATTACCGATCTCACCAAGCGCATTGTTCTCGCCCTCGCCCTGGCAGCTGCCGCCGCCGGCGCCCAGGCCGCCGGTCCCGGTGCGCGCGATCCGTTCAGCGAAGGCGCACGTTCCGTGCAGGACGCACGCAACGCATTCACCGACGGCGCCCGCGCCGTGCTGGACGCACGCGACCCGTACACCGAGGGCGCGCGCAATGTCGATCCGTACGACAAGGGCGGACGCATCCTGGCCGGGTGGGACCGCACGGGTCCGTCCGCTGATCCGGCGCGCAGCTTCGATCCCTACCAGGACGGCGCCCACGCCTGATAGCAGGGCATTGACCCTCGGCTATTCCGCTGCGCGCGGCGCAGCCGTGGAACCCCGCACGATCAGCTGCGGCGTCAGTTGCACGGTGACGGCATCGGAGGCTGGCTTGTCGATCTTCCTGAGCAGGAGGCGGGCAGCCTCCTCGCCCATTTCGTGGACGGCAATGCGCACGGTGGTCAGCGGCGGCGTCAGGGCGTCGGCGAAAGGCATGTCGTTGTGGCCCACCACCGAGACATCCTCGGGGCAACGCATGCCGTGCTCGCGCAGGTAGTCGTAGCAGCCCATCGCCACCAGGTCATTGCCGGCGGCGATAGCGGTCACCTGCGGAAATGCCGCGAAGAGCTGCTCGCATGCGAGCCGGCCGGCCTCGCGCGAATAGCTGGCGGCCTCCATGACTTGCCATTCCCCGCGGCGCAGGCGGTGGCGCTTGACCGCCTGAAGAAAGCCCTCGCGACGCAGGAAGCCGGTCGACAGCGTGGCTGGCCCGGCAATATGCCCGATGCGGCGGTGGCCCAGGCCGACCAGGTGGTCGACCGTCTGCCGCATGGCCAGCAGGTTGTCGCTCACCACGCAGGACACCCGGCCCGTGTCATCGCCCCGGTTGACCGTGACCACGGGGATATGCTGCTTAAGGCAGTAGGCGAGGATCGGATCGTCCCGTTCTGCGGTGGCAAGCACCAGTCCTTCGACTTGCCGGCCGATCATCTGGTCGATGACAAAGCGCTGCCGGCTCTTGTCGGTACCGGCATTGACCACGATCGGCACGTAGCCCTGCTGCGCCAGCACGGATTCGATCCCGGCCAGGATGGGCGGAAACACCGGGTTGGAAATATCGGGCAGCACCACGCCCACCAGTCCGGAACGCTGGGTGCGCAGCCCCGCCGCGATGCGGTTGGGGCGAAAGCCGCGCGCCTCGGCAACCTCCAGGATGCGGGCCGCCACGTCCTCAGCCACCAGGTGCCGCGTGGCCGGGTTCATCACTCGCGAGATGGTCGAGTAATGCACGTCGATCTCGGCAGCCAGGTCTTTCAGGGTGAGGCGCTTGCGCTCAGGCATGACGGCAGTTGGCGGGGCGGCAGCCCGGGGAGGGTTGGAAACCACCATTCTAAGCCAGCCCCGCGCCGTCGCCGCACGCCTGCCGGGTGCCGCTACTGCCCCGCTTTCACGCCGGATTGCCTGACCACCGGCGCCAGCTTGCCGATCTCCGCCTGGATATAGGCAGCGAACTCCTGCGGCGACGAGCGCTTTGGCTCCGCGCCCTGGGCGGCCAGGCGCTCGCGCACATCCGGCGCGGCCAAGGCCTTGCCGATCTCGGCATTGAGCGCATCGACGATTTCCTTCGGGGTGCCGGCGGGCGCCAGCACGCCGAACCAGGAGTCGAACGCGTAGCCGGGGAAGCCGGACTCCGCCACCGTGGGAATCTCCGGCAGCGCGCTGGCGCGCCTGGCCGTGGTGACCGCCAGCGCCCGCAGCTTGCCCTGCCTGACGAACGGCATGGCCGATACGCTGGGCGCAAACATCATGTCGCCCCGGCCAGCCATGACGTCGGTCAGCGCTTCGCCCGTGCCCTTGTACGGGATATGGACGATGTCAATGCCGGCCTGCATCTTGAACATCTCGCCGCTCAGGTGGGTGGAGCTGCCCGAACCCGCCGAGTCGAAATTCAGCCCGCCCGGCGTCGCCTTGGCGGCGTTGACGACGTCCCGCACCGACTTGTACTTGCTGGCGGCATTGACCACCAGCACATTGGGGACCGTGGCCACCAGCGAGACCGGCGCGAAGTCCTTCACCGTGTCATACGAGAGCTTGGGATACAGCGTGGCGTTGATGGCGTGCCCGACCGAAACCAGGATCAGCGTGTAGCCATCCGGCGCCGCCTTGGCCACGCCGGTGGCACCCAGGGTGCCGCCGGCGCCGGGGCGGTTGTCCACGATCACCTGGTAAGTGCCGCCCTCGCCCATCTTGCTGCCGATGATGCGCGCCAGGATGTCGGTGGCGCTGCCGGCCGAGAACGGCACCACCAGCCGGATCGGCTTGCTGGGATATTGCGGTTGCGCGTGGGCGGCGGGTGCGGCCGCCAGCATGAGCGATGACGCCAGCGCCAGCACGGTGCCTTGGATGGATCGAATCATTCTGTGTCTCCTCACTCCAGAAGCGAGCGCGAACACCGCGCATCGCCGATGAATGCGGCATGCCCATGCCGGGCGTGCCGCCCTGCTTCAGAAGAAGTGCCGCATGCCGAGCGCGACCGTCTGCGGGTCTGAACCCGCGCTCACGCCCAGTTCATTGATGGCAAAGTCGTAGATCGCATTGCGCTTGTTGTTGATGCGGCTGTAGTACGCATACAGCGCGGTGCGCTTGGACAGCGGATAGTCGTAGCCGACCGTGACCTGCGTGGCACCCGTTTCCGCGCCACTGCGGAAGAAGCCCACGGTCTCGGTCGCATTGCCCGCGCCATTGCTGGCAAGGCCAAAACCGACGCGCACGCTGCCCGGCCCGAGCTTCTGCACCAGCGACGCGTAGTACCCGTTGCGGGTCAGGTCGCCGGTCGCGGTGCGGTAGTGGAGCCGTTCATAGAGCAGCGCCACGGTGGTGGTGGGGAACTTGTACGAGACGCCCGCCTTCATCGCATCATCGTTGCGGCCGGCGGTCTGGTAGTGCTGGTGGACTTCATAGGCCAGCACCACGTTGAGCGGGCCGTTGTCGTAGGCCGCCGAGAACGAATACAACCCGGGATTGCGCGGTACGGTGGTCTTCTCCTCATTCACGCCCCACGCCGCAGCGCCGCTGAAGCCGGCGAACGACGGCGACTTGTAGACGATGATGTTCTTCTGCCGGCGGTCGAACGAGCTGGTGTCCTGGACGTTGTCGGAGCTGGACGTGGAGCCGTTGCCGATCAGCGCCATATAGCCGGCGGTGGTCGGATAGTACGGATCGTAGGCCGTTGTCGATTCGGTGTATGGGGTCTGCCAATGCCCCAGGAACAGCGTGCCGGCATCGCCCTGCAGCCCCACCCGCGTATTGCGCCCGGCCACCTGGCCTTGGCCGGTATCGAGCGAGAAATTGCTTTCGATCTGCCAGATGGCTTTCAGGCTGCCGCCCAGGCCTTCTTCGCCGCGCATGCCGAAGACTGAGCGGTTGTTGGTCAGGCGCCCCACGCCGCCAAGGCGGGTGCCGTCGGTCGCGGTGTTGGCATAGGAATACTCCAGTGCCGTATTGATGCGCCCGTACAGCGTCACGGCCGACTGCGCGCTGGCCTCGCCGCCACAGGCTGCGGCCATGGCCAGCATGAGCAGATGGCTGGGCTTTCTGATGGACTTCATTTGTCTCCCCTGGTTTGTCGTGGTTGTTGTGGGCGGGCCGTCTGCCCCGCTCTTTTGCAATCGTTTGCAGTCCGGCCCAAAAAACATCAGCTCTTGGGATACGGCATCGCCAGCAACAGCATCGCCGGCCGATTGCCCGGGTTGAACACCTGCCGCGCCTCACCCGGCGCCACGCGCACGGAATCGAACTGGGCCAGCGTCACGCGCTCGTCGGGCGTGGCGATGCAGACTTCGCCTTCCAGCACGACGTAGTGCTTTTCCACGGGCGCGGCATCCATCGACGTATGGCCGCCCGGCAACAGCACCGAGACCCCCATCCACAAGGCTTCGGACGGTCCCGCTTCATGCCCTTGCAGGCGCAGGCAGTGCATGCCTTCATGATTGGCCGGAAAGTAGGCCGGCGCCTGCGCGAACCGGGTCGTGTTCACGGCTTCAGCACCACGCGTTCGGTCGCGCCTTGCAGGACCGCCCGGTAGGCCTCCTTGGCGTCGGAGAGCGAATAGGTGTAGTCGGAGAAGACCGGGAACGGCCGCAGCGCACCCGAGGCGAACATCGGTGCGAGCTGGTCAAGGATGCCCGCGCAGGCGTTGCTGTCCAGCGCAAGGGTGTCGACGCCCACATAGGTGTGCTGGCCACGATAGAAGGCGAAGATGTCGAACGGCACCGGCTTCTCGATGGTCGAGATGAAGATCTGCGCCGCGCCGATCGCCATGGCCTGGTTGGCCTGTTCGAAGTAGGGGCTTCCCACCGTGTTGTAGACGATGTCCGCACCGTGTCCGTCGGTCTCTTCGCGCACCACCGCGGCAATGGATTCGCTGCTGGCATCGATCATGCGCACGTCGCCGCTGGCATGGCCGCGATAGGCTTCCGCGGTGCGCTCCACCGCAAAAACACGCGCGCCGAGCGCGGTGGCGATCTGGATCGTAGCCTGCCCCACCTTGCCATTGCCGCCACACACCAGCATGGTGCTGCCAGCCTGCGGCATGCCCGCGCGGCGCAGCCCTTCATAGGCGGTAATGAACGGCACACCCACGGCGCCGGCTTCCAGCAGCGACACCGACGCCGGTTTGGCGCGCACGGCGCTGGCCTGGATGCGTAGATACTTGCCATGGGTGCCGTCGCGGCGGATGCCGAGCTCGCCGCCGCTGCCCCAGACCTGCTGGCCCAGCAGTTCGGAGGGACCGTCGACCACCAGGCCTGCGTAGTCGCGGCCCGGCGTGCGCGGCCAGACCGCATGCGGCATCAGGCCGAGCGTTGCCTTCACGTCGCTCGGGTTGACCCCGGCACTGGCCACTTCGATGATGACCTGACCCTGCGCCGCTTCCGGGCGCGGCACGCCGAGCAGCTCCAGCTGCAGGGCGTCGATATTGGCGGCTTTCTCGCTGACTCGAATCGTGTTCATGGTGATTCCTTCCTGAAATGTTTGGTTCGGTATGGCCGGGATCAGGCCTCGCGCAGGCCAAGCGTGCGCCGGGCCTCGGCCGACGACGCAATCTCGCCGCCGAGCGACCTGACGATGTCGCGCGCCTTGGCGACCAGCGCCGCGTTGCTTGGCGCCAGCACGCCCTTCTCCAGATAGATGTTGTCTTCCATGCCGACACGCACGTGTCCGCCTGCAAGCCATGCCTGGGCCACGATCGGGAACTCCGCGCGGCCGATGCCGAAGGCCGACCAGTGGGCGCCGGCGGGCAGCATGTTGCGCGCGTAGAAAATGGTTTCCGGGGTGGCCGCAAAGCCGTACTTCACGCCCAGCACCAGGGTCCACAGGCCGGGGCCGTCCAGCACGCCTTCACGGATGAAGTCGAGCGCCATATTGAGGTCGCCGGAATCGAAGATCTCCAGCTCGGGCATGACACCGGCCGCGCGGATCACGCCGGCCATCTTGCGCACGTTGGTGGGCGTGTTGATGACCACGTCGCCGCCGGAGTTCATGGTGTTCAGGTCGAGCGAGCAGACGTCCGGGCGCAGCGCCGCGATGTGTTCGACGCGCTTGGCGGGATGCAGCAGCGTGGTGCCCGGCGCGGCCACGCGCGGCTCGTCCTCGCTCGGCACGAAGCGGCCACCGGGCCCGGTGGTGAGGTTGATGATCAGCGAGCGGTTGCGTTTGCGGATGCGGTCGATGACATCGGCGTAGTAGTCGAGCGACATCGACGGGCGCCCCGTTTCGGGGTCGCGCACGTGGATGTGGGCGGCGGCTGCGCCGGCCTCGGCGGCTTCCAGCGCGGCGTCGGCAATCTGGGCCGGCGTGACCGGCAAGCCGGGGTGCTGCTCCGGGGTGACAATATTACCGGTCACCGCGCAGGTGATGATGGTCTTGCGTGCGTGCATGAGCGAAGGTCAGTGATGGAAATTCGGTTGGGTAAACAAGCGGGGCCCGGCCTATCCAAGCTGGCGGCCGCCGTCCACGACGATGGTGGTGCCGGTGGCAAAGCGCAGCGACGTCGCGCACGCCGCGATGGCATCGGCCACGTCCTGTGCCTGGCCGACGCGCTTGAGCGGCGTCGACTTGGCGGCGCGCTCGTTGAAGCCGCTGTCGCGTCCCGGCACGAAGGCGGTATCGACCACGCCCGGTGATACGTTCAGCACGCGGATATGCGGCGCCAGCGCGCGCCCGAGCGACATCGCCATGACATCGAGCCCGGCCTTGGCAGCGCAGTACGCAACGTTGCTGCCCTGCCCCGTACGGCCGGCGATGGACCCGACATTGACCACCAGCCCGTCGCCATTGGCGCGCAGGTGCGGCGCGAACGCACGGATCGCAGCAAACTGCCCGCGCCAGTTGATGGCAAACAGTTCATCGATCAGCGCATCGTCCAGGGCGTCCAGGTCGGCGTGCGGGATCGCCCGCGTAAAGCCTGCGGTGTTCACCAGGATATCGACGCGGCCGTAGTGATGGCTGACCTCGTCGGCCAGCGCGCGCAGCGAGGCGCTGTCGGCAACCTCGGCCACAGCGGCAAGATGGTTGCCGGCCGGCAAGGCCGCCGCGGCACTGGCCGCCTTGTCGGCGTCGCGCCCGGTCAGCACGACGCTTGCGCCAAGGCGCGCCAGCGTTTCACCGGCGGCAAAGCCGATCGCGCCGGTGCCGCCGAGGATCACGGCCACCTTGCCGGAAAGAAAAGTAGCACTCATGGTTTCAATGTGGGAATGGGTCAGGGGAAGCCGATCCGGCGATCAGTCGATCGGCGGCTTCGGGAAGGTCTGCTCGCCGGGCTCGAGCGTGAAATCGAACGCCAGTGTGTAGAACGGCGCCGGCACATCGCCCCACGGGCTGGGGCCTTGGTGGTGCAGCCGGAGATCGCCAACCAGCTGCCGATGCACGCCGAACGTGACATCGGATTCCAGCTTGTCCGGCGCGTCGGCAAACACCTGGGTGACGAGCGTCCGGTAACCCGGCGCCGCGACGATGAAATGGATATGCGCCGGCCGGTACGGATGGCGCTGCTGCTCGGCCAGTAGCGTGCCTACCGGGCCGTGGGTCGGCACGGGATAGCCGGCAGGCCGTACCGTGCGAAAGTGGTAGCCGCCGCTTTCATCGGTATGGAAGCAGCCGCGCAGGTTGCGGTCGGGCTGGGCCGGATCCTGGTTGTCATACAGTCCCACCGGCGACGCCTGCCAGATCTCGACCAGGGCGCCTGGCAGCGGCGTGCCATCGGTCGCCCGCACGGTGCCGCTGACCAGCAGCGGCAAGCCAGGCGCGTCGTCCTGCACCACGCAGTCACCGCAGTCATAGCGCGGCGCGTTGGCGCGATAGAACGGGCCCAGCAGCGCGCCGGGCGTGCGCCCGTCCCTGGTGCTGTTATTCATGACGGTCACCAGCGTCGACAGCCCCAGCACGTCGGCAGCCAGCACAACCTCGTTGTGTTTGGCATTGGTCGCATGGCCCAGGCTGGCGATATACCCCAGGGCAAGCTCGAATTCCTCGTCGGACAGCCGCACCTCGGACAGGAACCCGTGAAGGTGCCGCACCAGGGAATCCATGATGAAGCGCAGGCGGGGATTGGCGGTATTGGCCATGGCCGCCTGGACCACGCCTGTCACCGAGTGTTCGTCCTCGATCAGCGCCAGACGCTCGCCTTGTGGCGCCTGCCGCTCGCTGGAAGTTTCCATGTTTTGCCTCCTTTGCAAACGTTTGCATTATCGGCGGTTTCGACGGATGGTCAAGGTCGAAGTTGGTCACCGCCACGACTAGCAACGGCTGCCGTTCAACCAGAATCACAATCAAAACAAGGGCGTACGGAGGATTTTCGGGAGAAACCCTAGGTGCATGCAGAGGCGCAGAATGTGGCGCATAAGCCTGTCCGAGTCCCCTGCCGATGCGGCTCCCCAGCCCGTTCGCGCATGAATTTGTACCCGTCTGTATCACGCAGCTGCAACGATACGTGTTTCGACAGAGACACCCCTCACGCGCTACGGGCCAGATACATCGATCGCCTTAAATGCATTCCGTGGCCCGGCGGCGAACCTCAACAAAGCCAGTCCCTGCCGCGCAATACCGAACCCAAACCTTTAAGGAAGACGATCATGACTACCCACAACATCGCCAAGCGCTTTGTCTTCGCCATCGCCCTGGTTGCCGCCGCTGCCGGTGCGCAGGCCGCCGCACTGTCCCAGCCGGGCGCGCGAGACCCCTTCACCGACGGTGCCCGCTCCGTGCAAGAGGCACGCAGCCCGTACAGCGACGGCGCGCGTGCCGTCGACCCGTTCACGGACGGTGCGCGCAACGTCGATCCGTACTACGACGGCGCACGCACCCTGTCCGGCCTGGACCGCACCGGCGTTTCAGCGGACCCGGCGCGCAGTGTCGACCCCTATCTTGACGGCGCCTACGCCTGAACCCCGACTTTCTGAACAAACAAGGAGCGCATCATGACCCGTATCGAAAAAGTGCTGTACACCGGCAAAGTCCACATCACCGCAGGCGGACGCGACGGCGAAGCCCATAGCGATGACGGCCGGCTGAACCTTCAACTGTCCTCGCCGGGCACCAAAGGCCCGGGCACGAACCCGGAGCAATTGCTCGCCACGGGATGGTCGGCATGCTTTATCGGCGCGATCGGGCTGGCCGCCGGCAAGATGAAAGTGAAGCTGCCGGCCGAGCTTTCGGTCGACGCCGAGGTTGACCTGGGCATGGCTGGCGAGGCCTATTTGCTGCAGGCCCGGCTCAATGTCCACATCCCCGGCATCGACCGTGAAGTGGCCCAGGCACTGGTGGATACCGCGCACCGGACCTGCCCATACTCGAAGGCCCTGCACGGCAACATCCACGTCGAGACCAACCTGGTCTGACACACACCGTGACCTGCCTGAGGCCAACCGGGCAGGTCATCTTCCGGAAGGAGGCTCCCATGCCGAAGATTGGCATTTCGGTACAGGCTGCGGCACTGAATATCCCGCCAGGCACGTTCCATGGCATTACCCTGATCGGGGCCGTGGTGGCTGCCGTTACGACTTTCCTGACGCTCACCGCAGCGCTACCCGCCTGGGCCATGTTCCTTGGCTGGGTCGCATTCAACACAGGCTCGCAGACGGCGCGCGAAGGCGCAGCGAACCTTGCGGCATTCCTGCTCGGCATCGTCTTCGGTGCTGCGACCGGACTGCTGATTGGATGGCTGACGCCGCGCTTCGGTGACCTGGCTACACCGCTCGCGGTGTTCGGCGACGTGGTACTCGTGCTCAGCCTGCGCGCGCTGCCACGGATCAACAATCCGCTTGCCTATTTCCTTGGCCTGATCAGTTTCTTTGCTGCGAGCCAGCCACCGTCGCTGATGTTGTTAGGGGCGCTGGCCGCTGCCGGTGTGCTCGGCGCGATCGGCGCCGGTATCAGCAACGTGCTGCAGGCGCGACTGGCGCGCGCAGTTTGAGCCGGCTTGTCTGCGCCGAGCAGGCAACGCTCAGCCGAGCCGGCGCGGGATCGCCTATCGCTTTCACGCGCGCGCCCCTCAGACCACGTTGATCGTGACGTCGATGTTGCCCCGCGTGGCCTTGGAATACGGGCAGGTCTGATGCGCCTCGTGCGCCAGGGCCTCCGCGGTCTCGCGCTCCACGCCTGGGACGTGCACGTTGAGGCGCGCCTGCAGGCAATACGCATCGCCCGCCATGCCGAGGTCGACTTCGGCGTCGATGGCCACGTTCTCTGGCAGTGCAATCTTTATCTTCCTGGCTGCCAGGATGCGCGCCGTTTCAACGCGCAGCTGCTCGACTGCACGTGCGGGTGATTGACCGGTGTTCAGCCGGAACTCGCGGCCGAAGTGGCGTGGGCTCATATGCACGGAATCTGCGAGCCTTTCAACCGAGAGGTCTTCGTGCAGGTGGGTTCGCCGAAGATTCGCAGGAATGCCCGCCGCATGCGTTCGGGTCGGTGAAGCCCGTCAGGCTGGCGATGCGCTCGACGGTGAGTCGATCTGCGTCTATCAGGGTTTCTTCGCCCCTGCGTGGAACACGACGTTCTAGCGTTTGCGCGCGTAGAGACTCGGTGGTTGGCCGACGTGCCGGCTGAACGCGGTGCTGAAGGTAGTTGCCGAGCCGTAGCCGACCCGTTCAGCCACTTCGGCGATCCCGATGTCATGGCGACGGAGCAGGTCCTTCGCCACGGCCATGCGCCAGGCGATCAGGTATTCCATCGGTGGCATTCCCACGGCGCGCGTGAAGCGCTCAAAAAAGGTCGAGCGCGACAGCGCTGCCTTCCTGGCGAGTTGGGCCACCGTCCACGAGCGCGCGGGATCGGCGTGCATCTGCCGCATCGCTGACGCGAGTCGCGTATCGGTCAGGCCACGCAGCAGCCCCGGGGGCGCGTCCTCCCCCGAAGTTGAGCGCAGCGCTTCGATCAGCAGCACCTCCACCAGGCGCGTGAGCACGAGCTCGCGCCCCGACCTCCGTTCACCCGATTCCTCGCTGACGAGCCGCACGATTGCCGAAAGCCGCTCGGCGCCGCGCACATGCACCAGCGCCGGCAGCAGCGACACCAGCAACGCAGCATTGGACGAGTCAAAGACGAAGTAGCCGCCGAGCAGTCGCACATCGGGGCGTCCACCGCGCCTGCCGTGACGAACTTCGCCCATCGGCGCGGGCGTGACTTTGGGGTCGATGCGCTCGGGCGCCACCGGCTCAAAGCCCGACAAGGTGAAGCCCGGCGTTGCCGGCAGGAGCACGAAGTCGCCCGCCTCAAGCGTGAGGGCATGCTGGCCGTCGACGGCGAGACGACAACTGCCCTCGAGCACGGCGCAGAAGCTTGGCTGGCCGAAGTCAGCGTAGCGAACACCCCAGCGGCCGGCGCCGCTGATGGACTTCGAGAACACGGCACGCGGCTGAAGCAGCGAGATGACTTCTGACAGGGGATCGCTCATCGCCGGACGATTGCAAATGAAATCTGGACTTTTCATTGTAGGCAGTCCGTCGCATCCCCGCTATCGTTGCCGGCATCCAAACCACCACCGAAACCCTCATGAAAACCGTGCTGATTACCGGCTGCTCCTCTGGCTATGGCCTTGAAACCGCGCGCCACTTCCACGCGCAGGGCTGGAACGTCATCGCCACCATGCGAACGCCGAACGAAGAACTCTTGCCCCGATCCCACCGGATCCGCGTGCTGGCGCTCGACGTGACGAAGCCCGACAGCATCGCCGCCACGCTTGCAGCGAGCGGAGCCATCGACGTGCTCGTCAACAACGCGGGCATCGGCCTGTTTGGCGCCTTCGAGGCCACTCCGATGGCCACGACGCGCGAGGTGTTCGAGACCAACACGTTCGGCGTGATGGCGATGACCCAGGCAGTGCTGCCCCAGTTCCGTGCGCGCAGGTCGGGCGTGGTGGTGAACGTGACCTCGAGCACGACGCTGGCGCCGATGCCGATGGTAGCCGTCTACACCGCGAGCAAGATGGCCATCGAAGGCTTCACCGCATCGCTCGCGTTCGAGCTCGAAGCGTTCAACGTGAGCGTGAAGCTGGTCGAGCCAGGCTACGGACCGACCACGCGCTTTACCAGCAACGGGGGACCGCGCATGGAGGGCCTGATCCCCGAGGCATACGCGTCTTGCGCGCAGGGCATCTTTGCTTCCCTCTCGCAACCGGCAGCGGTGACGACCGAGGCCGAGGTGGCCGAAGCGGTTTGGCGTGCCGCCAACGACAGGTCCGGGCTGCTTCGGTTTCCGGCAGGTGCCGATGCGGTAGCGCTGGCTCATTCGGGATAACCGTCGAAGGGTCTGGCCCTTCGACGGTTCGCCGCACCAGGTATCGGAGCCCAATCGCCTCGGAGGCTGGCACATCCCCACAGGCCCGAGGCATAATCGTGAAACTGGTTTCACCGAGACCCGAACCCTATGCCGCGCCCTGTTATCCGACCTGTGTCCGACCAGAAACCTGCAGAGAAACTCACCATCCAGGACGTTGCCGACTATGCGGGCGTGTCCAAGGCAACCGTATCGCGCTACCTGAACCGGGGCGGCGAGCAGCTTTCCGCGGACGTGGAGGCGCGCGTCGCCGCGGCCATCCGCGCGCTCGGCTATAGCCCCAGCCCGATGGCGCAGGGGCTCAAGCGCGGCAAGTCGCGCCTGATCGGCCTGGTGGTCGCGGATGTCTCCAATTCGTTCTCGGTGGCCGTGCTGCGCGGCGTTGAGAAGGCCTGTCGCGACGCCGGCTACATGGTGATGCTGTTCAACCTCGGCAATGACGAGCAACTGGAGCGCGAAGCCATTCGCTCGCTGTCGGCCTACCGGGTCGAGGGCTTTATCCTGCACACGCTGGGCCACGATGCCGGCGCCCTGGCCGATGCGGCGCAGTTGGGCAAGCCAGTGGTCCTGGTCGACCGCAAGGTCGGCGATGCCGAAGTCGACCTGGTGGCCCTGGACAACCAGACCGCCGTCCAGGAAGCCGCCGGCCACCTGGTCGAAGCCGGCTACCGGCGCCTGCTGTTCATCAGCGAGCCGATCAAGGCCATCAGCTCGCGCAACGAGCGGGCGCGCGCGTTCCGGGCCTTTGTCGCCGAACACGTGAACACGGTTGGAGGGACCGTTTTTGAAGCCCAGCGGGGTGACGACGATGCCCTGGATGAAGCGCTGCGCGCGCTGCGCCGTGGCGCCGGACAGGCACCCGTTGCCGTGCTGGCGGCCAACGCCGTGATCTCGCTGCGCGTGGCCGCATCGGCCGCCAGACTAGGGTGGCAGCTTGGCGCCGACCTGGGCCTGATCGGCTTCGATGATCCGGAATGGGCTGCACTGGTCGGTCCTGGCCTCAGCGCCATTTCCCAGCCCACCGACGATATCGGGCGCGTTGCCACCAACTGCCTGATAGAGCGCCTGCAAGGCACGCAGCTGCCGCCGCGCCGGGTGCTGTTGCCCGGCACGCTGGTCACGCGCGGATCGACCCGCCGCGCCTGATCGCAGAGCCCTTCCCCACCGGCGCCCGCCGTGCCCGCCTGATCCACGCCTGCACCCGCTGCGCACGTCCAGCGGGTGCCTGACGTGCCTGTTTCCACATCCGCCAAACGCAGTTTTTGACCGTAAGGGTTTCCACTGCTGGATCTCTGAAACCGGTTTCCTATAATCCTGAAACCGGTTTCAAGACGGTGCTTGCCGAACGCTGCGACGCCAGCGACACATTCCATAAACGTGCAGGAGACATGATGAACGTCCAACGCTTGTTGCGCCGCGCAGCCGCGCCCGTGCTGACTCTGCTGGTCCTGACCAGCGCCGCTTTCACCGCCCAGGCGCAGACCGTCGCCGAGATCGTCAAGAAGGGCAGGGTCACCATCGGCGTGGTGACCGGCGCCCCGCCCTTCGGCACCACGGACGCCACCGGCAAGCCCGCCGGCTATGACGTCGACGTGGCCAACCTGCTCGGCAAGTACCTGGGCGTGCCGGTCGATATCGTTCCGCTCACCTCGCCCAGCCGGATTCCGGCGCTGGAGGCCGGCAAGGTCGATTTCCTGGTCGCCACGCTGGCGCCGACGCCCGAGCGGGCGCGGGCCATCATGTTCAGTGCACCCTACAGCGCGTTCGAGCTGACCATCTTCGCGCCCGTCGCTGCCAAGTACGCCAGGCTGACGGAACTCGGGAAGAAGAAGGTGGGCGTGACGCGCGGCACCACGCAGGACACCGCGCTGACCCGGCTGGCCGTGCCCGGCATGAACATCGTCCGCTTCGAGGACGATGCCACCTGCGCGCAGGCGCTGATCAGCAACCAGGTCGAAGCCATTGCCCTGCCCAATACCACCGGCAACGAGATCATGAAGGCGCGCGGTGCCGGCAAGTTCGACGCCAAGTTCGCGTTCTCGGTGCAGCCCAATTCAATGGCCGTGCGCCGCGACGCCTTCGAGCTGCGCCAGTGGCTCAACACCACCATCTCCTACGTCAAGCTGAATGGCGAACTCGACGCCATTGCGCAGAAGTGGACCGGCAAGGCGCTGCCTGCGCTGCAAGCGTTCTGAACCAGGCCGTCTGAGGTTGCGCGCCGGCGCCAGCCGGCGTGCCAGGAGACCCCCATGAACTACCAATTCGAATGGACCCCGGTGCTGTCGCAGCTGGACCGCTTCGCGGAAGGCGCGGCGATGACGCTGGCGCTCAGCTTCGGCTCGATCCTGCTTGGCACCGTGGTCGGCACCGCCGGCGCGATTGCCGCCGCTTTTGGCGGCCCCTGGCTGCAGCGTGCGACCAGGGCATATGTCGAAGCCATCCGCAACACGCCCTTCCTGATCCAGCTCTTCATCATCTTCTTCGGCTTGCCAACCGTGGGCCTGCAGATCGATGCCGTCACCGCCGCGGTGATTGCCATGACCGTCAACCTCGGCGCCTACTCGACGGAAATCATCCGGGCCGGCCTGCAGGCAGTTCACCGCTCGCAACTCGAGGCCGCTGCCGCGCTGGGCATGACACGCTGGCAGCTGATCCGCCACGTCGCGCTGGTGCCGGCTTTCGAGAAGGTCTATCCGGCCCTGACCAGCCAGTTCACGCTGATGATGCTGACGTCGAGCGTGGTGTCGACGATCTCGGTGGAAGAGTTGACAGCGGTCGCCAGCCAGGTCGATTCGCAGACCTTCCGCACCTTC
Organism: Cupriavidus sp. GA3-3; assembly: GCF_000389805.1. Classification (NCBI taxonomy): domain Bacteria; kingdom Pseudomonadati; phylum Pseudomonadota; class Betaproteobacteria; order Burkholderiales; family Burkholderiaceae; genus Cupriavidus; species Cupriavidus sp. GA3-3. The sequence goes on from NZ_KB944460.1 coordinate 332,235, forward strand.
GAGAGCTACATCCTGGTCATGTTCGTCTATATCGGCCTGGCACTGATGCTGCGCGCCATATTCGGCCTGATCGGCAACCTCGTGTTCAAGCGGCGCCGCGTGGTGGCGCGCGCACGAAAGCTGGCCCGCACGGCCCGCATCGCGCCAATGGCGCAGGCGGAACTGACGGCAGCGGCTGCAGGGAGCGCGCAATGATCACCGAGTTCTCCTGGAATCATCTTGAAATCCTGCTGCTGGCAGCGCGCTGGACGCTGTGGGTGACCTTGCTCGCCTTCGTCGGCGGCACGCTGGCCGGCTTCCTGGTGGCGCTGGCACGTACCTCCAGAAGCCCGATGCTGCGCCTCGCCAGCACGGCCTATATCCAGGTCGTGCAAGGCACGCCGGTGCTGATCGTGCTGTTCCTGAGCTACTACGGACTCTCCGTGCTCGGGCTCAAGCTGTCGCCGATGGTCGCGGCCATGCTGGCGATGTCGATCTACGCCAGCGCCTACCTTGGCGAAATCTGGCGCGGCTGCATCGAGGCCGTGCCGCAAGGACAGTGGGAAGCCAGCGAAGCGCTCGCCCTCACCCGCTGGCAGCAGCTGCGCTACGTGGTGCTGCCGCAGGCCGTGCGGCTGGCCTTGCCGCCCACGGTGGGATTCTCGGTCCAGCTGGTCAAGAACACCTCGATCACTTCCATCATCGGCGTCATCGAACTGACCCGCGCCGGCCAGTTGATCAACAACGCGACCTTCCAGCCCTTCGCGGTCTTCGTCGTCGTCGCACTTATCTACTTCGCGCTCTGCTTCCCGCTGTCGGCGGCGGCGCGGCGCATGGAAAGGAGGCTCCATGTCAATCGTTGAAGCACAAGGCGTGCACAAGTCATATGGCGCTGTCGAAGTCCTGAAGGGCGTTTCGTTTGCGATCGAGCCGGGCCAGGTGGTCGCCATCATCGGCCGCAGCGGCTCCGGCAAGAGCACCATGCTGCGTTGCCTGAATGGCCTGGAGACGATCAACGCCGGCGACATCACCGTCGCCGGGCACAAGCTGGATCACGACCGCAAGCGCTTGCTCGACCTGCGCCGCGACGTGGGCATGGTGTTCCAGAGCTACAACCTGTTTCCGCACCTGACCGTGGGCGAGAACATCGCGCTGGCGCCGTCCATCGTGAAGAAGATGGCAGCCAGCAAGATCGACGGCATCGTCGACCAGGTGCTGACCCAGGTCGGCCTGCTCGACAAGAAGGACTGCTACCCCGAGCAGCTCTCGGGTGGCCAGCAACAGCGCGTGGCCATCGCCCGTTCGCTGGCGATGGAGCCCAAGGTGATGCTGTTCGACGAGGTCACCTCCGCGCTCGACCCCGAGCTGACAGCGGAAGTGCTTCGGGTCATGGAGAACCTCGCTGCCTCCGGCATGACCATGGTGCTGGTCACGCATGAAATGGAGTTCGCGCGCCGCATGGCGCATACCACCATCTTCATGCACCAGGGCAAGGTCCACGAGGCGGGGCCATCGAAGGCGCTGTTCGCGCAGCCGCGGACACCGGAACTGCAGCAATTCCTCGGCGCGGGAGCACTGAAATGAGCCATTGGCAAGCAGATGGTGCTTCGCGCCCGCCGGTGCTGATCTCGTTGACAGCCTATGGCGCCGACTTCGCCCTGCGCGACGGACAGGCCGCACTCGCGCGGATTGCCGCGGCAGCCGGCGCGGACGGCGTGGAATTCCGCGGCGAACTCCAGCGCGGGCACAAGGATGAAGTCATTGAACAGCGCGAGGTCGCCCGGCAGCATGGGCTGAGCGTGGTCTGGTCCAGCCCGGAAGGCCTCTGGAGCGAAGCCGGCAGCCTCGATGCCGCCGCGCTCGACCGTGCCTTCACGACCGCGCTGGCGCTCGGTGCGACCCGGGTCAAGATGTCGCTTGGCGGCTATCGGGAAGGCACGGCACTGGAAGCACTGCTTCCCTGGCTGCGGCACGATGGCATCGAACTCGTCGTGGAAAACGACCAGACCGCCCAGGCCGGCACCGTACCGCCGCTGCGCGACTTCTTCGCGCGTATCACGGCGCTCGGCGAGAACGTGCCGATGACCTTCGACATGGGCAACTGGCACTGGACCGGCGAAGACCCGCTCGACGCCGCGCAGGTCTTCGGCGCCGGCGTCGGCTACGTGCACTGCAAAGGCGTGCAGCGCACGCCTGCCAAATGGATCGCGGTCCCGCTTGATCAGTCAGCGGCACCATGGCGCAGCGTCTTGCGCCGCCTGCCCACGCACGTTGCGCGTGCGATCGAATTCCCGCTGCAAGGCGAAGACCTGGTGCAGGTCACGCGCCATCATGTCGAACTGCTGCGTTCGGTGGAGGTCCCCGCATGAGCACCGATCTTGACGTGGTCACGCTGGGCGAGGCGATGCTGATGCTGGTCGCCGGCGAAGCCGGGCCGCTCGAAGGCGCGCAGACGTTCCACAAGCGCACCGCCGGTGCCGAGACCAACGTGGCCATCGGCCTGTCGCGCCTGGGCCTGAAGGTTGGCTGGGCCAGCCGGCTGGGCGACGACTCGATGGCCCGCTACCTGCTCGGCGAAATGCAGCGCGAAGGCGTGGATTGCAGCCAGGTGGTGTGCGAGCCCGGTGAGCGCACCGGTTTCCAGTTCAAGGGCCGGGTCGACGACGGCAGCGATCCGCCCGTCGAATACCACCGCCGCGGCTCGGCGGCGAGCCGCATGAACCCGGAGCACCTGGACGGCAGGTGGCTGCGGCGCTCGCGGCACCTGCACGTCACCGGCGTGTTCCCCGCGCTGGCCGCAGGCACGCAGGCTGCCACGCGCCAGGCCATCGCCACCATGCAGGCCGCCGGCCGCACGATCTCATTCGATCCCAACCTGCGGCCCACGCTGTGGGCCTCGCCCGAGTTGATGCGGGAGACGCTGAACGACCTGGCGCAGCAGTGCGACTGGGTGCTGCCCGGCATCGAAGAGGGCCGCTTCCTCACCGGCCACGCCGAGCCGGAACGCATTGCCGCCTTCTACCGTGCCCGCGGCGCCAGGCTGGTGGTGGTGAAGCTGGGCGCCGACGGCGCCTACTTCGATGGCGAGGCCGGCACCGGCCATGTCGAGGCATTCAGCGTCGAGCATGTTGTCGATACCGTTGGCGCCGGCGATGGCTTTGCCGTCGGCGTGATCAGCGCGCTGCTGGAGGGCCGGCCAGTGCGCGACGCCGTCCGGCGCGGCGCCTGGATCGGCGCCCGCGCGGTGCAGGTGCGCGGCGATACCGAAGGCCTGCCGACCCATGCCCAGCTGGCGGCCGCCAGTTTGTGAAGCCACTGCAAGGATTACCGATGCGCAAGAATGTCCTGGTGTTCCGCCCGATTCCTGATGACCTGCTCGCCAGGATCGAATCGGAGCACGATGTGATCGTGGCCGACCCGCGCCAGCCGGCACAACTGCCGGCCTTCCACGCCGCGCTGGCCAATGCTCATGGCCTGATCGGCTCAAGCGTGAAGCTGGGCGCAGCGGAACTGGCCGAAGCGGGCCAGTTGGAGGTGATCTCGAGTATTTCGGTCGGAGTCGACAACTACGACCTTCCCTGCCTGCACCGGCGCGGCATCACCCTGTGCCACACGCCCGGCGTACTCACCGAGACCACCGCCGACACTGTCTTCGCGCTCATCATGGCCACGAGCCGCCGCCTGGTCGAGCTTGCGGCGCATGTGCGCGAAGGCCGCTGGGCCGCCAACATCGGCGAGGGCCTGTTCGGCTGGGACGTGCACGGCAAGACCCTGGCGATCCTGGGCTTCGGACGCATCGGCCAGGCCGTGGCGCGACGCGCGGCGCTCGGCTTCGGCATGGAGGTGCTCTACGTCAACGAGACCGCGGCGGAACCGCCTGACCTGGTGGGACGCGCCACCCGGACGGATCTCGACGATGCCTTGCAGCGAGCCGATATCGTCGCCGTCACGCTGCCCCTGACCGACAGCACGCGTGGCCTGATGGGCCGGCGCGAGTTCGCGCTGATGAAGCCGGGCGCCATCTTCGTCAACGGCGCCCGCGGCCAGATCGTGCAGGAAGACGCGCTGCTCGCGGCGCTCGAAAGCGGCCACCTGCGCGCGGCCGGGCTGGACGTCTTCGCCACCGAGCCCCTGCCGCAGGATTCACCGCTGCGCAGCCATCCCAGGGTGACAGCCCTGCCCCATATCGGCTCGGCCACGCATGAGACCCGGCGCGCCATGGCCGAACTCGCCACGCGCAACCTGCTGGATACGCTCGCCGGGCGGCAGCCCGCCGCGCGCTTCGACCTCGCGGCCTTTGCCGCCCGGGCAGCCGCCTGATACGGACACGCTGCCTCACTTCCGCAGGTTGGTCCTGGCCACCAGTACCTTCATCACCGCGTTGTCTGCCGCGATCATCGCCTTGAAGGTCGCCGCGTCGGCATAGGCAATCCCAAGGTTCTGCCGGCCCAGCGCCGCCACGAAGACAGGGTCCGCCACCGCCTTGCGGCTGGCGGCCGCGAGGGTTTCGAGCACTTCAGGTGGCGTGCCCCTGGGCGCGGCCAGTCCGCGCCATGTGCCGATCGAGAGGTCGATACCGCGCTCACGCAGCGTCGGAACGTTCTCGAAGCCCCTGACACGCTGCCCGGCCATCACCGCGAGCGTCTTCACCTTGCCTGCGGCCACATAGGCCGATACTTCGGCCGGACTGACGGCCACCGCGTCGATATGCCCGCCCATCAACGCCACCAGGGCCGGCGCCGCACCGGAGAACGGCACATGATTGAATTTGACGTGCGCCTTGTCCTCCAGCGCCGTCGCCGCCAGGTGCCAGATCGAGCCCGGGCCGGAATTCCCGACCTGCACCTCCCCCGGGTGCGCCGCGGCGAATGCCAGGAACGCCTCGATGGTGTTCCAGCGCGAGTCGGCCTTGACCGTGATCGCCGACGGATCGGCATTCAGGCGCGCGATCGGCACCAGCTCGGCGGCGTCGAGGGTGGTCGGCCCGAGATGCGGGACGATCACGGCTTCCGCGATGATGATGCCGAGCTTGTAGCCATCGGGCCTGGCGCGGGCCACTTCCGTCATGCCGATGGCGCCGCTGGCACCTGGCTTGTTCACCACGGTCAGCGGCTGCGGCAGGTACTTTCGCATGGCTTCGCTGAAGGCCCGCGCAACCGTGTCGGTACCACCGCCCGCCGTGCTTGGCACCACGAGTTCGACAGGATGATCCGGGTAGGGCGCCGCGGGCGCATGGCCGACGGCGGCAAGTGAGGCCAGCAGGGCGGCCATGTGAAACAGCTTGCGGGGCGATCGCATCTATGGCTCTCAATTCAGGGGGGGCGGAGAAGTTGATTCCGTTGGGGGAAGCCTCGGACACACGACGTGAAAGACCATCGCATCCCGGATATGGGTTCTTGTCCGAGAGCGCGGATTTTGCCGAAGCCGTTGGAAGGGACGGGTTGGGCATCGGGCCTACCGCGGCTTCGATCCGGCGCATGGGCGACAAGGTCAGCGCCAAACGCGCCATGATCGAAGCCGGTGTCCCCGGCGTTCCGGGCTCCGAGGGCGCACCGACAGATTCTACGCCAGCCCCCTGGCCGAAGAGACCTACTCGCTGCTCGACCGCACAGTCGAAGCCGGCGAGAGAGTGGGTGGCTTACCTCCGTGTCGGTTCAGTGCGGTGAACGCCGGAGAACGCGGCGTGCCAGGCGCGCAGCTTGCCGACAGCGGTACGCTGGTTCGCTAACGGGCTGACTCCTTCCTTGCCGCACGCGTTCTAGCGGCCTTGCGGGCCGCTTCGGAGCGACCGGCAGCTCCCTTGGTGCTGGCGGCCTTCTTCGCGGCAGCCGAGCGATCGGTCGCCGTGCGCTTGCTTGCCGCGCTCTTGGCCTGGGCAGACAGCGCCTTGGGAGAAGCACCGGCGGTGCTCTCGCGCTTGAGTGCCTTGAGCGCGGCCTGGGACCGCTTGGCCGTGCTTTCTGAACTCGCCCGTCGCGGTGCGGCCTTGGCGGCAGCAGCCTTGGTTTCCGCCTTGGTCGCGCCCTTCTTCGGCGGTACCTCGACGCCGGCGCGGCGCGCCTCCGACAAGCCGATCGCTATGGCCTGCTTGGCCGAGCGCACGCCGTGCTTACCCTTTCGCACGGCTTCGATCTCGTCGTGAACGAAATGGCCGGCCTGGGTGGTCGGCGACTTGCCTGCTCTCTTGTCTGCCCTGGCTTGGGCTATGCTCGATGCCCTTGGCATGGTCGTCTCCATGACGGCCGCGGTCATCCGGCACGGGCCATGGCAGATGCAATGTCCGCGGCGCTGTTCAGGGCCCGCCATCTGCCGGCGGGTTAAAAAAATCCCTCGCAAATGTCGTTCCAGGCGTGCAACTGGCGCGCCACTGCCACTCATAGAGGCGACGGTTGTACTGCCGCGTGCGAAATCTGCACACCTTGGGCCAAATCTACCCTGCGAGACGCGGTCTACACCAGGCAACGCGGCGCCTGGAATTCGATCACGTCCTTGATGACATCGCGCATCTCCGTGATCAGCAGGCGCGCGTCGTCGCGACGCCATTGCACGACATAGTGCAGCGGTTCCAGCGCGCCGCCCTTCTTCAGGATCTGCAACACCCCGCGCGCTTCCAGCGCTTCGGCCCACTGCCTTGGCATGAAGGCGAAACCCAGCCCCTCCGCCACCATGCCGACCACAGCGCCCCAGCTGTTGCACACCAGGCGACGGTTGACCGCCATGCCACGGGTGGCCAGCCACTGGTCGAGCACCCGGGTGCCGCCCGCGCCGACCGGCAGGGACAGCAGCAATTGCTCCGCCATCAGCCGCCGGGGATCGTCGGTGCCGGTCTGGTCGATAAAAGACTCGCTCGCGACCCAGACAAAGTCGACCTGCGCGATCCGCTCCGACGCGAGGCTGCTGCGCGATGACGGCCCGGCGATCACCGCGAGGTCGAGTTCGCCATCTTCCAGGCGCTGCTCCAGCACCTGACCGATATCGACGTAGGGCTCGAGCTGAAGCTCGGGGTGCCGGATGGCCGTCTGCCGTACCAGCCGGGGCAGCCAGGTCAGGCCGCTCAGTTCGCCCAGGCCCACGCGGCAACGGCCTTGCAGGCCACGGCTCTGCCCCGCTGACTGCTGCAACTCGGCCGCGACCCGCAGCAATTCGCGGATGCGCGGCAGCATCTGCTCGCCCTGCGCCGTCAGTTCGGCGCGGCGGCCGCTTCGGTCGAACAGCTGCACGCCGAGGGAGGTTTCAAGCTCGGCCACCCGCTTGGACAGCGAAGACACGGACAGATGGCAGCGGTCGGCGGCTACCGAGAAGTTGAGGCAGGTCGCGGCCCAGTAGAAGGCTTCCAGTTGCTTGAGGGTCATGGGATCCGCGCCGCGGGCGGCGATTATTAGTTTCCTAAAAGCGAAATTATAGCTTCGTTATTTTTCGCTTTTATCGATTCCCTGCGGTTGCTAGATTGAAGCCTCGTCGTCGCCTTGGCCCCCTATCGATCATGTCAGCTCTTCATGCCCCTGCTGCAGAAAACGCCGCTGACCGCGCCACAGATGCCGTCGGCACCGCTTCCGCGCCGCGCGTGACGACTGCAAGCGCAAGCGGCGCAGGTACCTTGCGCCGCCAAGTGCTTTCGCTGAACGACCTTGAACCGCTCGCCCGCCGCCGCCTGCCCCGGCCGCTGTACGCCTACGTCAGCGGTGCGGTGGAGGACAGCGTCTCGCTGGCGGAGAATCGCCGCGCCTTCACCGAGATCGCGTTGCGGCCACGCGTGCTTGCCGGCGTGGCCACGCGCGAACTGGACTTCGAGCTGTTCGGCAGGCGCTATGCCGCCCCCTTCGGCGTTGCACCCATGGGCATCGCCGCGTTGTTCGCTTACCGCGGCGATATCGTGCTCGCGCAGGCCGCGCAGCAGGCCGCGGTGCCGGCGATCATGAGCGGTTCATCGCTGATCCGGCTGGAAGAAGTGATGGCAGCCGCGCCCGGCACCTGGTTCCAGGCCTACCTGCCCGGCGACGTGGCGCAGATCGACGGGCTGTTGTCGCGCGTCGAGGCGGCAGGCGTATCGACGCTGGTGATCACCGTCGATACGCCCGTTGCGGGCAATCGCGAGAACAACGTGCGCGCCGGCTTCTCGACACCGCTGCGGCCAAGCCTGCGCTTGGCATGGCAAGGCATCACGCATCCGCGCTGGCTGCTCGGCACTTTTGCGCGCACGCTGCTGCGGCACGGCATGCCGCACTTCGAGAACGCCTATGCGCACCGCGGCGCGCCTATCCTGTCATCGCGCGTGCTGCGCGACTTCTCCGACCGCGCGCATTTCACCTGGACGCACCTTGAAGCCATCCGCCGGCGCTGGCAAGGCACGCTGGTGGTCAAGGGCATCCTGACCGCGGAAGACGCCTTGCTGGCGCGTCGGCACGGTGTGGACGGGGTCATCGTTTCGAACCACGGCGGCCGGCAACTCGACGGCGCCATCGCGCCGCTGCGCGTCCTGCCTGAGATCGTGCACGCCGTGCCCGACCTGCCGGTGATGCTCGACAGCGGCGTATGCCGCGGCACCGACGTAATCAAGGCGCTCGCGCTCGGCGCGCGTTGCGTCTTTGTCGGCCGGCCGTTCGCCTATGCGGCGACGGTCGGGTCCACCCCCGGCGTGGCGCACGCCATCGACTTGTTGCAGGCCGAGATCTCGCGCGATATGGCAATGCTCGGCCTGACCCGGCTGGCAGACATCGGCCCTGCCTGCATCCGGCCTGCCGCTTCACTACCCCACATGCCCCCTCACCCGGAGACTTATCGATGAGCACGCTTCACGGCTTTCGCATCCACCCCAAGCCGGCGCCGACTGCCAGCAACGCGCTGCTGGAACGCTACCGCAGCTTCCCGGTGGCCAATGTCAGCGACGCAATGTGCCGCACCGTCGGCACCACGCGGCTGCGGCCCTATCACCGGCGCGATGGCGTCATGGCCGGCCGCGCCCTCACCGTGCGCACGCGCCCGGGCGACAACCTGATGGTGCACAAGGCCCTCGACCTCTGCGGACCCGGCGATGTGATCGTCGTCGATGCCGGCGGCGCCGGTCCCAATGCCATCATCGGCGAGATCATGCTGGCGCTGGCGATCGCGCGCGGCGCAGCGGGCTTCGTCATCGACGGCCTGATCCGCGACAGCGATACGATCGGCAAGGAGACGTTGCCCGTGTATGCGCGCGGGGTCTCGCACCGCGGTCCTTACAAGGACGGTCCCGGCGAATTGCATGTGCCCGTCTGCATCGACGGCATGGTGGTGCGCCCCGGCGACCTGGTGCTGGGCGATGGCGACGGCCTGCTGGTCGTTGCGGCCGAGGATGCCGAGGAAATCGCCGCGCGCGTGGAGAACGTACAACGCACCGAAGCAGCGGTGCTCGAGTCGATCGCGCAAGGCCGCGCCGATCGGAGCTGGGTCGAGCGCACGCTGCGCGAAAAGGGGGCGGTCGTATGAACGCGCCCGTCCTGCTGATGCCTGCCGCCGGCACGGTGGTCCGTTTCGACCACTGGCTGGACGCAGCCTTTGACCGCATCATTACGGCCACGCCAGGCCTGACGCTGCACACCTGCGCCCGCAAAGGCGCCGACGCGGCCGCCTGGGACCGGCTGTCCGGCGCCCATGTCTACCAGATCTCGGCCGCCAAGGACGAGATCCCGCGCCGCTGGTTCGCCGACGCCGCGCTGCTGGCGCGCTGCCCGAACCTGCTGGCGGTGTCGTCCAGCGGCTCCGGCTGCGACACCATCGACATCGATGCCTGCACCGAGGCCGGCGTCGCGGTGCTCAACCAGGCCGGCGGCAACGCCGACTCGGTGGCGGAGATGACGCTGGGCCTGATGCTCGCGGTACTGCGCCGCATCGCCGAATCCGACCGCAGCCTGCGCGCGCACAACTGCGAGAGCCGTGAGGACCTGATGGGCCACGAACTGCGCGGCCGCACGCTCGGCCTGGTCGGCGTGGGCCACGCGGGCCGCCGCGTCGCCGCACTCGGCCGCGCCTTGGGCATGCGCGTGATCGGGTGCGACCCGGCGCTGGATGCGGCGGAGCTGTCCGCACGCGGCGCACAGGCCGTGTCCTTCGAGGAATTGCTGCGCAGTGCCGACATCGTCTCGCTGCATTGCCCGCGCGATGCCACCACGCTGCGCATGATGGATGGCGCCGCCTTTGCCGCGATGCGGCCGGGCAGCATCTTCGTCAGCACCGCGCGCGGCGGCATCCACGATGAGGGCGCGCTGCATGCGGCGCTGGCCAGCGGCCATCTTGCCGGCGCCGGTCTGGACGTGTGGGACCAGGAGCCGCCACCACGCGCCCACCCCTTGCTCGCGCTGGACAACGTCGTCGCCACCTTCCACACCGCTGGCGTTACTCACGAGGCACGGCGCAGGAACGCCGAACTGGCCGCCACTCAAATCGTCACGCTGCTGACCAGTGGCGAGCGGCCCGAGCGGCTGGTCAATCCCGAAGTCTGGCCGCGAGCGCGCCTGCGCATTGCGGCGGTGATGCAGGCTGCCGCCCTGTCATCGGTCACACCTTAGCCCGCGATTCCGCAGACTATTCTTTACACATAACACGCTGGCATACCAGACCGGCGAGGAGACACCAACCATGCACCCGACCCAAGACCAATGGCGCCGGCGCTTTCCCCTTCGCCTGGCCGGCGCGCTCGCGCTGGCCTGCGGCCTCGCCGCCGCGACCGGCGCACAGGCAGAGGCGCCCTATCCCAACCGCCCTATCCAGATGATCGTGGCCTACGGTCCCGGGGGCGGGACGGACCTGGTGGCACGGTTGCTGGCCCGCCACCTCGAGAAGCAACTCGGCGGCGCCACGGTGGTGGTGCAGAACAAGCCCGGCGCGGGCGGCGCCATCGGCTTCGCCGAACTGGCACGGTCCGCGCCGGACGGCTACACCATCGGCTTTATCAATACGCCGAACCTGCTGACCATTCCCATCGAGCGCAAGACCACCTTCACCTGGCGCAGCTTCGACCTGATCGGCAACCTGGTCGACGATCCGGGCGGCTTCACGGTGCACAACAGCAACGGCATCGACTCGCTGGCCGCGCTGATCCGCCATGCCAAGGCGCATCCGGGGGAGGTGTCAGTCGGCACCACCGGCGTCGGCTCGGACGACCACCTCGCCATGCTGCTGTTCGAGAGGGCCGCGGGCGTCAAGCTCACCCATGTCGGCTACAAGGGCGCAGGCGACGTGCGTGCGGCGCTGGTCGGGCAGCAGCTCACCATCGGGGCCATTAACGTGGGCGAAGCGCTGCAGTACCAGAAAGGCGGCTCGCCGATCAAGTTCCTTGGCCAAATGGGCGCAACACGGGCAACGCTGGCCCCGAACGTGCCCACCTTCCGCGAACAGGGCTTCGACATTGAGCTGGCTTCGCTGCGCGGCCTGGCGGCGCCCAAGGGCCTGCCTGAGCCGGTCAGGAAGAAACTGGTGGAGGCGATGGCGCGCGTGGTCGCGGATCCGCAGTTCCGCCAGCAGGCCGAAGCGATGTATGCGCCGTTGCACTATCTGGCGCCGGCCGCCTACAGCGCGGAGCTGGAGCGCGGGGAGACGGGCTTCCGTCAGCTGTGGAAAGAGATGCCGTGGCAGGAGAACTGAGCTTTGCTGCAAACGCTGGGGGTTCCTCGCCGATCAGGTTCTCCGCCGGAATCTCCAGGCTACGACTGGCTGCCCGAGCAAGGCGCCGAGCTTGTTCGACACGATGCGCGCCACCACGTCGGTGCTGCCGCCGGCGGCGAAGCGTACGACCAGGCGGACGGGATGGTCAGGATAAGCAGCCTAGGCGTGCGCGCTGAACGAAATGAGCGCACCGATCCCTACTTGAGCAAGCAAGCGTTTCATGTCTCTTCCACGAAGATAGTTTTGATTGGGTGGCGCATTGCGCGTCGACACCCTTTGAAACGATGGTAGCGAGCAACCGTGGCGACGGTGAAATAGAAAATTCCGCTGCTGCTATCAAGGGGCGGCATGCCTGGGGCTTCTACTGCGGTGTTAACCCGAAGCTTGGTCCGCGGGCGCCGCGTAAGCGCAAGTACGCCGCGCAGCCATCGTCGCGCGGCGTACATTCAGGGTGCAACGGAACGCAAGCGCTGGCGCGCTTGCCGCCTGCAGGATGTCAGTCGGCCTCCACCTTCATCGTCTTCAGCAGCGGCTGCCACTTGTCGCTTTCCGACTTGAGCCAGGTGCGCAGCCCTTCCGGCGTCTGCTTGTCTACCGGCACAACCTCCGCACCCAGGTCGTCAAGCCGCTTGGCCACGGCGGGATCCTTCAGTGCCTGCTGCAGCGCCCTGGTCAGCCTGGCAGTGACCTCGGGCGGCGTGCCCTTGGGCGCATAGATCCCGTGCCACACCTTCATCGAGAAGCCCTTCAGGCCGCCTTCCTGCAGCGTCGGCGCATTCGGCAGCGCCTTGATGCGGCTAGGCGTCGTCACGCCGTACAGCTTGACCCGGTTGGCATTGATATGCGGCAGCGTCGAGGTGGTCTGGTCGCACAGCAGGTCCACCTGCCCGCCCAGCAATGCCGTCAGCGCGGGGCCGGTGCCCTGGTAGGGAATGGAAGTCATCTTGACCTTGACTGCCTCCTCGAACAGCAGGCCGCATAGCTGCGAAACCGCGCCAAGGCCGGCATTGGCCAGCGAGACCTTCTCCTTGTTCTGCGAGACATACTTGATCAGCTCCGCCGCGTTGGCCGGCGGCAGGTCCTTGCGGCCCAGCAGCGTCATCGGCACATCCGCCACCTGCCCGATGTACTCGAAGTCCTTCATCGGGCTGTAGGAGAGCTTTTTGTACAGCGCCGGCGCCGTCGCCATGCCATTGTGGTGGATCAGGATGGTGTAGCCGTCGGGCTGCGCCCGCGCCACGAATGCGGCCGCCACCGTGCCGCCGGCGCCGAGCTTGTTCTCCACGACAACGCTCTGTCCCAGATCCTTCGACATGGCCTGGCCAAGGGCCCGCGACACCACATCGGTCGGGCCGCCGGCCGAGAACGGCACCACCAGCGTGATGGGCTTGGACGGATAGGCATCCGCTGCCAGCGCCCCCGCGGAAAACGCCAGTCCAAGCGCTCCGCACGTGATCCACTTCATACCGGCCAGCGTGGCCTTGCCCGCTTGAACGCACATATCACCGTCTCCATGTCGCCGGCACGCTGACTGTGTCGCGCCGATCGGTTTATCAAACAGCGCTAGAGTGCGAGATAGCGGCACCGAAGGACAATCCGGATTTATCGAACGGGCCATACGGCCAGGCCGAACGCACGCCAGCCGACCACCCGGTCGGGAACTTCTGCCCGAAGTCGCAGGTCTCCCGGACCAGCATGGCGATGGACGACACAAGCTTGCTGCGCTGGTCACTCTTGCAGATGGCGGCATCCGCCCGCCACCATGGCGCATCTTCCGGCGCAGGTCGAGGCTTCATGTTCAGCTCTCCATCGCCACGCGCCCACGGCACTGGTCCGCTTGAAATCGCCTGAAATTTTCAACCAATGAAAATATATGGCATTCGTTTGACGCTCGTTCGCTCCCCTCCCTAAGATCTCCCGCACATAGTTTCCCTCAACGAAACCAGATGCGCGCGCACCGCCTCGCGCCCAGGAGACAACCCGATGCAGCGTCATTCCCGCCAGCGGCGTGCCATAGTTGCGGCGCTCGCCACCCTGCCTGCCTTGTGCGCCTGGTCCGCACCGGCCTGCGCGGCAGAGGCATTTCCTTCGCGTCCGATCCGGCTGGTGGTGCCCTTCACGCCCGGCGGCACCACTGACATCCTGGCGCGCCTGGTTGCGCAGAAGGCCGGCGAGGCGCTGGGCCAGCAGATCGTGGTCGACAACCGTCCGGGCGCGGGCGGCAACATCGGCGCTGAGGCCGTGGCGCGCAGTGCGGCTGACGGCTATACGCTGCTGATGGGCACGTTGGGCACGCAGGTGACCAACCAGTTCATTTACCCGCGCATGCCGTACGACAGCACCCGGGACTTCGTGCCCGTGACGCTGGTCGCCAATTCCCCCAACGTGCTGCTTGTCAACAGCACGCTGAACGCAAGGTCGGTGGGCGAACTGGTGACGCTGGCCAGGCGCGAGCCGGGCAAGATCAACTATGCCTCGACCAGCACCGGCGGGTCGCCCCACCTGTCAGGCGAGTTGCTGAACATGATGGCGGGCGTCAGCATGCAGCACGTGCCGTACAAAGGGGCCGCCCCCGCCATGACGGACCTGCTCGCGGGCCAGGTCAACCTGATGTTCGACAACCTGCCGTCCGCGCTCGCACAGATCCAGGCTGGCAAGGTGACGGCGCTGGCGGTCACCAGTGCCAGGCGGGCCTCGGTGCTGCCTTCCGTGCCGACCGTGCGCGAGTCGGGGCTGCCGGGCTATGAAGTCAATTCCTGGTTCGGGCTGCTCGCGCCGGCCGGCACGCCGCCCGAGCGCGTGCGCCGGCTCCAGCAGGCGGTGGACAAGGTGCTGGCCACGCCCGACGTGCGCAAGCGCATCGAACAGCTTGGCGCCGAGCCGGGCGGCGAAGGCTCCGCCGCGTTCGCGGCGCAGATCAGGAGCGATACGGAAAAATGGTCGCGCGTGATCCAGACCGCCGGCATCAAGCCGCAATGACGCGGCTGGGCAGCGTCAACCCCTGATACAGGACAATCATGACCAAGACCAACACCCTTCGCATCGGCTCGGGATCGGGCTGGTGGGGCGACCGCGTCGAGCCGGCCGAGCGTTCGGCGCGCCTGGGCAAGCTCGACTACCTGTGCTTCGAGACCATGGCCGAGGCCACGGTATCCGCCGCGCAGGTGCGCAAGCGGCGCGACCCGGCCTTCGCCGGCTACGACACCTATCTCGACGAACGCATGCGCGCAGTGCTGCCCCCGTGCATCGCCAATGGCACGCGCATCATCAGCAACCAGGGCTGGATTCATCCGCTCGGCGCGGCCCGGCGCGTGGCCGAACTCTGCGAGGAACTGGGCCTGCCCGGCGTCAGAATCGCCGCGGTCACCACCACGGACCTGACCGGGAGCATCTGCGAGCTGGATCTCACCCTGCTGGAAAGCGGCGCACCGGTTTCCTCGCTGCGTGAAACCCTGATCAGCGCCGAACCATACGAAGGCGCCGAACCGATCGTCGCCGCATTGCGCGCGGGCGCGCAGATCGTGATCACCGGGCGCGTGGCCGACCCGTCGCTGTTCCTCGCGCCGATGATCCATCATTTCGGCTGGTCGCCGGACGACGTGACACGGCTTGCGCGCGGCAGCGCCATCGGCCATCTGCTCGAGTGCGGCGCGCAGGTGACGGGGGGATATTTCGGCGACCCCGGCTACAAGGATGTGCCGGAACCATGGAACCTGGCCTTCCCGATCGCCGAGGTGGAGGCCGACGGCAGCGCCGTGATCGGCAAGGTGGATGGCAGCGGCGGACGCATCGACCAGCAGACCGTCAAGGAGCAGATGTTCTATGAGGTCCACGACCCGCGCCGCTACATCACGCCGGACGTGGTGGTCGACTTCTCGACCGCGGTGCTCGAACAGGTAGGGCCGGACCGCGTGCGCATCAGCGGTGTGAGCGGGCAGCCGCGCACCGATACGCTCAAGGTGTCGCTGGGCTGCACCGAAGGGCATATCGGTGAAGACATGTTCTTCTACGCGGGGCCGGGTTGCCTGGAAAAGGCCAGGCTGGCCAAACGCATCCTCGAAGCGCGCTTTGCCATGGCAAGGTTGCAGGCGGATGAGGTGCGCATCGACTTCCTCGGCGTCAACGCCGTGCACGGCGCGGCCTCGCCCGAACCTGTCTGCGAGCCCAACGAAATCGCGGTCCGCGTCGCCGCGCGCACCCGCACGCGCGACGAAGCCGCCAAGGTTGGCCGCGAGATCGACGGCATGGCGGTCTGCGGCCTGGCCTCCACCGGCAAGCGCGTGCCGCACCAGGAGCGCACGCGCGAGATCATCGGCGTCTGGTCGGCGCTGGTGCCGCGCGCGTTGATCACCTCCCAGGTCCACTATCTCTGAGGATTCGCCATGCGTGTACCACTGCGACGTCTCGCACACAGCCGCTCCGGCGACAAGGGCAATACTTCGAACACGGCGGTCATCGCCTACGCGCCGGAGTTCTACCCGCATATCAAGGCACAGCTGACGGCACCCGCGTTCAAGGCGCTGTACGGCACGCTGATCACAGGCGCGGTCACGCGCCATGAAGTGGATGGACTGCAGGTGCTCAACTTCGTCGCGGAGGGCGCGCTCGGCGGCGGTGTGTCGCGCAGCCTCGCGATCGACAACTACGGCAAGGCGCTGGCCAGTGCCGTGCTGCGTTTCGAAGTCGAGATACCTGACGCGCTGGCCGGCCTGCTGCGCGGGCCGGCGTCATAGGCTCGCCGGGGTAGGCGTCAGCCACCGCCGGACTGGCGCCCCCTGGCACGCCGGCCGTCGGTGCATGCGTCGGCCCGCGGCGGTATCACGGTGCGCGTCCAGGCGCTGGTGATGCGTCGCGCCTCTTGCTTGAGCTTGCGTGCCAGCGCGGCCTCGCGCGAGCGGATACGCGCGCTCGTCGCCGCCACGCTCAAGGCACCGATCGGCCGGCCCTCATAGTCGAGAATCGGCACCGCAATGCCGCCCATGCCGTCGACCACCCAATCGAGAAACAGCACATGCCCGCGCGCCCGGGCTGCCTCGATTTCCGCGGCGATGCACGCGGCATCGAGCCGCGGGTGCTTGCCAAGCTTGCGCGTGGTCTGCTGCAGCCGGCGCGCGCGCTCGGGCGCGGGCAGCCATGCCAGCACCGCCAGGCTGCCGGCGCCCACGCCGAGCGGCCGGCGCGTGCCGACCGTCACGTAGTTCGCCCGTATCGCATACGTGCCGGGTTCCAGGTCGGTGCACACCGCCTCGCCACGGCTGGCCTCGGTCAGCACGGCGGTATCCTCGAACGCCTCCACCAGCCGTTCCAGCGCCGGACGCGCCAGCTTGCGCAAGTCCACGCGCCGCTGCGCCACGTCTGCCAGCTGGAAGATCTCGGGCCCGATGCCGTAGCGGCGCGCCTGGTCGCGCGTGGCGAACCCCTCCTGCACCAGCAGGTCGAGCATGCGCGAAGCCGTGGCCGGATCGAGCCCGGTGGCGCGCGCCACGTCGCTCATGCGGCGCACTTCCGGATCGGACAGCGCGCGCAGCACGGCCAGGGCGCGCTGGATCGGGGATGGGCGCGATGGCACCTGCCGGGCCCCCTCAGGCAGGCCCGGCGCCAGGGCGGCGCTCAGCCATGATGCGATGCTGCCAGGGTATCGCGCTTGATCTTCTTTGCCAGCGACCACTTGTGGACTTCGGTCGGGCCGTCGTAGATGCGAAACGCACGCACTTCACGGAAGACCTGTTCGACAATGGTGTCGCGCGACACGCCCATGCCGCCGAGGATCTGCACGCAGCGGTCGGCCACGCGGAACAAGGCATCGGACACGGCCACCTTGGCCATCGAACTCTCGGCCGTACCCAGGGAACCGCCGTCGAGCACCCCGGCGCACCAGTCGATCATCAGTGCGGCCTGCTGCAGGTCGATCAGGTTCTCGGCGAGCATGAAGCCCACGCCCTCGTGGTCGATCAGCAGCTTGCCGAAAGCCTTGCGCGTGGTGGCGTAGGCGCGCGCGATCTCGTCGGCACGCGCCACACCCCCGAACCAGCGCATGCAATGCGACAGCCGCGCCGGCGACAAGCGAACCTGCGCATAACGGAAGCCCTCGTCCACCTCGCCCAGCACCTGGTCCTGCGGCACGCGCAGGCCGTCGATCAGGACCTGCGCATGTCCGCCCGGCATGGAACTGTCGATGGTGTCGAGCAGGCGTTCGATGCGGATCGCCGGATGCGGCAGGTCGACCAGGAACATGGTGGCCTGCGCGCGCTCACCATCGCCGGTGCGCGCCATCAGGATGCCGGCGCTGGCCCCTTCGGCTCCGGTGATGAACTTCTTGCGGCCGCGGATCACCCATTCGTCGCCGTCCCTGACCGCGGTGGTCTGGAGCATCGACGGATCGGAACCGGCCCCGCCTTCTTCCGCCGGTTCGGTCATGAAGAATGCGGAGCGGGCCTCGCCGCTGACCAGCGGTGCAAGGAAGCGCTGCTGCTGTGCCTCCGTGGCGACCTTGCCCAGCAGGAACATATTCCCCTCGTCCGGGGCCATGGTGTTGACCGCGACCGGCCCGAGGGGCGACAAGCCCGAGCGCTTGAGCACGGCCGCGGTTTCGAGCTGGGTCAGGTGAGAGCCGTCGGGCAGGATATGTGGCGTCATGACGCCGGCCGCGCGCGCCAGGTCGCGAAGCTCGGCGACCAGCCCGGCCGTCGGGCCATGGGCTTCGCAGCGCACGTCGCGCTCATAGGGCACCACGACGTCGCGGACAAAGCGCTCGACGCGATCGGCAATGACACGGCTTCTTTCTGTGGGACAGGCGGTGAACATGGTGAGCCTCGTTGTCAGGACAGGATCAGATTGTAGGGCGGCACGCCGCCGGGCCGCTGTCACGGAAGGCCGTTCGCACAAGGAACCCCCGACATCTGGTCTGCAGCCCATTGCCTGTCGATCGACAAAGTAATCGCATTGCGATTACTAGTATGTGGATTTCACCTATACCTATGCTCATGACAATCGACTAGTATGGCTTCAATCGAGCACGAGGGCACAAAGCGATGTCACTTGTATTGAAGCTGAAAGACCTGTTGGGACCCGATGCGGTTCTCACCGAACCCGCGGACGTAGCCGCCTACATCGAGGACTGGCGCGGCCGTTATAAGGGCCCGGCGCTGTGCGTGGTGCTGCCGGCCTCCACCGCGCAAGTCGCCGCGGTGGTGCAGGCCGCGGTCCAGGCCAGCGTGCCCGTGCTGCCGCAAGGCGGCAATACCAGCCTGTGCGGCGGCGCGGTGCCGGCCCCGGACGGCACGCCGCCCATCGTCATCAGCCTGGCACGCATGCGGCGCATCCGCGCCATCGATGCGGCCAACAACTCGATGGAAGTCGAGGCAGGCTGCGTGCTGGCCGCGATCCAGCAGGCGGCGGCGGAACAGGGGCGCCTCTATCCCGTGAGCCTGGGCGCCGAAGGCTCGTGCCAGATCGGCGGCAATATCGCCACCAATGCGGGCGGCACCGGCGTGCTGCGCTATGGCAACACCCGCGACAACGTGCTCGGCCTTGAAGTGGTCCTGCCCGACGGCCAGGTCTGGAACGGCCTGTACCGCTTGCGCAAGAACAACACCGGCCTCGATCTCAAGCACCTGTTTATCGGCTCCGAAGGCACGCTGGGCGTGATCACCGCCGCCACGCTCAAGCTGCACCCGCTGCCCACCGCGCACACCATGGCGTGGCTGGCGGTGAGCACGCCGCAGGCGGCGCTGGAGATGCTGGGACGCTTCCAGCAGCGCTGTGGCGCCACCCTGTCCGCGTTTGAAATGCTCAATGACGTGCAGTTGCAGATCGTGCTCGATCACGTGCCCGGCCGCCGTGCGCCGTTGCCTGCCAGCCATCCCTGGCACGTGCTGGTGGAACTTGCCGACACCGGCCGGCGCGAGCTGCTCGACGAGGTGCTGCAGGAAGTGCTGGAGCAAGGCGTGGCCGAAGGCCTGGTCGACGATGCCGTGGTGGCCGCCAGCGGCGCGCAGCGCGAAGCCATGTGGCAGGTGCGGCATAGCGTCTCCGAAGGCAACAAGAAGGCGGGCCTGGGCCTGAACACCGATTGCGCCGTGCCGGTCTCGGCGGTGCCGCAGTTCATTGAGCGCGCCACCGCGGCGGCGCATGCGGTCCTGCCGGACTTGCCGATCATCGTCGTGGCCCACCTGGGCGATGGCAACGTCCACTTCATCCCGCTGGTGCCTTTCCCGCAGTGGCAAGCGCTGCCAGAGCGCGATGCCGTGGCCGCCCGCATCAAGCACGCCATCGACCAGGTGGCCTACGAACTGGGCGGCACCTTCAGCGCGGAACATGGCATCGGCCAGGTCCTGACCGAGGAAATGGCGCAGTTCAAGCCGGCGGTCGAGATCGCCATGATGCACGGCATCAAGCGCATGCTCGACCCGCGCGACCTGTTCAACCCCGGCCGGCTGCTGCCGCCCCCATCTTCCCAGCAATAACGGCAATCAAGGAGCTCGCATGAACGACCACAGCCCCATCAACTCTTCTCGCCGGCGTGCCCTCAAGGTCGCCGCTGCCGGCCTTGGCACGCTTGCCGCGCCCGCAGTGCTGCAACATGCGCGCGCGCAGTCCAAGCGCATCGTGGTGCGCGACGACGGCGGCATCTACACCAAGGCCTACAGCGCGGTGTACTACAAGCCGTTCACCGAGAAGACCGGCATCGAGGTCGTGGGCGTGCAGGCCAACGCCGAACCGGTGGCGCAGATCCGCAGCATGGTCGAGACCAGGAACTACACCTGGGACATGGCCAAGATCAGCCAGCCGGCCATCCTGCTGCTGACGCAGGGCGGCAAGGTCTACCTGGAGAAGCACGGCCTGGAGGGCGACGCCACCATCAAGACCATTCCGGCGCATTTCATGTCGCCCTACGGCGTGGGCACCAACGTCTACAGCACGGTCCTGGCCTATCGCACCGACGCCTTCAAGGGCCGCAAGGCACCGTCGTCGTGGGCCGACTTCTGGAACGTCAAGGACTTCCCCGGCCGCCGCGCCCTGCGCAAGCACCCGTTCGACACGCTGGAAGAGTCGCTGATGGCCGCCGGCACGGCGACCTCCGCGCTCTATCCGCTCAATGTCGACCAGGCCATCGCCAACCTGGAGAAGATCAAGGCCAACGTTGACGTGTGGTGGAACTCCGGCGCCCAGGTAGAGCAGATGCTCAAGTCCGGCGAGGTCGACATGGTGGCCACCTGGGTGTCGCGCGCACAGAGCGCGGCCGCCTCCGGTGCCCAGGTCGGCATCGTCTGGAACCAGAACCTGTGGGGCGTGGACAACTGGTCCATCCTGGCCGGCACGCCGAATGCGCAAGCCTGCCGCGAATTCATCAAGTTCGCGTCCGACCCCAAGCGCATGGCCTCGCTGGTGGAGTACTTCCCGGCAGGCGTGACCCAGCCGGATGCCTTCAAGTACATCAAGCCCGAGGTTGCGAAGAACTGCCCGACCCACCCCGACAACATCAAGTCGGGCGTGCAGATCAACGCCAAGTACTGGCTCGACAACCAGGCCGCGGTAATGGAGAAGTTCAACGGCTGGATCCTCAAGTGATCTGAACCTCTTCACCAGACACCACAAGCAACGACACGATGCCGAATTTCAAACTCAAGATTTCCGGGCTGACCAAGCGTTATGGCGACTTCGTCGCGCTGGCCCCGACCGACCTTGAAGTGGCCGAGGGGGAATTCCTTACCCTCCTGGGCCCTTCGGGCTCGGGCAAGACCACGCTGCTCAGCCTGATCGCCGGGCTGGCCGTGCCGGACGGCGGCCAGCTGCTGATCAATGGCAAGGACGTGACCTTTGGCGCCCCCTACGAGCGCGATATCGGCATGGTGTTCCAGAACTACGCGCTGTTCCCGCACATGACGATCGCGGAGAACATCGCCTTCCCGCTGAAGATGCGCCGGGTCGACGCGGCCACGGCCAGGCGCCAGGCACTGGAAGCACTGGAGATGGTCCGCCTGCCCCACGTCGCGGCGCGCTTCCCGAAGGAACTCTCGGGCGGCCAGCAGCAGCGCATCGCGCTGGCCCGCTGCCTGGTCTACAAGCCATCGATCATCCTGATGGATGAACCGCTGGGCGCCCTGGACAAGAAGCTGCGCGACCACATGCAGCTGGAGATCAAGCGCATCCACCGCGAGCTGGGCACCACCATTGTCTATGTCACCCACGACCAGGAAGAGGCGATGACGATGTCTGACCGCATCTGCCTGATGAACGGCGGCAAGATCGAGCAGCTTGGCACGCCGTCGGACCTGTACTTCCGCCCGCGCACGCTGTTCGTGGCCGACTTCCTGGGCGAATCGAACCTGTTCGAGGGCACCGTCACGGAAGTGCGCGGCGACCACGTGGAGGTGGCGCTGGCACAGGGCGGCGCCGTCGCCCACGCGGTCACCAATGCGCCGGTGGCCGCCGGGGGCAAGGTGCGGGTCATGGTGCGGCCGCAGAACATCGCCATGGCCAACGGCGTCACCGCCGCCAATGCGGTCAGCGGCAAAGTGCTTGACAGCATGATCACCGGCAGCCTGACCAAGCTGTACGTGGAATCCGATGCCGCCGGCCAGGCCCCGGTGGTGCTGTCCTACCCCACCTCGATGGGCGCTTCCCGGCATGCGGTCGGGCAGCAAGTCACGCTTACCTGGCAGCGCAGCGACGCTGTCGCCGTCCCGGATTCGCTATGACCGCCGTCGCCCTGCAACGCCGACCCCTACCCTGGCTGCGGCCCGCCTTGCTGGCCGCGCCGCTGGTGCTCCTGTTCGTGGTGCTGCTGGTCTACCCGGTCGGCCAGCTGCTGCTGCTGAGCGTCTACAGCGACGGTGCCTTCACGCTGGCCAAGTACCGCCAGCTGTTTGCGTCATCGGTCTACGTCGACGTGATGCTGATCACGCTGAAGATCTCGCTCTGGACCACGCTGCTCTCCGTGGTCGCCGGTTATCCGGTGGCCTACCTGATCTCCTCGCTGTCAAAGGACAGGAAGGCAAAGTGGCTGTTCTGGGTACTGCTGTCGTTCTGGACCAGCTTCCTGGTGCGCGCCTTTGCCTGGATCGTGATGCTGGGCCGCAACGGCGTGGTCAACCAGTTGCTGAGCGCCGCCGGCATCCAGGATGCGCCTTCCAACCTGCTGTACAGCCTCGGCGCCGTGCTGGTGGCGATGGTGCACGCGCTGATGCCGCTGGCGGTGCTGACCATGCTGTCGGTGATGGAGAACATCGACCGCAACCTCCCGCGCGCGGCGCTTACGCTTGGGGCACGGCCTGGCACGGCGTTCTGGCGCGTCTACTTCCCGCTCTCGATGCCGGGCGTGGCGGCCGGCGCCATCATGGTGTTCGTCACCGCCGTCGGCTTCTTTATCGTGCCCGCGCTGCTGGGCGGACGCAAAGAGATCATGGTCGCCCAGCTGATCATCGACCAGGTGCAGCAGACCATGAACTGGGGTTTCGCCGGCTCGATCTCGGTGTTGCTGCTGCTGGTCGTGCTGGCGGTGTTCGCCCTGTATGACAAGGTGCTCGGGCTCTCGTCGATGGCAGGCGGAGCGGAGCAACGCACCCGCTCCGCGGCCGCGCACGATGGCGTGCTGCATCGGCTCGGTGACAGCGTGCTGGGCGCACTGGGAGCGGTCAGCGACAAGCTGCTGGCACTGGTGCCGCGCGGCCGGCGCGAGCCGCAGCCGGGCGACTCGCTGCCGCTGCGCACGATCGTGCTGCTGGTGCTGCTGTTCCTGAGCGTACCGGCGCTGCTGATGATCCCGCTGTCGTTCGCCGGCAAGTCGGGCCTGAACTGGCCGCCGCGCGGCTTCACGCTGCAGCACTACCAGGACATGCTGGCGTCGCCGCTGTGGATGCAGGCCGGGCTGCGCTCGCTGCTGGTAGGCCTTGGCGCCGCGGTGCTGGCGCTGCTGGTCGGCACGCCGGTGGCGTTCCTGCTGGCGCGCTCGCAGATGCGGGGCAAGTCGCTGCTGCTGGCGTTCGTGCTGTCGCCGATCATCATCCCGCGCATGATCATCGCGGTGGGGATGTTCTACTTCTTCGCCAGGGTCGGGCTGGTCGGCACCTCGCTCGGCCTGATGATCGGCCACACCGTCATTGCCGTGCCCTACGTCGTCATGACGATGATGGCGGTGCTGCGCAACTACGACACGCGGCTCGACCTGGCGGCGCAAAGCCTGGGCGCCAGGCCCTGGCAGACGCTGCGCTACGTGACGCTGCCGATCCTCGCCGCCGGCCTGTTCTCGTCCTTCCTGTTCGCCTTCGCCACCTCGTTCGATGAGCTGACGATCGCCCTGTTTGCCTCTGGCGGACTGAGCGCCACCCTGCCCAAGCAGTTCTGGGACGAGGTGACACTGCAGCTTTCACCGGTGATTGCCGCGGTGTCTACCTGCCTGTTCGTCTTCGTTACCCTCCTGATCACCTGCGCCGAGCGCTTGCGCCGCAAGAGCGCCGGGCGCTGAGAACCTTATCCATGAACAACAAGCTTACCGCCGCCGACCTGCGCGGCATCTTCCCCGCCATCCCGACGCCCGTGACGGCCGACGACAGGATCGACCAGGACGCCACGCGCAAGCTGATGGCCTACCTGCTGGCCAACGGCGTTGCCGGCGTGGTGCCGCTGGGCGGCACCGGCGAATACGGTGCCCTGTCGCGCGAGGAGCGGGTCCGCATGGCAGCCCTTTGTGTCGAAGCAGCGGCTGGCCAGGTTCCCGTCATTCCCGGCGTGCTCGACCCGGGGTTCCACGATGCGCTGGATGCGGGCAAGGCCTTTGCCGGCGTCGGCGCCTCTGCCCTGATGGTGCTGACGCCCTATTACACCTCGCCGACCCAGCAAGGCATCCGCGACTACTTCCTGCGCTATGCCGACGCCTCGCCGGTGCCGGTCATGATCTACGAGATCCCCTACCGCACGCGGATCGCGATCGCGCCGGAGGTGCTGCACGAGCTGTCGCGCCACGAAAACATCATCGGCATGAAAGCCTGCAACACCGACATGTACCACTTCCTCAAGGTGGTGGCGGGTGTCGACGACAGCTTCAGCGTGTTCAGCGGCGAGGACAGCCTGTTCCCGCTGCACATGGCGGCGGGTGCCAGGGGTGGCGTGGTCGTGACCGCCTCCGTGCTGCCGCGCACCTGGCGCGCCATCTATGAGCTCGGCGTGACCGGCAACACCGCGCAAGCGGTACGCCTGCACCGCCAGCTGATTCCGTTGCTGGACCTGGCCTTCTCCGAAACCAATCCTGGGCCGCTGAAATCCGTGCTCGACCTGGTGGGCGTGACCGCGCCTAAGGTGCTGGCACCGCTGGTAGCGCCGGCACCCGGGCTGCAGGCACAGCTGCGTGCCGAACTGACGCAGCGGCTGCAAGCCGAGGCCGCCCTCGCCTGAGGCGCCGACGATCATGCTGCCGGCCATCAAGGACTATCGGGACCTGGCGCGGCGCCGGCTGTCGCGCTTCGCCTTCGACTATCTGGAGGGAGGCGCGGAGGACGGGCGCACGCTGGCACGCAACCTGGCCGCATACCAGGCACTGCTGTTCCGGCCGCGCGTGCTGCGCGACGTCACGGAGACCGATCCCGGCATGGAGATCTTCGGCCGCAAGTACCGCCTGCCGTTGCTGGTGGGCCCCACGGGGCTGAACGGACTGTACTGGCCGAAGGCCGAAGAGGCGCTGGCACGGGCCGCACACGCTGAAGGACTGCCCTTCGTGATGTCGACTGCATCGACCTCGCTGATCGAAGACGTGCGCGCAGCCAGCGACGGCGACCTGTGGCTGCAGCTCTACGTGCAGCGCGACCGCGCCATCGCCGAGAGCATGATGGCGCGCGCACGCGCCGCCGGCTTCAGCACGCTGATGCTGACCGTCGACACCATGGTGCACGGCAAGCGCGACCATGACATCCGCAACGGCTTTCGCATGCCGGTGCCGTGGACGCCGCGGCTGCTGGCCGACCTCGCGGCACATCCGCGGTGGTGCCTGCGCATGCTGCGCCAGGGCGGCTCGCCGCAGCTGGTCAACCTGGCCCGCAGCAGCGGGATGGCCAACGACCTGAAGGCGCAGGCGGCGGGATTGAGCCGGCAGATGGACATGTCGCTGTGCTGGGACGACATCGCCTGGCTGCGCCGGCACTGGCACGGGCCCGTCATCATCAAGGGTATCCTTACGCCGGCCGACGCGGAAATCGCCGCCCGCCAGGGCCTGGATGGCATCGTGGTCAGCAACCACGGCGGCCGCCAGCTGGAAGGCGCGCCCAGCGCGGTCGAGATGCTGCCCGCCATCGTCGCGGCGGCGGGCGGGATGCACGTATTCGTCGATGGCGGCGTGCGCCGCGGCGCCGACATCGCCAAGGCGCTGGCAATGGGCGCCCGCGGCGTGCTGGTGGGGCGCGCACCGCTGTACGGGCTGGCGGCGCGCGGTCCCCGCGGCGTGGCGGAAGTCCTGGCCATCCTGCGTGGAGAATTCGAGACCACGCTGCGGCTGCTCGGCGTTCCGCAGGCAGCCAGGCTGGACGCTGCCGCGCTCTCGGACGACCATGCCGCGCGGCTGGCCGCACTGTAAGCCATGAAAACAATGACAAGGACGAGCAGGAGGTTGTGTGGATTCAGGTAATGAAGGCAACGGGCTGCGCACAAGGCGCGAGCGTTCGTCCCTGTTCGTCGGTTCGGTGGAAAAGGCCTTCCAGGTGCTGGAAGCCTTCCACGGCCCGGACCGCCGCCTGATGTCGATGGCGGAAATCGCCCGGGCGGCCGATCTCGACCGCAGCGCCACCCAGCGGCTGGTGCACACACTGGAACAGCTGGGCTACATCCGGCGCCTGCCCGATTCGGCGATGTATGGGCTTGCGCCGAAGGCACTGGGCCTGTCGTACAACTACCTGCGCTCCAACGACCTGGTCGAGCGCGCATCGCCCTACCTGCTCGATATCAGCCGCACGCTGGGAGAAACCGCCAACCTGCAGGAACTCGACGGGCACGAAATCGTGTTCCTGGCCCGCTTCCCCGGGCAGCACCTGATCAACGTCGATTTCGGGGTCGGGTACCGGCTCCCGGCCGTGTACACCGCGTCCGGGATTGCGATCCTGTCGAAGCTGCCCGAAGCGCAGCGCCTGGAGGTGGTGCGGGCGACCGCACTGAACCCCATCACGCCGTTCACTGAAACCGACCCCGACAAGCTGATGACGGCGATCCGCGAGGCCGGTGAACGCGGCTATGCCGTGGCCATGAACCAGACCGTGGTCGGCGACATCTCCGTCGCAGCCGCAATCACCGACCACCGCGGGCTGCCGGTCGGGGCCATCAATATCTCAGTCCCGTCCACGCGCTGGACGCTGGAAACCGCCCAGGCCAAGCTGGCCCCGCATGTGCAAGTGGCGGCCATGTCGATCTCGCAGGCAAAGCGGATGAGTTTCCAGACGGCATGAGCGATGCCGGAAACGCCGCCGGCTTCGCTCAGATGGCCCGGCCTCCGTCAACGGGCATGTCGATGCCGGTAAGGAAGCGGGCACCCGGGCTTGCCAGGAAGACCGCGGCATTGGCCACGTCGGCCGGCTCGCACATTCGCCCCAGCGGTATGGTGGCAACAAAGCGGGCGCGGTTCTCGGCGGTGTCGGCAACCCCCATGAAGTCCTGCAGCAGCCCGGTCGCCGCCATCACGGGCGAGATCAGGTTGACCCGGATCCCGTGCGCGGCCAGTTCAACAGCCATCGATTTCGACATCACGCTCACCGCGCCCTTCGAGCTGTTGTACCAGGTCAGCCCCGGGCGCGGCCGGTGGCTGCCGACCGAGCCGATATTGAGGATCACGCCTTTGCCGCGCTGCTTCATCAGCGGCACGACCGCGCGTGCCATGTGGTAGATCGACTTGACGTTGACGGCGAAGACGCGGTCGAAGACCGCTTCGTCGACTTCCAGCATCGACTGATTCCGATGCGTGGTGCCGGCATTGTTGACGACCACGTCCGGCTCGCCGAAATGGTCGCAGCAGTGCTGCACCGCGGCGTTGATCTGCGCCGGGCTGGTGACGTCGCACGCGGCCGCACTGGCATTCGGCCCCAACTCGTCCGCCAGTCTCTGCACGGCATCGCGATCGATATCGGCCAGCACGACCTTCGCTCCCGCCTGGATAAAGGCCCGCGCAATCGCGGCGCCAAAGCCACTGCCTGCGCCCGTGACAATGGCAACCTGGTCTGATAGCTCCGACATGTCGTCTCCCTATTGGTAGTGCTGCACGATGGTCTTGGTGGTGCTCATCTCTTCCAGCGCGAGGAAGCCCTTTTCCCGGCCGTACCCGCTCTTCTTGACGCCGCCGAAGGGCAGTTCGACCCCACCGCCGGCACCGTAGCAATTGATAAAGACCTGCCCGCTCTGCAGCCGCTGGCTGACCCGCATCTGCCGGCTGCCGTTCTCGGTCCACACGCCGGCGACCAGGCCGTAGTCGGTGGCATTGGCCAGCCGGATGGCATCCTCTTCGTCCGTGAACGGCATCACCGACAGCACTGGCCCGAATACCTCGATATTCGCCAGCGCGTGGTCGCGCGGCACCGGACCGAACAGGACCGGCCTGACGAAGTACCCACCCCGGGGCAAATCCGCCGCAAACCCGCCTTCGGCGATAACCGGCACGCCGCTGTCCCGCGCGGCCTCCACCAGCCCCATCACACGCCGGTACTGCCGCTCGCTGACGATCGGCCCGCAATCCAGATCGGCGGCCGGCACGCCCGCCTGCAGGGCACGGAAGGCCTGCGCCACCATGCCGACGAAGCGATCGTAGATGCCTTGCTGCACCAGCAGCCGGCTGCCCGCCGAGCAGGTCTGCCCGGCGTTCTGGACAATGGCCTTGACCACGGCCGGCACCGCCTTGTCCAGGTCCGCGTCGTCGAAGACGATCTGCGGCGACTTGCCGCCCAGCTCAAGCACGCAGGGGACGTGGTTGGCCGCGGTTGCCTGCTGCACCAGGGCGCCGGCCTCGGGCGAGCCGGTAAAGGTGGCGAAATGGATGCCGGGGTTCGATGTCAGCGCGGCGCCTGCCTCCGCGCCATACCCGGTCACCAGGTTGAGGGCTCCGGGCGGCAGCCCGGCTTCCATGGCAAGCTCGGCAATCCGGATCACGCTCAGGCACGCATCCTCCGATGGCTTCAGCACCGCCGCATTGCCCATCGCCAGTGCCGGCGCCAGCGTGCGCCCCATCATCTGCGCCGGGTAGTTCCAGGGAATGATGTGGGCGGTCACGCCATGCGGGACGCGCACCACGCTCACGTTGTATCCGTCCAGGTACGGAATCGTCTGACCGTGGACCTTGTCGGCGGCGCCACCGTAGAACTCGAAGTACCTGGCCACCGCCCTGGCATCGGCGCGCGCGGCCGAGATCGGCTTGCCGGTGTCCTGCGCCTCGATTGCCGCCAGCTCTTCCGCGTGATCGAGAATGCCTTGTCCCAGCCGCTGCAGGATGCGCCCGCGTTCGGTCGCGGTCTTGCTGCCCCACTCGCCCTGTAAGGCATCCTGCGCCGCGCTCACCGCCTGCTGCACATCCGCGGCGCGGCCGCGGCTGATCTTCGCAAACGCCATGCCGTCACTGGGATCGATCACGTCGATGGTCTCGCCATCGATGGCGCCGAGCCATTTCCCTCCGATGAGTAACGTCTTCACCCGCCGCTCCTGAACAGCACATCTATCGTCACCGCGGCCACTCCCGGCCTGTGCGCCTCGCGCAGGCCAGCGGTACCGCCTCAGCCCATGGAAATCGGTCTGCTCCCCTACTGGCTCCGCGCAAGCGAGCCCGGCGACTCCGACTCCTTCATGAACTCCGCGTCGTTGTAGTGATAGAGATCGTCCAGGTAGGGCACGAAGAAGTCATAGAACGAGCGCGAGTCATACCTGATCTCGTCCCCGGGCCTGACGCATTCCGGAATCGGCCCGACATTGGCGTCATCGTCCGGGTAGAAGAAGAAGGTCAGCGCATAGCGCTTCATCGGCGGATTGACCACGCGGTGCGGCGTGGCGATGAAGCGGTCGTTGGACAGGCGGTTCAGGATCTGGCCGGTGTTGACGATCAGCGCGTCCTTGACGTAGCTGACACTCAGCCACTCGCGCGACGGGGTCATGACCTGCAGGCCGGGCACCGGGGTCATCGGCAGCAAGGTCAGGAAGCTGCCGTCGGAATGCGGCGCCAGCGCGTACTGGCCCTCGTCGAGGTGTTCCTCAGGATGGTAGTAGGCGCAGCGCTGGTAGTATTCCGGCGCCTTGAACATGCTGTCGAAATAGTCCGCGCGCAGCTCCAGCGCCCTGGCGTAGATGGGCAGGAACTTCAGCGCCAGGCGCTCCATCGACAACTGGTAGTCGTACAGCGTCTGGCGGAACTCCGGCAGGCTCTCCGGCCACTGGTTCAGGCCACGATGACGCACATTGGCCCGCACCTTGGGGTCGTCCTCGGTGCGGTTGCGCATGAAAAGCCAGGCCGAATTGGTATCCTTCTTGGTGTTCTCCGCAATCTTGGTCCGGATCGCCTCGGACTTCAGGATGGATGCCTTCGGCGGCAGGTAGCCCTGGTGGTGATAGCCGACCCGGTGCCTGAGCTTCTCTTCCATCGGGATCTCGAAGAGCTTGGCGGTCTGGCGGAACGACTCGTCGATCAGGGCGTGCGGGATGCCGTGATTGATCACCGAGAAGAACCCCAGCTCCTCCTGGATCAGCTTGACGTCGGCGGCCAGTTGCTCAAGCGCGCCGGGCACGCCAGCCAGGTAGGGGCCCAGGTCGAGAATGGGCAGGTCGGTCCCGCGCGCTATGGCTGCGCGCACCTGCTCTGAGGGAGCGGCCTGCAACGGCTGGGCCGCAGCCCGGGATGGCATTGCTGTCATGATCGGTGTCTCCTATGGTTTGACTGATACGGGGAACGTGCTGCCTTGCCCGCCGATACGGTGGATCGGCTTGATCAAACTTCCACTGCACACATCTCACTTCCAGAACGCGCATCGGGATTCCGCCCTGGAAGCAAAGGCCTGCTCCCCGGGAATCCGCTGCACCTCCTTGTAGTAGTCCCACGGCTGGCGTGATTCAGCCGGGCTCTTCACTTCCATCAGGCGCAGATCGTGCACCATGCGTCCGTCTCCGCGGATATAGCCGTTCTGGGCGTACATATCGTTGATGCGGGTGGCCTTCATGCCGGCGATCACCTTCGCGGCGGCGTCCGTGCCGGCAGCCTTCACCGCGCGCAGATAGTGCTGTGTCGCCGAGTAGCTGGCCGCCTGCATGCTGGTGGGCTTCTTCTTCATCTTGTCCTGGAACCGCCCTGCCCACTTCCTTGAGTCATCGCTCTGGTCCCAGTACCAGGCTTCGGTCAGGGTGATGCCCTGGGTCAGTCCCAGGCCGAGGGCGTGCACATCCGTGATGAACAGCATCAGCCCCGCGATCTTCATCGACCTGGAGATGCCGAATTCGTTGGCCGCCTTGATCGCATTGATGGTGTCGCCGCCGCCGTTGGCCAGCCCCAGGACCTGGGCCCGCGATGCCTTGGCCTGCAGCAGGAAGGAGGAAAAATCGGAGGCGGACAAAGGATGCCGGACGCTGCCCAGGACCTTGCCGCCGCCGGCGGTGACCACCGCCGCGGTCTCCTTCTCCAGCGAGGCGCCAAAGGCATAGTCCACCGTCAGGAAGTACCACGACCGTCCGCCCTGCCTGGTCATGGCGGCACCGGTGCCCCTGGCCAGGGCCACGGTGTCATAGAGATAGTGGATGGTATAGGGCGAGCACTCCTCATTGGTCAGCTGCGCCGCCACGCCGCCGGTCACCATGACCGGGCGCTGCTTTTCCGCTGCGACCTTGGCCACCGCCAGGCTGGTGCCGGAACTGGGCCCGCTGATGATCATGTCCACCCCTTGCCGGTCGAACCACTCGCGGGCCTGCGTGGCCGCGGTATCGGGCTTGCCGGCATGGTTGGCGTGGACCAGCTCGATGCGCTTGCCGTTGATCTCGCCGCCGGCATCCGCAATCGCCATCCGCACTGCCTCGACCAGGCCGTTGCCGCCCATGTCAGAGTAAAGCCCTGACATGTCCGCCAGCACGCCGATCTTCACCGACTCGTCGCTGAACTGGGCCGCAGCCGGTCCGGCCAGGGCCAGGCCGGCCATGCCCAGCAACGCAGCCGGCCACCTGATCCGCCTTGCCCGGCCTTCAGGCACTCGTTTTCTATTTATCCGCATCTCCCCTCCTGTCGACAGATTGCACTGCATCCGTTCACGCCCGCATCCCGCCTGGTGGCGCTGCCTCTGCCCCGGCCGGGCTGGCCAATGCGGACAGGTGCGCTTTCCTGAGCCTGCGCAACTGCCCCGGATTTGCCCGCACGCTTTCCACCGTTTCGAAATAGCGCCACAGTTCCCCGTCTATGTCGGCACGCAGCCTGATCGCGTCCAGCAGGCGGATTACCGCCAGCCGCTCGTGCCGCATCCTGACGCTGTGCCGCAGCAGCGCCAGCGCGGCCGCCCGCACATCTGGCACCTGGTGCGCCGGGGTTTCGGCGCGGCCGGCGGTGCGGATGGTTTTCTTGAGTGCCTTGATTCTTTCGCGCGACATGGTGCTTGCGGCTCCGGCGTTGTTCGGACTGGCAGCGCTACGCGCCAATGGCTTTGCCCAGCTGGGTCCAGGCCTGGGACAGCTGCTGCCGCAGTGGCAGGGCCAGGAATTCATCGTCCTGATTGGCGACCACCTCGGCGACCTGGACCTCGAGCAGGCGCTTCAGCCGGTAGCGGGCCCGCTGCCTGCGCAAGGCCGCCTGCCGCCCGGCGGCAGCCAGCCACGCCTGGTGCCGGTCGATGGCATCGGACAGGGCACTGACCGAGGCGGGACGCGATGCCGCGGTCAGCAGCACCGGCGGAACCCACGCGCCCTGCGCATGCCGCGTGATGGCGCCGATGCGCCGGATATCCGTGGCCATGCGCTGGGCGCCCGGCAGGTCTGCCTTGTTGACGACGAAGATATCGGCCATTTCCATGATTCCCGCCTTCATCGCCTGCACCATGTCCCCACTGTCCGGCAACAACAGCAGCACCAGCGTATCGACCTGCGCGCGCGCCGCGTATTCCGTCTGGCCGACACCGACCGTTTCCAGCAGCACCTCGGCAAAGCCGAAGTCATCCATCGCATCCAGCATCTCCGGGAGGTTGTCAGCCAGGCCATCCGAGGTGCCGCGCGAGCCCAGCGAGCGGATGTAGAGTTCCGGGCTGGTGCCAAGCTCATCCATGCGGATCCGGTCCCCGAGGATGGCGCCGCCGCTCCTGGGACTGCTGGGATCCACCGCGAGCACGCCGAGGCGCCCCTTAGACGCGCGCGCCATGGCGAGGTGGCCCAACAGGGTGCTCTTGCCCGCGCCGGGCGCACCGGTCATGCCGATGCGCCTGGCCGGATGCAGCGGGGTATCCCGCTGCGCTCGCTGCACCAGCTCCGCGGGCGTGGCGTTGGCGATGCGGGTCAGCGTCCGGCCCAGCGCGCCCCGGTCGAGCGAGGACGGGTTCATGGCGCCACCTTGCCCAGGACTTCATCGCGATGCTCGTCAAGCAACGGCGGCAGGCCATAGCTCGGCTCGTAATCCGAGAAGCGGATCGGGCTTGCCACCGCGCGCAGCGGCAACTCGCCCTGCCCCAGCGCCACGATCAGCGAGCGCGCAGCGGTGATGTCGCTGCCCAACGCCTCATTCAATGTGCCCACCTCCGACACCACCACGCCCTGTGGCCCCAGGCGCCGCACCCATTGCGCCGCCGGGGCGGAGCGCAGCACCTCGGCAATCTCGGGTATCACCTCGGCACGGTGCGCGCGGCGGCCCGCCATGGTGGCAAAGCGCGGATCCGTGGTCCACGCCGGCCGGTCCACCTCCTCGCAGAAGGTCTTCCAGAAGCGGTCATGGGTGATGAAAAGCGTCAGCCAGCCCTTGGCGGTCGGGAAGATCTGTGCGGGCACCAGGTAGGGATGCGACGAGTCGGCCAGCCGCTCGATGGTCTCCCCCGCGTTCAGGGCGGCCCCGGCAAGGTAGTTGAGCTGTGACAGCATCACGTCGTACATGGCCACGTCCACCTGCCCACCCCGCCCCTGCACGATCTTCGCAAGCAAGCCCACTGCGGCAACCAGGCCAGCCGAGTTGTCCACCGCCGAGTAGCCGGCCTTGGTGGGCGGTGCCGCCGGATCTCCCGTCAAGGCCATGACCCCGGTCATGGCCTGGATCACATAGTCGTATGCCGGGCTGTCCGAATAGGGGCCGTCAAGGCCGTAGCCGGTGACGGCCACGCAGACCAGCTGCTCATTCCACTGGCGCAGCACCTCGTAGGTGAGCCCGAGCTTGCGCACCGCCGCCGGACGCAGGTTGGTCACCAGCGCATGGGATTGCCGCAACAGCCGCCCGAGTGCCAGCGTCCCTGCCTCGCTGGCGAGGTCGAGCACCACGCTTTTCTTGTTGCGGTTCAGGCTGGCAAAGTAGGCATTGTGCGGGCCGATGAAATGGGGGCTGATGGTGCGGCCGATATCACCTTCCGGGGTCTCGATCTTGATCACCTCGGCGCCCAGGTCGGTCATCATCAGCCCGCAGTAGGGCCCGGCAAGCATGTGGCCGACTTCGATGATGCGGATGCCGGCAAGGGGCGCGCTCACGCCAGGCTCCTGCCCAGATTGCTGACCACCGTCTCCAGCGGCATGTCGGCGGTAAACACAGCGGTGACCCCCAGCGTCCGCAGGAAGGGCTGGTCCTCGGCGGGAATGGTGCCGCCGACAAAGACCTTGATGTCATGCGCATTGAGTTCGCGCAGTTGGGCGATGACCTCCCCCACCAGCTCCTTGTGGCTGCCAGACAGGATGCTCAGGCCGACTGCGTCAACGCCCTCGTCGACAGCGACCTGCGCGATCTGCAATGGGCTGCGGCGCAGGCCGGTGTAGATGACTTCGGCACCGGCATTGCGCAACGTCAGCGCGATGATCTTCGCGCCGATATCGTGGCCGTCCAGGCCGGGCTTGCCAATCAGTATCCGCTTGCCGGACAACGCGCCGGCGGCTTGCAAGGTGTTCATAGGTTCACCGGCTCCTTG
This sequence comes from Cupriavidus sp. GA3-3, assembly GCF_000389805.1. Lineage (NCBI taxonomy): Bacteria > Pseudomonadati > Pseudomonadota > Betaproteobacteria > Burkholderiales > Burkholderiaceae > Cupriavidus > Cupriavidus sp. GA3-3. The sequence continues at coordinate 366,914 of NZ_KB944460.1, forward strand.
AATTCGCCCCATTGCTGCTTCAGGCAAGCCACCATCTCTCCGACCGTGGCATAGGCATGGCAGCAATCCACCAGATAGGGCATGACGTTCTCGCTGTCCCTGGCGGCCGCGGCCGTCAGCCGGGCCAGCGATGCGTCCACGGCTGACTGCTGGCGCGTATCCAGCACGCGCTGGAACTTCTCCAGGGCCCGCTGCGCGACGGTCGGATCCAGCGTGAACACCTCGCCGACCCGGATCTCCTCCCCCTCCTTCCTGAAGTGGTTCTGGCCGACGATGACGGTCTGGCCGGAATCGGTGTCCAGCTTGCGCTGCAGGCCCCGCTCGGCCAGCCGCATCTGGATCCAGCCATCCTCGATGGCAGGGATCACGCCGCCGTACGCCTCGATCTCGTCCATCACGTGGACGATCTGCGCCTCCATCCGGTCGGTGTGCTGCTCCAGGAAGTAGCTGCCGCCCAGCGGATCGACGGTCCGGCCGATGCCGCTTTCATAGGCGATGATCTGCTGCGTGCGCACGGCCAGCTCGGCGGAGAACTCGGTCGGGATCTGGAAGGCCTCGTCGAAGGCACAGGTGAAGATCGACTGGGCCCCGCCCAGCACCGCGGCCATGGTCTCCACCGCCACCCGCACCACGTTGTTGTAAGGCTGGGGCGCCACCAGCGACGATCCCCCGCAGACGACCCCGAAGCGGAAATGCTGGGCCTTCGCATCCCTGGCGCCATAGCGCTCCTTCATCAGGCGCGCCCAGAGCCGGCGGCCCGCCCGGAACTTGGCGATCTCGTCGAAGAAGTCCATGTGCACGTAGAAGAAGAAGGACAGGCGCTTGGCAAACTTCTCCACGTCGCCGCCCCGGGCACGCAGCTCGTCCACATAGGCCAGTCCGTTGGCCAGGGTGTACGCCATTTCCTCGGCCGCGGTGGCCCCCGCGTCGCGCACATGGGCGCCGGCGATGCTGATGGGGTTGAAGCGTGGCGAGACCTCGTTCGAATAGAGGATCGAATCGGCGATCAGCCGCATCGACGGCCGCACCGGGAAGATCCAGGTGCCGCGCGCGACGTACTCCTTCAGGATGTCGTTCTGGATCGTGCCGGTCAGCTTGCTGCGCGGCACGTTCTGCTTGTCTGCGACGGCCAGGTACATGGCATAGACGATCGCGGCCGTGCCGTTGATGGTGAACGAGGTCGAGATCCTTGACAGGTCCAGGCCGTCGAACAGGATCTCGGCCTCGCTCAGGTTCGACAGCGACACGCCGACCTTGCCGATTTCCGGCCGGGCCATCGGGTGGGTCGGATCGAAGCCGCATTGGGTCGGCAGGTCCAGCGCCACTGAAAGGCCGGTCTGGCCCTGCGCCAGCAGGAACTTGTAGCGCTCGTTGGACTCCTCCGCGGTGCCGAATCCCGAGTACTGGCGGATGGTCCACAGCCGGCCCTGGTAGCCATCGGGAAAGATGCCGCGCGTGAACGGGTAGCTGCCGGGGTCCCCGATCCTGTCCGGATGGACCGCCGCCGCATCCACGCTCGCCGGAACCTCGATGCCGCTCTGGCTGACCGGCCGCAAGGCCGGCTCGGCGCCCGCATCCGTCATGGACAGCTCAGCGTTGCTCATTGGGCCCTCCTGGAGAGGATGCCCTCGGCAGCGTTCCAATGGTCCGCATGGAGCCAGGTATGCAACAGTTGCTGCTGCTCGATGGTGCGGGCAGCGTCATGCGACTCGCCGCGCCGGCTGGCCGCGGTCTGCGCCTTGATGCCGCGCAGCACCTGCGGGGCGCAGCCCAGCAGCGGTTGCAGGAAGGCGTGGATGTCCTTGCCGGCGGGTCCGTCCGTGACCACCGCATCGGCCAAGCCCCACTGCAGCGCCTGCTGCGCATCGACAAGCTCGCAACGGCTCATCATGCGCATGGCCCGCGCCGCGCCGACGATCCGGCACAGGTCGGGGCCGCCGCCCCAGGCCGAGGTGATGGCCAGCCGCGCCTGGATAAAGCCGATGCGCGCGCTCGCCGACTGCAGCCGCATGTCGCAGGCCAATGCCAGCTCGGCGCCGCCGCCGATGGCATCGCCGTTCAGGTAGGCCAGCACCGGCAGCGGGCAGTCGCGCACCGCATCCAGGGCACCGCGCGCCTGCTCGCTCATGGCCAGCGTAGCCTCCCGGTCGCGCACGCCGGACAGCTCGACCAGATCGCCGCCTGCCGCAAAGAAGCGCTGGCCGGCGCCGGTCAGCACGATGCAGCGCACCCCGGGCTGCGCCGCCGCGGCGCTCACCACCTGCGCCAATCCCGCCAGCACGTGGCGGGCCAGCGCATTGTGTTTCTGCGCCCGGTCGATCGTGATCCATAGCGCGCCGCCGGCGCGCTCCTCCACGGTGATGTCCTTAGCTGCGTACACGCTGTTCTGCCTCCCGACTGGTTTGAATGGATGCTAGGCGGGGGTTTATTCCGGCACAAGAACGCTAGTTCCGTATCTCGAACAAATGAGTACAATGCAGCGGAATACGGCCACGCCGCCGGCGTTTGTTCAGCCGGCCGAATTTCTTCCAGCCAGGTGCAAGCGAAAGGAGGGGACTATGTCCGGCGTCACGGTGACCGCCATCGAGCGGGTGATCGATATCCTTGAAGCCTTCCAGGCAAACCAGCGGCCGCTGTCGCTGACGGAGCTGGCGGAGGCGATAGACATTCCCAAGAGCACCTGCCACGCCATCGTCTCGACCCTGATGGCACGCGGCTACCTCTATTCCCTCACCCGTCCGCGCGCGCTCTATCCCACCCGGCGCATCTATGACGTGGCGCGCGACATCACCGAGAAAGACCCGTTCGTGGAACGCGCCACGCCGGTGCTGGAGCGGCTGCGCGACGCCACGCGGGAAACCGTGATCCTTGGCAAGCGGCAGGGTGAATCCGTGATCTACCTGCAGGTCATCGAAGGCGTGCACGCGATCCGCTACACGGCCAAGCCGGGGGAGTTCAAGCCGCTGCACTCGAGCTCCATCGGCAAGGCCATCCTGGGCGGCCTGAAGGAGCAGGAGCTGCGCGGCTGGCTGGCCGGCCGGGAACTGCCCGCCATCACCATGGCCACCAAGACCGACCCAGAGGCCCTCGTGCGCGACATCCAGGAAAGCCGGCGCGCCGGCTACTTCGTCACGCGCGGCGAGAACGTCAGCGACGTCTGGGCCGTCGCGACCTTCCTCACGTTGAACAATGAGACCCTGGCCATTGCCGTGGCAGGGCCGAAGAACCGGATGGAGACGTGCATCCCTGAGTGCGCGAAAGTGCTGGTGGCCACCTGCAGCTTCCTGTCGCGGCAGGTGGCAGGCAACCACGCGTGATGGCGCAGTGACGATGAGCCGGCTCCGCTACGCCTCGCTCGATACCCTGCTGACCGAGGTACGGGCTTGCCGCGCCTGTGCGCCACACCTGCCGCTGGGCCCGCGCCCGATCGTGCGCGTCGGGGCCGACGCGCGCATCCTGATCGTCGGCCAGGCGCCGGGGATACGCGTGCATGAAACCGGCATTCCCTGGAACGATGCGAGCGGCGACCGCCTGCGGCAGTGGCTCGGGGTCGATGCCGCCACCTTCCTCGACGAATCGCAGTTCGCGATCATCCCGATGGGGTTCTGCTATCCCGGACGCGGCAAGAGCGGCGACAACCCGCCGCGCCGCGAGTGCGCGCCATTGTGGCTCGACCGGCTGCTGGCGCAACTGCCGTCGATCGAGCTGACCTTGCTGGTCGGCCAGTACGCGCAGCGCCATTTCCTCGGGGCGCGCCGCAAGCCGACGCTGACCGAGACCGTCAGGGCATGGAAGGACTACGCGCCCGGCTTCGTGCCGTTGCCGCATCCGTCACCGCGCAACCAGCCGTGGTTCAAGCAGCATCCCTGGTTTGAGGACGAGGTGCTGCCGATGTTGCGTGAGCGGGTTGGCCGGCTGTTGCGGCACGGCCCTGCGCAATCAGGGTAGGCAGCAAGCGATACCCGCGCCACCGTCGCCTGGCCCGCTCGCCTCATTCGCTGGCCGTAAAGCCCGAAGCCGCGACCACCGGTCCCCACTGCATGCGCTGCGCCTGGATGAGCTTGCGCAGGGCATCCCCCGGCTTGCCGTTCATCTCCATGCCCAGCGCCGACATCCTGTCGCGCACCACGGGGTCCTTGACGGCGTCCAGCAGCGCCTTCTCGATCCTCGCCACCGCAGCCGGCGGCGTCCCCGCCGGCACAAAGGCCGAGTACCAGCCTGACGCCGCCTCGAAACCCGGCGCGCCCGCCTCCGCCAGCGTTGGCACATCAGGCAGCAGCGCCGACCGGCGGGTCCCGGTGACGCCGAGGAAACGGATCTTGCCCGCCCGGTACAGCTCCATCTGGCCCCCCACCGCATCGATACCCAGCGGCAGCGTGCCGCCGATCTCATCGGTCAGCATCATGACGGCGCCGCGATAGGCAGTGGGCAGCAACGGCACGCCAATCGACTTGCTGAGCGACAGCACCCCGAAATGAATGCTGCCGCCGAGCGTGACCAGCCCGACACCGCCCTTGTCCGGGTTGCGCTTCACCCATGCCAGGTATTCCGGCATGGTCCGATAGGGCTGGTTGACGCTGGCGGACGCCACCAGCGGCACGTCGGCCAGGTAGGCGACCGGAACCAGGTCCTTGTCGGGGTCATAGGCCAGGCGCTTGTAGGTCAGCGGAAAGATGGTGAACGGCGGCGCGGGCGAGATCAACACCGTCTTGCCGTCTGGCGGCGCGCGTTTGACGTTCTCCAGCGCCAGCCGCGCCGATGCGCCGGGGCGGTTCTCGACCAGGACAGGCGTATCGAGCGAAACACGCAACTTTTCAGCAAGCGCGCGCGCGAAGATGTCCAGCGCGCCACCGGCCGCGAAGCCGACCACGATGCGCACGGGCGCGTCGCCGCTGGCGGGGGCAGCCATGGCAGGAACGGCACTGGCACCCAGGGCCAATGCCAGCGCGGCAGCCAGCCGTCGCAAGGGGTTCGGAAATAGCATACGAATTACTCCGGTTGACGGCGGCGGATGCGCTCAGGCGGCCTCGAGCGCAGTGTGCACTTCCAGCGGATAGATCGGGCGGCGCAGGTTGCGGAACGGGAACTGGCTGTAGTCAGAGCTGCAGACTCCGGGGCCGGCCACCAGCACGATCTCGCTGGCGATCGGCTCGAACCCTGCGCGGAAGTGCTGGCGCGACTTGATCAGGATGTACCTGCGGCGCGACAGGTCGATGCCCGCATGCGTGAACACGCCGGTATCGAACGGCTCCTGCGGCTTCTCGCAGATCACGACCAGCGTGCCGGCGACATCCAGCACCACGGTGCGGCCCAGGCTCAGCTTCATGCCTGTGAACATCGGGCCGGTGACCTGGTAGTTGCCGTCGGTAATGCACTGCACCCGGCCGCTCAGCCGCAGCGGACGGCCCTTCAAGTCCAGCGCGGGCATGTCGGTCTTGCCGCCCACATCCAGTGTGACGGACTGCCCGACGCCGGCGGCAATCAGTTCCGCCACCGCGCCCGGGTCCCAGAACGGCCCGGCGACCACGCCTTCGAGCCCCTGGCGCAGGACTTCGCCCAGCACCGTCATTTCATCCGTCGGCCCGCCAGCGCCGCAGTTATCGCCATGGTCGACCAGCACGACCGGGCCCTGCGTGAGCGTCTTGGCGCGCGCGATGGATTCCTCCATCGGCTCGATCGGAAAAACAAAATCAGCCCGGCGTTCCCACGCCATGCCGCAGAGCTCGTCGAGCAGGCGCCGCCCTGCGTCGACCCTGGCGGCATCCGCCACGATCACCACGGCCAGGCCGGTATGCGGGATATCGGCAAGCGGAAAACCACCAAACACCGAGGCGTTGAGCACCTCGCCATCGCGCTCGGCCGCCATCGCACGCTCCATGATGTCCTTCATGGGTTGCGCGCGCGGGGTCTGGCGCAGCATGTGGGTGAGCATCGGCAGCGTGCGCCACAACAGGACCGGGCGGGCCTCGCCTCGCAGCGCCGCCATCAGGGTACGGGCGGCGCGTGCGCCGGTCTCGTACACGTCCACGTGGGGATAGGTGCAGTAGCCGGCGATCACGGTCGCATTGTCAACCAGCGCAGCGCTGAAGTTGGCGTGGAAATCCAGCGATACCGCGATCGGCACCTCGGGCGCGGCGGCACGGATGCGTGCCAGCAGTTCGCCTTCGGCATCCGGATAGCCCTCGGCCACCATGGCGCCGTGCAGGTCCAGCATCACGGCATCGCAGCCCGCGCCCACCGCCTCGACAATGCTGGCCGCCATCGACTCGAATGCCTGTGCGGTCACCATGCCACTGGGCACCGCGTTCGCCATCAGGGGCATCACGAACTCGTCGCCCTGGCGGCGTACCAGGTCGATGAACGCGGCCGCGGCGCTGTTGGTGCCCTGGCACGCACGCACCGCGTCGTCGCCGTAGAGCGGGCCAGCGGTGCTGCCGCGGTTGAACGCGCTCAATGGCGTGGCAATCGGCGAAAAGGTATTGGTTTCATGCCGCATCAGGGCAATGACAAAACGCATGGACTGGCTCCGACAGCGTGAAGGGTTCAGTTGGATTCGAGATCGACTGCGCGCGCAATGGCGCCGTAGCGGATCGTTTCCGCTTGCAGGAAGCGGCGGGCCTGCTCGGGGGTGGAAAGGACCGGCTCATAGGCAAGCGTCTGCAGGCGCGCGGCAAAGTCCGCTTCCTGCACGCTGGCCTTCACTTCCCTGTAGAGCCGGTCGATGACCGGGGCCGGCGTACCCGCCTTGACCACCAGCGCCAGGTTGCCGCGTACCTGCAGCACATCCGTGCCGCCCGCCTTCTGCGTTTCGAGGCTGGGAAACTGCGTGACGGGCTCCGCCTGCAGCGTGGCCAGGGGCCTGGCCTTGCCATCCTGGACGTAATTGACCGAAGAGCCGATCACATCGACATGCGCATAGGTCTGGCCGCCGATCAGGTCCGCCATGGCCGGCGGCGAGCCGCGGTATGGAACGATGGTGAAATCCAGGCCATTGCGGCGCTTCCAGTCGGCCAGGCCGAGGTGCGCAGCCCCCGCGACGACGTTGATGCTGATCGACACCTTGCCGGGATTGCGCTGGATATGCGTCTTCAGCTCGCCCAGCGTCATCTCCTTGCGGTCGGCGCGCGTGATGATCCAGTGCGGCACGGTGCTGACGATGGTCACCGGCGTCAGGTCGGTCTCGGGGCGATAGCGCAGGCCCTTGATCGTGAACGGATTGATACTGAGCGTGCCGTCGCTGGCCAGCAGCAGCGTGTTGCCGTCGGCCTTCTCCTTGAGCACCGACGACACACCCGGCACGGTCGCGCCACCGGCGATGTTCTCCACCATCACCGGCTGCCCCAGCCGCTGTTCCAGCTTGCGCGCGAGTGTGCGGCCGATGATGTCGTAGGAACCACCGGCCGGGAACGGCACCACCAGGCGCAGCGGCCGGTCGGGCCACGCGGGTGCGGCAGTTGCGCAAGTGGCTGCGAGCAAGGCTGCGCCGGCAAGCATGCCGCGCATGATCGAGCGCAAATGGCTCATGGTTTCCATGGGTCTCCTCCTGAGGTCTGATTGCCTCGTGATGGCTTGGAATGAATCAGGTGATGCGCCGACTATATGGGATCGGTTCCGATACCAAAAGCGAATAAAAATCGCTGTTTGTTGAGCAAATGGTTAACTTGTAGAATGAGCCACCCGGCCCCGCCGATCGTCGCCTGCCCCCATGCCCGCCGAAGCCTTCGCCCATACCTTGCTTGGCCGCCTCAAGCTGCGCCACCTGCGCATCATGCTGGCGCTGAGCGAGATGCCAACCGCCGCAGCCGTCGCCGCGCGCTTTCATGTCAGCCCCGCCGCGGTGTCCAAGACCCTGGCCGAGATCGAAGACATCGTGGGCATGCCGCTGTTCGAGCGCAGCCGCCGCGGCCTGCACCTGACCGAGCCCGGACGGGAGATGGCAGCCCATGCGGCGGTCTTGCTGGCGCAGCTCGAACGGCTCGCCGAATCGCTGCAGGCAGTGCGTGCCGGCAGCCAGGGGGCGTTGCGCATCGCGTTCCGGACGATGTCGGTGCAGCCCTTCCTGGCGCGGGCGATGAGCGACTTCTACCGTGACCATCCGCGCGTGGAGATCAGCGTGATCGAAGGCGGCATCGGCGAACTGGCGGATCAACTGGTGGATGGCTCGCTGGACCTGCTGTTCGCCTATGACGATCCGCGCCTGTCGCTACCCGCGCTGCGCACGGCACCGGTAGTCCCGGCGCAGAAGGTGGTGATTGTCGCCAGCCTGGACCATCCGCTGCTCACGCGCCGCAAGCTGGCGGCGCGGGAACTGTCCGGGCAGCAATGGTGCATTCCGGTGGCCGGCTCGCGCATGCTTCACCTGCTGCACACGGCGTTTCATACCCTAGGGGCGCCGGCGCCCTCGCTGGGCATCCGCACCAGCGATGTGGCCGCCACGGCCAGCTTGTTGCAGGCGGGTCATTTCCTCGCGGTGTTCCCCGAGCGCATTGCCGCGCAGCTCACCCTGGCCAAGGTGGCGCGAGTGCTTCGCTTCGAACTCGGCAGCCGCGTGGAGCCGGTGGTCGCGGTCTGGAACGACGAACTCACGCCACGCACGCCGGCGCGCCTGTTTCGCGAGCTCGTCATGCGTCGCGCCGGCGAGACCCTCGTGGCCGAGCCAGTGCCGTTGCTGGCCGCGCGCGCGGTGGCGGCGGCCGGCGTTCGCAAGCGCTGAACGGGAAGCCGGCCCGGCTCAGTGCGCGCACAGCACCGCAGCCATCTCCCTCGCCGCGCCCTGCAGCGTCGGCACCGCCTGCAGCAGCGCCTCAAGCGAAGCCCGCGCAGTCGGCGCATGACAGGCAATCGCGGCCACCACCCGGCCTGAACCCTCTCCATCCGGCTCGCGCACCGGCACTGCCACCGCGCACATGCCGCGCACGAATTCTTCGTGGTCCACGCCGATGCCGCGCGCGCCCAGCCGGTCCAGCTCGGTGTTGAGTCCCGGCACATCGGACAGCGTGCGCGGCGTGTGCGGGGCCAGGTCCAGCCGCCTGAGCATCTGCTGGCGCTCCAGCCGGTTCATCGCTGACAGGAACAGCTTGCCGCTGGCGGTGCAGTGCAGCGGCACGTGGATGCCGGGCGACAGCTGCAGGCGCAGTGGCTCGTGCGTCTCGACCCGCTCCACATAGAGGACCCGGTCGCCGTCGAGCGCGGTGAGGTTGCAGGTCTCGCCCAGGCTCGCCACCAGCCTGGCCAGGATGGCGCGGCACTCGCGCAGCATCGGCGGGCTCCTGAGGGTCTGCAGTGCCAGCGACGCGGCGCCCGGGCCGGGCACATAGCCGCGCTCGGCGGGCATGCGGACCACGAAGCCGGTGCGCTCCATGGCGGCCAGCAGGCGCATCAGTGTCGCCTTGGGCACATGCAACCGCTGCGAAAGCTGGGACAGCGTCTGCGGGTGCTGCGCCCTGGCCAGGCTGGACAGCACCATCAGCACGCGGAGGCTGCGTGCATCGTCCTCCACCGCCCCGTCTTCTGCTGCAGTGCGATTCTGAAACGGGAATTGCACGTTCTGTTTCACAACCGGCGTCTCCTCGCGATTGAGCTTTCCATTCCGGCCTTGAAAAATAAAATCCGGAACAGAACGTTTCAGATTATAGATCGAAGCCGGGTGGCTACGTGCCTGCCGGCCAGAAAAGGAGACAGCGACGATGTCGCAAACCGTTGACTACATCGTGGTAGGCGCCGGCTCGGCCGGGTGCGTGCTGGCCAACCGGCTCAGCGAAGACGGCCGCTATTCGGTCTGCCTGCTGGAGGCCGGCCCGCCCGACCGCTACCCGTGGATCCATATCCCGATCGGCTATGGCAAGACCATGTTCCACAAGCAAGTGAACTGGGGCTTCTATACGGATCCCGATCCCAACATGCTCGATCGCCGCATCTACTGGCCGCGCGGCCGCACGCTGGGCGGCAGCAGCGCCATCAACGGCCTGATCTACGTACGCGGCCAGCGCGAGGACTATGACCACTGGGAAACGCTGGGCAATCCGGGCTGGAGCTGGGACAACTGCCTGCCCTACTTCCGCAAGCTCGAGAACAACGACCTTGGCGCCGGCCCCACGCGCGGCACCGACGGCCCGCTGAACGCGACCTCGATCGACCGGCAGCATCCGCTGGTCGATGCCTTCATCGGCGCCGGCCAGGCGCTGGGCCTGCCCCGCAAGACCGACTTCAACGGTGGCGACCAGGAGGGCGTGGGCTATTACCAGCTCACCACCCGCAACGGCTGGCGCTGCTCCACCGCGGTGGCCTACCTGCGCCCGGCGCGCGGGCGCACGAACCTGCGCGTCGAGACCGATGCCCACACCACCGGGATCCTGTTCGAAGGCAAGCGTGCCGTGGGCGTGCGCTACACCCAGCATGGCCAGCCCTATATCCTGCGGGCGCGGCGCGAGGTGATCCTGTGCGCGGGCGCGCTGCAGTCGCCGCAGTTGCTGCAGCTGTCGGGCATCGGCCCGGCGCCGTTGCTGCAGGACCTGGGCGTACCGGTGGTGCATGCCCTGCCGGGCGTGGGCGAGAACCTGCAGGACCATCTGCAGGTGCGACTGATCTACGAGGTGGCCAAGCCGATCACCACCAACGACCAGCTGCGCTCGCTGACGGGCAAGGCGCGCATGGGCCTGGAATGGCTGCTGATGCGCAAGGGGCCGCTGGCGATCGGCATCAACCAGGGCGCGATGTTCTGCCGCGCACTGCCGCAGGAAAGCGCCACGCCGGACACGCAGTTCCATTTCTCGACCCTGTCCGCCGACATGGCGGGCGGCACGGTACATCCCTTCTCCGGCTGCACCTATTCGGTATGCCAGTTGCGGCCCGAGTCGCGCGGCACGGTGCGGATCCGCTCGACCGATCCGTATGAGCCGCCGTCGATGCAGCCCAACTACCTGTCGGCCGAGCTGGACCGGCGCTGCACCGTGGCAGCGGTGCGCTACGCCCGGCGCGTGGCGCAGGCCGAACCGATGCGCGGCCTGATGAAGCGCGAGTTCCGGCCGGGCGACGAGGTGCGCAGCGACGACGAGATCCTGCATTTCTGCCGCGAGTACGGTGCCACCATCTTCCATCCGTCGGGCACCGCGAAAATGGGGCCCGCCGCCGATCCATTGGCAGTGGTCGATGCGCGCCTGCGCGTGCATGGCGTGGGCGGGCTGCGCGTGGTGGACTGCTCGGTGATGCCTACGCTGGTCTCAGGCAACACCAACGTGCCGGTGGTGATGATGGCCGAGCGCGCGGCCGACTTCATCCGCGAAGACGCACGGCGGGAAGTGCATCCCGTCGACGTGGCAACCAAGATGGCAGCAGCCGCCTGAGCGGCCTGCGCCAATCCTGATTGCGAACAACCAAGGCCAGGCACCCATAACAAGGCCAAACCCTGCAGTGCATCCGGCGTCCATAACCATCCTTCCAGAGGACGCCGCCCATCACCAGAGGAGACAAGCATGACAAGCCCCAACGAACAGGCGATCCGCAAGGTCGCGCTGGCGTCCGTGATCGGCGCCACCATCGAATGGTATGACTTCTTCCTGTACGGCGTGGTCGCCGGCCTGGTCTTCAACAAGCTGTACTTCCCCGGCAATGACCCGCTGGTGGCCACCATGCTGGCCTACACCACCTTTGCGGTGGGCTTTGTCACGCGGCCGCTGGGCGGCGTGATCTTCGGGCACTTTGGCGACAAGGTTGGCCGCAAGAGCATGCTGGTGATCACGCTGATGATCATGGGCGTGTCCACCTTCCTGATCGGGCTGGTGCCGACCTATGACAGCATCGGCATCCTGGCGCCGATCCTGTTGCTGCTGTTGCGCGTGCTGCAGGGCATCGGCCTGGGTGGCGAATGGGGCGGCGCGGTGCTGATGGCCTATGAGTACGCACCGCCGGGCAAACGGGGCTTCTATGCGTCGCTGCCGCAGATCGGGCTGGCGATCGGACTGTGCCTGGCATCCGGCGTGGTGGCGCTGCTGTCGCTGACCCTGACCGATGCGCAGTTTCTGGCGTGGGGCTGGCGCGTGGCCTTCCTGATCTCGGCGGGGATGGTGTTCGTGGGCATGTATATCCGCCTCAACGTCAAGGAGACACCTGAATTCGCCGTGATCAAGCAGCGCAATGCCGAGACCCAGATTCCCTTTGTCGACATGATGCGGCGCTACCCGGGCAATATCCTCAAGGGCATGGGCGCACGCTATATCGACGGGGTCTTCTTCAACATCTTCGGCGTGTTCTCGATCACCTACCTGACCCAGACCATCAATATCAGCCGGACTGAAGCGCTGGTCGGCGTAATGGCGGCGGCCATTGCGATGTGCTTCTTCATTCCGTTCTTCGGCCACCTGTCCGACCGCATCGGCCGCACCCGCGTGTATTTCTGGGGCTCGCTGATCACGGCGCTGTCCGCCTTCCCGGCGTTCTGGCTGATGCTGAACAGCGGCGGCAACACCATGCTGCTGTGGCTGTCCATCGTGGTGCCGTTCGGCATCCTCTACGCCGCGGTCTACGGCCCGGAAGCTGCGCTGTTCTGCGAGCTGTTCGATGCCAGGGTGCGATACACCGGGATCTCGTTCGTCTACCAGTTCTCGGGAATCTTCGCCTCCGGCATCACGCCCATCATCGCCACGGCACTGCTCAAGTCGGGCGGCGGCAAGCCCTGGCAGATCTGCGCCTACGTTGCCTTTGCGGGGGTGGTGTCGGCGTTGTCGGTGGCGCTGATCGGACGGGGCGAAGGCTCCCAGGCGCCGCGTGAAAACGGCATGCCGCTGCGCGGTCCGGCGCGATAGGCGAGGAGCGGGCCGCCGCCCGCCGGCAATGTCTTAGAATGGCGCAACGCCAATAACAGGGACATTGCATGCAAACTCCGGACGGCACCGGTGCAGCCGCCGCCCCGCTCCTGCCCAGGGTTGTGCGCCAGCGGCTGCACGACACCGTGGTCGACCACCTGCGCAACTTTATCGTCGAGGGGGTGCTGCCGCCGGGCATGAAGCTCAATGAGCGCGAGCTGTGTGAAACGCTGGGCATCTCGCGCACGCCGCTGCGCGAGGCGCTGAAGGTGCTGGCCGCCGAGGGGCTGATCGAGATCTCGCCCAACCGCGGCGCGAGCGTGTCACGGATGAGCGAGGCCGAGGCCTGGGAAGCCTTCGAGCTGATGAGCGGCCTGGAGGCGTTTGCCGGGGAGCTGGCGTGCGAGCGCATCACGCCGCCGGAGCTGGCCGAGATCAAGGCGCTGCACTACGCCATGCTGGCCTGCCGCGCGCAGAACGACCTGCCCGGCTACTACGCCCGCAACCAGGAGATCCACGACCGCATCGCCGGTGCCGCGCGCAACCAGACGCTGCAGCAGACCTACCTGACGCTCAACCGGCGGCTCAAGGCGATGCGTTTCCGCTCCAACCACCAGACCGACAAATGGGACCGCGCCGTGCACGATCACGAAGAGATGATCCACGCGCTGGAAGCCCGCGACGGCAAGCGGCTGGCGGCCATCCTGCGCCAGCACTTGCTGGAGAAGCGCGCCGCGCTGATGCAGATCCATCCCGACCCGATCGGCGGCGCACCGGCGATGCCGATCGCCTGAGGGCCTGGCGCCCTTAAGCCGTCAGGCGGCCGCCCCGGCCTCGGGACGATCCAGGTAGCCGCCGACGATACGGACCAGCAGCGGCAGCTTGCCGGTAAAGAAGTGGTCCGCCCCCGGCACCACTACCACGGGCAGCCCCTGCGGGCGCGCCCAGTCGAACAGCGCGCCGAGTTCCGCGCGCTCGTCACGCTCGCCGTGGACCACCAGGCAATCGGCGGGAACGGCCGGCGTGTCATAGCTGCGGTGCGCCTTGACGGTGCCGTAAGGCGTGCCGGCAAGCACCAGGTGGCGGATCGGCACGGACAGCGCCGCCAGCGTGGCGGCGGCATTGGCCATGACGAACGCACCAAAGGAAAAGCCGGCCAGTGCCAGCGGCAGGCCGGGATGGGCCTCGCGCAGATGGGCGACCACGGCGAGCATGTCCTGCGCCTCGCCGCTGCCCTGGTCATGCTGCCCCGCGGACCCCTCGACCCCGCGGAAATTCGGCCGCACGGTCAGGAAGCTGCGTGCCACCAGCGCCTTGGCCAACTGGTGCGGCACCTTGTGCGTGGCCGAGCCGCCCAGCAGCGGATGCGGATGCGCGACCACGGCGATGCCTCGCGGCGCGCCGGCGGGACGGTCCACCAACATTTCGATCTGCCCGGCCTCGCCGCCGAGCTGCGCCTTTTCCGTGCCTGACGGAACAGCCATGCCATCTCCTGGTAATGAAATGGGCCGCCTGCGGCCCGAAAGACCGTGATGGTAATGCGATTCCCGCAGACCACGCGCCACCGCGCGCGTATCCGTATCAAAATGTCACCCCGTGCGCTATCCGACACAAGGAACGGCTGGGTGGCGTATCCGCTTTCGTATAATTTCGCGAACCGCGGCAAGGCCGTTTTTCGTGTCCTCTGGTCCCGCCGCCATCGGTCAGCACGTCCCGTGTCCCGCACACCGGCCTGCCAGGCAGCCCGCCGCGCTTCGTGCCCTGACCAGACTTCGCTGAAGGGAGCGCCAGCGAGCGGCTCCCTTCCCGTGTTCATTGCCGGTGCTCCGGCCGTTCCCGCATCCCATCGCCGCCGCACCCGACGCGTGCCAGCGCGATGCCGTTGCCGATGCCGGGGCCGCCGCAAGTCACCATCCGACGAGATTCCGCCATGAGCAAAGTTTCACGGCTCGCACTGGGCCTTGCGCTCGCTGCGCTATGCCACCTGACGCCGGCAGCACTGGCCGCCCCGGCATCAGAAGCGGCTTCCGAGGCCGGCGCCCAGCAGGCGCCCGCCATCAGCCACGGCGAGGCCGCCGCCGAACTCAAGCGCCTGCAGACCGAGCAGGACCGCATCAAGCAGCAGGCCTCCGACCCGGAAGGCAACACCAGGCTGCATGAACTCGAAGAAACGCTGCAGAAGCTCGATGCCGACGTCGACAAGCTGTCTTCGGCGCTGACGCCGCAGCGGGCGCAGCTGCAGGCGCAGCTGGACGTGCTGGGCCCGCCACCGGCGGCCGCCACCACCAAGGAAGCGCCGGCGGTGGTCAGGCAGCGCGCCGATCTGAATGCGCGCCGTGCCCAGCTTGACGCACAACTCAAGCAGGCAGGAGAGAGCAAGGCGAACATCGCCAACCTGAGCGACCAGCTGGCGCGGCTGCAGCGCGGCCAGATGAAGGACCAGCTCGCGCTGCGCTCCGAGAGCATCCTGAACCCGCAGTTCTGGAAGCCGCTGGTCAGCCCGACACAGGAAGACCAGGCGCGCCTGGCCACCTTTACCGACCAGGTGGTGCCGATGGCGCAACTGGCCTGGCAGCCGTCACAGCGCGCCGCCACCATCGCCTTGCTGTTGCTGGCCCTGGCGGTATGGACCCTGGGCCGGCGCCTGGCGGAACGGGCACTGGCGTGGTTCTGCCTGCACAAGCTGCCGGAGACGCGCCTGCGCCGCAGCGCCCTGGCACTGTCCACCACGCTGGCCACCGTGTGCACCACCGGGCTGGCGGTGCAGCTGGTCTACAACGCCTTCACGCGCAGCTATGAACTGCCGCCGGACCTGGTCGAGCTGTACGGCCAGCTGCTCAAGCTGACGCTGACCAGCGCGCTGATCGCGGGCCTGGGGCGCGCGCTGCTGTGCACGCGCCATCCCTCCTGGCGCCTGCCGGCGCTGGCCGATCCGGTGGCGCTGGCGATGAAGCCGTTCCCCGCCGTGCTGGCCGGCCTGTTGCTGCTGGCCGGCACGCTCGAGCAGCTGAACCGCATTGCCGATACCAGCGTGCAGGTCACGCTGCTGGGACGCGGGCTGGTCTCGCTGGTGGTGGTGCTGACCATCGGCGCCGCGCTGCTGCGCGCCAACCGCGTGCGCAACCTGCTGGCGGCCGCCGGCGAGCGGCCCGAGGCGCGCGCCACGCTGGCGGGCATGATCCACGCCGGCGTGTCGGTCATCGTGCTGGTGTCGGTGGTGGCGCTGCTGGCCGGCTACATCAGCTTTGCGCGCTTCCTGACCTACGAGCTGGTCTGGTTCGACATCGTGCTGTGCAGCCTGTACCTGCTGACCCAGGTCACGCGCGACGTCTGCGAAAGCCTGCTCTCGACCAACTACGCCAGCGGCCGTGTCATCAAGCAGCTGTTCGGCGTGGACGATTCGCACCTGGAGCAGGCCTCCACCATCCTGTCAGGCATCGGCGCCAGCGTGCTGCTGCTGGTGGCGGTGCTGGCGCTGCTGACCGGCGGCTTCGGCACCACACCCGCGGACCTGCTCAACAGCCTGGTAATGGTGCTGGGCGGCGAGAAGCTGCACAGCCTCAACATCATGCCCGACCGCATCCTGAATGCGCTGGTCGCTCTCGGGGTCGGCATCTGGCTGCTGCGCTCGGTGCGGCGCTGGCTCGATGGAGAACTGCTGCCCAAGGTCTGCAAGGAGCCGGGCCTGCGCGCCTCGCTGATTACGCTGTACAGCAATGTCGGCTACGTGTTGCTGGTGCTGCTGGTGCTGTCGCTGCTGGGCGTGCGCTGGGACAACCTGGCGTGGATCGTCAGCGCGCTGTCGGTGGGTATCGGCTTCGGCCTGCAGGAGATCGTGAAGAACTTCGTCTCCGGCCTGATCCTGCTGACCGAGCGTCCGGTCAAGGTGGGCGACATGGTCAGCATTGCCGGCGTGGAGGGCGATATCCGCCGCATCAACGTGCGCGCTACCGAAATCCAGCTGGGCGACCGCTCCACCGTGATCGTGCCCAACTCGCAGCTGATCTCGCAGAACCTGCGCAACGTGACCATGAGCAACAGCACCCAGGGAGTGGCGGCGCTGCAACTTACCTTCCCCCTGAATACCGACCCCGAACAGCTGCGCGACCTGCTGCTGGACGTCTACCGCGAGAACGAGAGCATCCTGGACGTGCCGGCACCCTCGGTCATGTTCAGCCAGCTGGCGCCCAACGGCATCACGCTGTCGGTGACGGGCTATGTCGGCAGCCCGCGCATCGCCGCCAACACGCGCAGCGACCTGTTGTTCGAAATCCTCAAGCGCCTGCGCGCCGCGGACATCTCGCTGTCGGTGCCGCAATCGCTGCGGCTGGAAAACATGCCGCCATTCGGGCAGGAGCCCGAGCGCGCGCTGGCCGCCGGCTGACCGGCATTAAAGCAGCCGTTACAACCCTAACAAGTCGCCGGCCGCGCAGAAACACCTTGAGGGGCGCTTTGCGTGCATCATGAATGCACACAAGCTGCATCAGAAGGAGTCCGATATGCGCCCCTCCACCCGAATCGTTGCAGCGGTTGCCCTGAGCGTGGCGCTGGTGGCAGCCGGCCCGGCGTCCGCGCGCGGCCGCCACCACCACCACCACCACGGCGGCGGCTCGAATGCCGGAGCGGTGCTGGCTGTCGGCGCGCTGGTCGGCCTGGCCTTTGGCGCGGCCCTGGCCTCGACGCCGGTCATGGCGGCACCGCCCCCCGTCACGTACGCACCGGCTCCCGTCTCATACGCACCGCCGGCAGCGCCGCCGGGGTATTGCTACCGCGACTACGACCGTGCCTATGTGCCTTGCGGCCCGCAGCCGTCGGGGTATTACGAACAGCAGCAGCCGTATTACGGCTATTGAATAAGGCGGCTGTGCAAAAAAGAAACGCCCCATGCCAAGCATGGGGCGTTTGTCTGTAACGGCTGGCAAGCGCGCAGGGTTCTGAATGACCACTTGCGTGCTCCCTCTCCCGCTTGCGGGAGAGGGAGCAAACCAGCGGGACTTGAAGGTCTGTGCTGGCTTACACCGGCACATCCCTGGTCGGATCCGGCTTGCGATCGTCAAACCAGCGATACAGCGTAGGCACCATCACCAGCGTCAGCAGCGTCGACGTAATCAGCCCGCCGATCACCACCACCGCCAGCGGACGCTGCACTTCCGAGCCCGGCCCCGTCGAGAACAGGAACGGCACCAGGCCCAGCATCGCAATGGTCGCGGTCATCATCACCGGGCGGAAACGCTGGGTCGCGCCCTGCACCACCGCTTCATCGAGCGACAAACCCGAGTCGCGCAGCGTGCGGATATACGACACCAGCACCACCCCGTTCAGCACCGCCATGCCCCACAGCGCGATAAAGCCCACCGAGGCCGGCACCGACAGGTATTCGCCGGTGACGAACAGCCCGATGATGCCGCCGATGGAGGCAAACGGCAGCACCGTGATGATCAGCGTGGCAAAGCGCAGCGAGTTGAACAGCAGGAACAGCAGGAAGAAGATCGCGGCGATGGTCACCGGCACGATGATCTTCAGGTGGCCCATGGCGCGTTCCATGTTCTGGAACTGGCCGCCCCACTCCAGGTAGTAGCCTTCGGGCAACTTCACCTTGGCGTCGGTGGCCTGCTGCAGCTCGGCCACGAAGCCGCCGAGGTCGCGGTCCTTCACGTTGATCATCACCACCACGCGGCGCTTGGCCATTTCGCGGCTGATCTGGGCCGGACCGTCGTTGACCTCGATCTTGGCCACGCTCTGCAGCGGCACCTGGGTGCCGTT
Organism: Cupriavidus sp. GA3-3; assembly: GCF_000389805.1. Classification (NCBI taxonomy): domain Bacteria; kingdom Pseudomonadati; phylum Pseudomonadota; class Betaproteobacteria; order Burkholderiales; family Burkholderiaceae; genus Cupriavidus; species Cupriavidus sp. GA3-3. The sequence goes on from NZ_KB944460.1 coordinate 385,477, forward strand.
GGGGGTGGACACCAGCAGCTGGCGGATGGCCTGCTCGTTGTTGCGGAACTCCTCCGGCAGGCGCACCGCCGCGGCAAAGCGGCGCTCGCCTTCGAAAATGTCCGTGGCACGCTTGCCGCCGATGGCAATCTCGATCACGTCATGGATGTCGGACACGTTCAGCCCGTAGCGCGCAATCGCCTGGCGGTCGATCTCGATCGACAGGTACTGCTGCCCCGACACGCGCTCGATGCGGATATCCTGCGAGCCCTGGATGCCGCCGGCCACGCGCGAAATCTCGCCCGCCAGCTCGCGCAGCTTGTCCAGGTCGTCGCCGAACACCTTCACCGCCACGTCAGAACGCACGCCGCTGACCATTTCGTCGACACGGTCCGAGATCGGCTGCGCCATCACGATCTGCACGCCGGGAATGGCCTTGAGCTTTTCGCGGATGGCGTTGGCGATATCGTCCTGGGTCCAGCCGTCGGGCCACTCGCCGCGGTCCTTCAGGCTGGCGATCGGAGTCGACTCGTTCTGGCCCTGCGGGTCGGCCGGACTTTCGCCGCGGCCCACGCCGGACACCACCGACTTCACGCCCGGCACGCTCAGCACCAGCTTGTTGGCTTCCTTCTCCAGCTTGATCGACTCTTCCAGCGAGATGTTGGGCACGCGGTCGAGCGCGGGCACGATCGAGCCTTCCTTCATCTCCGGAATGAACGAGGTGCCCAGCAGCGGCACGATCGCCACCGTGGCAACGAAGGCCGCCACCGCGCAGATCACCGTCTTGCGGCTGTTGCCCAGCGCCCAGTGCAGCAGGCGCAGGTAGTGGCGCTTCATGAAGGCGATCACATGCGTGTCGTGCTCGGCGCCGCCCTTGAGCAGGTACGACGACAGCACCGGCGACAGCGTCAGCGACAGGAACAGCGAGATCGCCAGCGCGATCGAGATGGTGAACGCCAGCGGCGCGAACATCTTGCCTTCCATGCCCGACAGCGTCATCAGCGGCAGGAACACCAGGATGATGATGCCCACGCCCACGATCACCGGCGTGGCCACCTCCTGCACGGCCTTGACCAGGATCTCGGTCTTGGTGAGGCCCGGCTCCTTGTGGCCGAGCCGCTCGAACGCGTTCTCGACCACCACCACCGAGCCGTCCACCATCAGGCCGATGGCGATGGCCAGCCCCCCCAGCGACATCAGGTTGGCCGACAGGCCCACCTCGTTCATCACCATGAAGGTCAGCAAGGGCGTCAATACCAGCGTGGCCAGCACGATCACCGACGAGCGCACGTCGCCCAGGAACAGGAACAGCACGATCACCACCAGCACCACGCCTTCCAGCAGCACCTTGGTCACGGTCCACAGTGCGGAGTCGACCAGTTCGCTGCGGTCGTAGTACGGCACGATCTGCAGCTTGCCCGGCAGCATGCCGCGCTCGTTGATCTCGGCCACGCGCGCCTTCACGCGGCTGACCACCTCCTTGGCATTGCCGCCGCGCATCATCATGACGATGCCGCCGACCGCCTCGGTCTGGCCGTTCTTGACCAGCGCGCCCTGGCGCACCTCATGCCCGATGGTGACGTTGGCCACGTCGCGCAGGTACACCGGCGTGCCGTTGATCTCCTTGAGCACGATGCTGCCCAGGTCATCCACGCCGCGGGCCAGGCCCACGCCGCGGATCAGGTACTGCTCGGCATAATGCGGCAGCACGCCGCCGCCGGAGTTGGCGTTGTTGCGCGCCAGCGCCTCATACACCTGCTGGGTCGAGATCTGGTAGTGGCGCATGCGTTCCGGGTTGACCAGCGCCTGGTACTGGCGCACGTAGCCGCCCTGCGAGTTGATCTCGGCCACGCCCGGAATCGAGCGCAGCAGCGGGCGCACCACCCAGTCCTGGGCGATGCGGCGCTCGGCCAGCTCTTCCTGCGTCAGTTCGCGGTTGCCGTCGTCGGCACGGTCCAGCGTGTACTGGTAGACCTCGCCCAGGCCGGTGGAAACCGGGCCCAGCACAGGCGACACGCCTTCCGGCATGCGCCCGCCCACTTCGATCAGGCGCTCCATCACCAGCTGGCGGGCAAAGTACACGTCAGTGGCGTCGGTAAACACCAGCGTGATCAGCGACAGGCCCGCCTTGTTCAGCGAGCGCATCTCTTCCAGGCCGGGCAGGCCGGTCATGGCCATTTCCACCGGCACGGTGACAAAACGCTCGACTTCCTCGGGCGAGCGGCCCGCGGCTTCGGTGGCGATCTGCACCTGCACGTTGGTGACATCGGGGAAAGCATCCACCGACAGCTTGGTGGCAGCGCGCAGGCCGAAGAAGAACAGCACCACGGCAATCACGCACACCACCAGCCGCTGCTTGATGGCGGCTTCGACTAGGGATTTCATCATGGCCGATTACCCTTGCTCGAGGCGCTTGCGCTCGTTGTCGAGATGGAAGGCACCATCGACCACGATGCGGTCGCCGGCCTTCACACCGTTCTGCACCACGCGCATGCCGTCGCTCTCGGCGCCCAGCTTGACCTTGGTGAGGCGGTACTTGTTGCCCGGCATCTCGACATAGACCAGCTCGTCGTTGCCGTCGCGAACCACCGAGGCGGCCGGGATCACCAGCTGGTCGACCGGCTTGCCGGCGATCAGCATGCTGGCCAGCATGGCAGGCTTGAGGCGGCCTTCGCGGTTCTCCAGCTCGGTGCGGACCAGCACCGTGCGCGACTGCGGGTTGACCGTGCGGCCGACGTAGATCAGCTTGCCGGTGATGCTCTTGCTGCCCGCACCGTTGCCAAGCGAAGGCACCTCGATGTCGACGCTCTGCCCTTCGGCCACCTGGGCGGCCTGCTGCTCGGGTACCTCGGCCACCACCCACACGCGCGACAGGTCGGCCACGGTGTAGAGCGCATCGGCCGGCTGCACCACCTGTCCTTGCGCCACGTTGCGCTCGACCACGGTGCCGCTGATGCTGGAAAACACCGGCGAATGCGAGTTGATGCTGCCGCTCCTGGCCAGCTCGGCGATCGATGCCTGCGACATGCCCAGCACGCGCAACTGGTCGCGGTAGGCGCGCATCTCGGCCGAGGCAATCGCCAGTTCGCTCTCGCGGCGCTGCAGCTCGCCGCGGCCGATCACGTCGGCGGCAAACAGCTGGCGCGCGCGCTCGGCGTTGCGCCCCTGCAGCTCGGTCTGGGCCTCGCTCTTCAGGAAGGCCATCTGCGCCGCGCCCAGCTCGCTGCTGTGCAGGCGCGCCAGCACCTGGCCGGCCTTCACTTCCTGGCCCAGGGTGGCATAGAGGTCGGTCACGCGGCCGGTCACGCTGGCGCCGATGCGGGCCACGCGTTGCTCGTCGAAGTCGACGCGGCCGGCCACGCGCAGCATCTCGCTGAACGGGGAAGTAGCCACCGGCGCCACCTTCAGCCCCTTCTGCAGGTTGCCCTCGGGCTGGATCACGCCCGGCGGCAGCTTGGGCGCTTCGGCGACGGGCTCAGGTTTGTCGGAGCAGGCCGCCAGGCTGAGCGTCAGGACGGCAGCGGCCGTCAGAGAAAGCAGGAAATTGGGGCGCATGGTTATTTCTGTTCGATGGTGGAGGTCGGCTGCAGGCCCGGCGCTGCGGTAGCGCCCGGGGCGGTCGACATAAGCTTTTCGATCTGGATGGCGGCCACCTGGAGGTCGTACTGGGCGGCAATCAGGTCATTGCGCGCACCGCGCAGCACGCGCTGGGCATCGAGGTAGTCCAGGATGCCGCGCTCGCCGAAGCGGTAGGCGGACTCGGCCACGCCCAGCGCCGACTCGGCCTCGCGCACGATGCCGGACTCGAGCGCCGTCACCTGGGCCTGGTTGATCTCGTACTGGCGGTAGGCGGCTTCCAGCTCCTGCGTCAGCTCGAACTCGCGCGCTTCCAGGGCGCTGCGCGCCTGCGTGGCCTGCGCCGTGGCCTCGCCCACCGGGCCGCTGCGGCGGTCCCACAGCGGGATGGTCAGGACCAGCCCGATCTGCGAGACGTTGTTGTCAGGCTGGCGGTCGGTGCTGGCGCGCACCGCTACCTCGGGCCAGCGCAGCGACTTCTGGTAGTTCACGCCCAGCTGCGCGCGCTCCAGCTCCATGCGGCGCTGGACCAGCTCGGCATTGCTGGCGGTCATGGTGTCGCGCAGCACCGGCAGCGGCGGCACGTCGGGCGACTGGCCCAGGGTGCCGGCCAGCGCAAACTGGCCCGGCATGGCACCGCCCACCTGCTGGCGCAGCGCTGCCTTGGCCTGGTTGACACGCAGCCCGGCAGTCTGCTGGCTCTTCTGCGAGGCCAGCAGTTCGGTCTCGGCCTTGATCAGTTCATAGCGCGGCGCCTCGCCCACCTCCACGCGCAGGCGCGCCCGCGAATGGATCTGGCGCATCATCGCCAGGTCTTCCTCGGCGGCATGCAGCTCGCTCTCGCGGCGCAGCACGTCGTAGTAGGCAGTCTTCACGCGGGCGGCCAGGTCGGCCCGGAAGCCTTGCCGCATGGCCTGCGACGACTCCAGCCCGCGGGTGGCCATGGCCTCGCGCAGGCTGCGCTGGTGCGGGTAGTCCAGCTTCTGCACCACGGCGTAGCTGGGCGCATTGCCGCTGGTCACGCCCGGCTGCTTGCCGGACAAGCGGCCGTACATCACTTCCACCTGCGGGTTGGGATAGGCACGTGCGCTGCTGATTGCCGCGCTGGCGGCATCGACACCGGCCTCGGCAGCGGCCACGCCCTTGTTGGTGGACTGGGCCAGCTCGAGCAGTTGGGGCAGCGAGTAGGCGGGTCCCGCCTGGGCGCCGGCCGCTGCGGCGGATGCGGGCTTCGGCACCGCCGCAGCCGCCAGGATGGCGGAGCCCGGCATGGGTGCGGCAGCAGGTTTGGTCAGGGGCGCGGGGGCGGCTGGCGCGGCACCGGCCGCGTCCGTTGGCTTCGGGGACACCCCGCCTTGTGCGCCGGCATGGGCCGGTGCAGCGGCGAGCGCGATCAGCGAAAGCGACGCGATCAGGGTCAGCTTGGTTGTTGTCATGAGTCGGGAAAGCAAGCAATACGGCTGCCTGTCGCCATGCTGCCGCCCGCCCCGGGCGAGCGGTCGCTTGGACGCGATCACGGCAGGACGCACAACGGCAGCGGCTTGCCCGCGCGGTCAGGCAACAGGCAGGCTGGCGATATCAGGCAAGGGGGCGCGGCCCGCGGCACGGAGGCGGCATGCTGCAGCGCGTGCGGTGCGGGCGCAGGAAACGCTCAGGCGCGGGAAATGGGTGGCCGGAAGAAGGCCGAAGGCGGCGGCTCGGCGCGGCCAGGCGGATGCTGGGCGACATCGCCGGAGGGCAGCAGCAGCTTCACTGGCGGCAAGGCAATCAGGGCACTGGATTCCTCGATCTCGTCGAGCAGGTCGAGGGGGTCGAGCAGGTCCGCCGACCAGATATTGCAATACCCGGGGGGCGGGTCGTCGCAGATATCGTCGTCATGCAAGCCGTCGTCGCCGGGCACGATGATGCGGCCCAGGTCGTCGACAGGCTGTGCCGCCGCCAGGTCCACCAGGTCAACGCTGGCCTGCGCCTGCAGCGCCGCGCGCGCGTCCGCCACTGCTCCGAAGGAGAGCAGCGACAGGCACATGGCAGTCAGCAGCAGGAACAACAGTCGCATTGAATCGGGGGCATTGACGGCATCCGCCGGCCGTCCCCAGTCGGGGGCGTGGCCGGCAGGATGCTGCAGGACAGCATTGTAACTGAACGATTACGATTGACAGGGAATCGTTACGTTCGTTCCCTTGCTGTAGAGAGATCGGGCGCCTGAAAGGGCTTGCAAGGAACGACCTTGTCCTTCCGCGCCGGCGAAGAACTGGCCGACCAGACTCGCGCGCTGGCAAAGGCATCGGGACAAAAAACCTCCGACTACATCCGCGACGCCGTGCGCGAGAAGAACGAACGGGAAATGGCCTCCCGTATCGCCGTGCTTTCCCGCAAGCTCTCGGCAAAGCACCTGGCCGCCAGCGAGGAAATGGACGCATCGGCCGGAGACGGGCTTGACTGAGCTGAAGCGCGGGCAGATCTGGGAGGTCGACCTCAACCCACAGACCCATCGGGAAGAGCCGGCCAAGCGCAACCGGCCGGCGCTGGTCATCCAGACGGATTTGCTCAACGACGCCGGCCACCCGACCACGATCATCGTGCCGGGCACATCACAAATCGAGCGCGAGGATTGCTTTCCGTTGCGGGTCGCGCTGGGCAAGCTGCCTGGCCTGGCCTATGAGACGGACCTGCTGATCGATCAGGTCCGAGCGGTGTCCAATCGCCAGTTCATCGGCGGCCGGCCGGTCGCGAGATTGGGGACTGATTACATGAGTGAAGTGGAGGAGGCATTGCGACTCCTCCTTAAGCTTTGAGCTCCCTTTCGCCTCCATGCACCACTGCATACCATGCAGTGACAGTGCATGATATGCAGCGCTGCTGCATAATATGCAGCGACACTGCACATCATGCAGCGATGGATGGGGAGGCAGCCATGCACAACGTACTTTTGGGCGAGCTGTTCGGGGGCGAAAAGCGCCTCGCGCTGCTTCGCGCGCTTTACCTCACCCCCGGGAAGCAATTCGCCCCAAGCGAACTGGCCCGGATGGCCGGATCCAACACGGGCAATGTGACGCACTGGCTCAAGCGCTGGACTGACGTTGGGCTGGCTGTCCGGACGCAGGATGGCCGGAACGTCCTGTATCGCGCCTCTGATTCGCCCTTGCTCGCAGGCCTGACGGATATCGTGCGGCGCAGCGACGCATTGCTCGAGGATGTGAAAAATGCGCTACCCGAATCCGTAGAGATCGCTGTCGTATTTGGCTCGGTTGCCCGCGGCGAGGAAAAGGCGGCCTCAGACCTGGACGTGTTGGTGCTGGGCGAGGAACTCAGTGCCATCCGCATCAATGCGGCACTGAAGTCGGTGGGACGCGAGCACGGCCGGGAAATCCATGCGTCAGTGTTTTCCAGGTCCGAGTTCGAGCAAATGCTGGCAGACGGGAACGGCTTCGCGCTCGGCGTGGTGCGCCAGCCGATCATTGGCTTGAAAGGAGACTTTGCCTATGGCAGCGCGCAAGCCGGTACAACTGGCACTCGATGAGCCGCAGGTCGTCCGCCTGGAGCGGATGCAGAACAAGGTAATGGTGCAGGAACTGCTGCGCGCCGCCGTGCAGAAGTTCCAGGACACAACGGTCCAGGGCGTTTCAGACCCGACGAAGTTCGAAGCCGCTTACGATGCAATCCTGTTTGCGGCGCTGGCCGTCTTTGCCGCGCAAGGCTACCGCATTACCGCGGCGCACGGGCACCACCGTGTGGCGCTGGAAGGCCTGGTGGGATCCCTGGGTGGCAGCCAGCTCCTGCTGGATGAACTCGACGGCCTGCTGTCGATCCGCAATGAGAAATACACCGGGTTCGTCACCGTCAGAGCACCCGACATGCGCCTGGCATTGGATCACGCCAGGCGCATCCTCGATGACACTTCCCACTGGCTGCAAGAGCACTACCCGGGCATGCTCAAAACATAACCTGCCACCGCGCCCTACACCACCCTGAACCCATGCGTCCCGTCGCGCTCCAGTTGCGCGATCAGGCCGAACTCCCAGTCCAGGTAGCCCTGCATCGCCTCGCGCGGGTTGTCAGTGCCCTCATACGGCCGGCGGTAGCGGTCAGTGCGTTCCGAGGCCAGGCGCGTTTCCCCGCTTTCCAGCGGCAGCCCCGCTGCAATCCACGCCTGGGTGCCGCCTTCCAGCACCAACACTTCCGCATCCGTCAGGCGCTGCAGGTCGGCCGCGGCAAAGCGCGCCAGCAGGCTCGATCCGCAGGTGAGCACGTAGCGCCTGGGCTGCGGGATGCGCGGCAGCGCGTCCGCAAGCTGCGCGCGAATGACGAAGTAGGCGCCGGGAATATGGCGCTTGACGTAGTTGGCGCTGGTGGTGAAGTCGAGGACAGCGGTGCTGCCATCGCCTGCGTCAATCCATTTGGCCAGTTCGGCTGCAGTGACGGTCGATACCGGCGCTGACGCAGGCACCGGTGCGCTGACCGCGCCGGTTTCGCTACGTTCCGCCGCTGTCGCCGGTTCCACCACCCAGACGTCCCAGCCCATCTGCGCCAGCCATGAGCCGGTCATGCTGGCGCGCACGTCGTCATCATCCGCCAGCACGATGCGCGCACCGCGCACCGGAGCGGAATGATCGGTCTCCTGCACCAGCTGGCCGCCCGGCGCGTTGACAAAGCCCGGCAGGTGGCTGTCTGCGAATTCCTCAGGCGTGCGCACGTCGAAGCGGTACACAGTGCGCCCGGGCTGCTGCAGCGTTTCGATCTGGGCCAGCGCAATGCGGCGAACGCCGGCCCGGTCGGCGATCTCGCGCGCGCCACGGCGGGCACTGTCGCGGTTGGCATCGCTGACCGCGGCGGGCGCGCGGCGGCTGGCGCCATGGTCCAGTTGCTGGCCAGCCAGGGTCCAGCCGATGGTGCCGTTGCGCAGCGCCGCCACCGGGTTGGGAATGCCCGCGTTGACCAGCGACTGGGTGCCGATGATGCTGCGCGTGCGCCCGGCGCAGTTGACGATCACACGCGTGTTCGGATCGGGCGCCAGCTCGCGCACGCGCAGCACCAGTTCGGCGCCCGGCACGCTGGTCGCCGTGGGAATGCTCATGGTCTGGTACTCGTCGAAGCGGCGCGCATCGACGATCACCACATCGGCCTTGGTGTCGATCAATGCCTGCACTTCCTCGGCGGCAAGCGACGGCGTGTGGCGCCTGGCTTCGACGACTTCGCCGAACGACTTGCTCGGCACGTTGACGTCGCGGAACACCTCGCCGCCGCCGTCGATCCAGGCACGCAGTCCGCCTTCCAGCAGATGCACGCGCGTATAGCCCAGCTCGCGCAGCACGGCCGCGGCGCGCGGCGCCAGGTCGGTGCCGGCGTATTCGCCGTAGACGACGATCAGCGTGTCGCGGCGCGGGATACGCGCCCACGCTTCGATCTCAAGCTTCGACAGCGGGAAGTTGGCCGCCCACAGCGGGTGTTCCTGCGCGAAGGGGTCTTCCTCGCGCACATCGATCAGTGCGACTTCGTCGTGGTTGAGCAGGGCCTTGCGCACGTCCTCGGGCGAATAGGTCGGGAAAACCGATGCAGCTTGCGTAGCAGTAATCTTGGTCATGACTGGGCAACCTCGCGGGAGCGGTCCCACAGGTTGGGCAGGGTCTGGTTGGAATAGCCGGAGATAAAGGGCTTGCGCGTGCCATCCTCGGCATAGACCGAACGGCGCACCGCGCCGATATTGGCGCCGTAGACGTGGATGCTGACCGAGACGCGGTCGTCATGCACGTTGTTGACACGGTGGATATCGCCGACCGTGGGCGACACGGCCTCGACCTGCCCGGGCAGCAGGCGCACGGCGTCGCCATGCGGCACGGGCCGGCCGCCGGCGTCGAGCACGAATGGCTGCGAGTCTTCCGCGCCGCGCAGCATGCCGATCAGGCCCCATACGGTGTGGTCGTGGATGGGCGTGCGCTGGCCCGGTCCCCAGACAAAGCTGACGACCGAGAAGCGTTCGGCGGAATCGCAATGCAGCAGGTGCTGCTGGTAGTACTCGGGATGCGGCTGGGCCCAGGCATCGGGCAGCCAGTCGTCGCGCGCAACCAGCCTTGCCAGCAGCGCCCCGCCTTCGCGCAGGATGCGGGGCTCGTCCGGCTGCTGGTCCAGCAGCGCGGCCAGGCCGGTGATGAAGTCGCGCAGCGGCGCGAGCGGGTTGGGGGTGGGGGTGCTGCCCATGGGAATGACTCCGGAGTGTCTCGTTCTGGTTTGCCGGCGCGGCGGGCGCCTGCGCTGCGGCCCTCCGCGGGGCGGTGCTGCTGCAAACATAGCACGGCCAGGCAGGCCCGCGCTTACAGGCAAAGCTGCGCCCGCCCGGCGGCGACCAGGATGGAATCGTTCTGCGGCGTATGGATGCGGCTGCACAGCACGTCGCGGTAGTGGCGCTCCAGCGGGTTGTTCCGGCTCAAGCCGTGGTTGCCGGAGAGCTGCAGTGCCAGTTCCACCGCGCGGATCGCATTGCCGGTCACCGTGTACTTGAGCAGCCCGCTGTCGGCCGGCGTGGGCGCCTCGCCCGCGTCGGTGCGCGCGGCGGCATCGTCCAGCAACACCTGATTGGCCCGCAGCAACGCGGCGATCTCGCCGATGGCTTCCTGAACGCGCGGCAGCGTGGCCAGCGGTGCGCCCAGGCTGCCGGGCGCGCGCTCGCGAACGAAATCGCCGATCCATGCGGCGGCAGCGCGTGCCACCGCGTCATAGAGGCTGCCCAGCAGCACGATCATCCAGCCCTGCTGGTCGGCGTTGGCGTCGATGTCGGCCTGGCTGGCACCGGTCGGCGCCCATGCTGACGGCGGGCGGATATCGACCGCGTGGTCAGGGGGGATCCAGACGTTGTCGAGCACGGTCTCATGGCTGCCTGAAGCGCGCAGGCCAAGGTGGTTCCAGTTTTCGACGATGCGCACGCCCGCGATGCCGGCCGCCGGTCCGGGCACCAGGAACACGCCCACGCGCGGCTGAGGCTCATCGGTGCGCGCCCAGACCGCCAGCCAGCGCAGCGCCGGGATGCCGGTGCTGTACAGCTTGCGCCCGCTGATGCGCCAGCCGTCGGCCACGCGCGTGGCCACCGTGGCCGGCAGGCCGCCGCGTGCCGGCGATCCCAGTTCCGGTTCCACCCGCAGCGCGTTGATCAGCGCACCGTCCTGCACCGCACTGGCAAAGACCTGGTCGCGCACGGTCTGTGGCCAGTGCGAATCGGCGCGGGCGATCGCGCGGTGCTGCAGGTAGGTCATGGTCAGCACCAGCGCGGTTGCGGCATCGCCGCCCGCCACCGCGGCCACGATGCGGCGCGCCTGCGCCAGGCCTGCCCCGCCGCCGCCCTGCGCGTGCGGCACCACCTGCGCAACCAGGCCATTGGCGTGCAACTGCGCAAAGTTGTCGTGCGGAAAGCTGGCAGCGGCATCGTGCGCGCCGGCACTGGCGGCAAAGCGCGCGCAGAGCCCGGCCAGCACCTCGCCAAGGCGCGCTTCGCTGCTGGGCAGCCTGCGCAGGGTGGACGTTAATGACATGGAAAAAGACTCCGGGAAGGACAACGACGAGGCGCGCTGCCGGCGCGCGGCCCGCACCGAATGCCGCCTAGCGTAGCGCCGGCACCGCATTACGAAAACGACGCTTATTGAATATGGACCGTCGTTTTTATTCGTTAGCGAGCGCGCGCGCCTGTCGTACTTTCTGCCTCAGCCCAACACCATCCGGGCGGTCACGCTGCCGCCCTCACCGAATACAGGAGAACGCGCATGAGCGTCGATTTCATCGGCATGATCCAGAGCCAGAAGCAGTCCGAGATCCATCCGCCGTCAGGCCCGGTGATCGATCGCGACTATGTGCGCGCGTTTGCCCAGGCCCACGAGCAGGCCGGCTTCGACCGCATCCTGGTGCCGCACCATTCCACCGGCCCGTCGGCCACGCTGACCATCGCCTACGCGGCCAGCGTGACCGAGCGCATCCATTTCATGCTGGCGCACCGCCCCGGCTTTACCGCGCCGACGCTGGCCGCGCGCCAGATTGCCACGCTCGACCAGTTCAGCGGCGGCCGCCTCGGGGTGCATTTCATCTCGGGCGGCTCGGACAGCGAGCAGCAGCGCGACGGCGACTTCCTCGACCATGACCAGCGTTATGCGCGCACCGACGAGTACCTGCACATCCTGCGCCGCATCTGGACCGAGCCCGCGCCGTTCGACCATGAAGGCCGGTTCTACCGCTTTACCCAAGGCTTCTCGGAGGTCAAGCCCGCGCAGCAGCCGCATGTGCCGATCTATTTCGGCGGCGCCTCGGAAGCGGCGCTGGCCGTCGCCGGCAAGCATGCCGACGTCTACGCGCTGTGGGGCGAGTCGCTCGAGCAGGTGCGCGAGCTGACCGGCCGCGTGCGTGCCGAAGCCGCGCAGCACGGCCGCACGGTGCGCTTCTCGGTGTCGTTCCGCCCGGTGCTGGCCGAGACCGAAGAAAAAGCCTGGGCCCGCGCCGACAGCATCCTGGAGCACACCCGCGCCCTGCGCGTGCAGGCCGGCTACAGCCGCGGCGGCCCGCAACAGAGCGAAGGCGCACGGCGCCTGCTCGCTGCAGCCGACCAAGGCGACCGGGTCGACCAGCGCCTGTGGACCGCGATCGCGCGCGAGACCGGCGGGCGCTCCAACTCCACCGGGCTGATCGGCACGCCGGAGCAGGTGGCGCAGGCCCTGCTCGCGTACTACGAACTGGGCGTCACCACCTTCCTGATCCGCGGCTTCGATCCGCTGGAAGACGCCATCGACTATGGCCGCGAGCTGATCCCGCGCGTGCGCGAGCTGGTGGCGCAGCACGATGCCACGCAGCAGGCGGAGCGCAAGGCCGCCTGATGGCCTCGCCACACCACACAACGAAGACGGGGAGTCTCGCCATGAGCCAGGACAACAACAATCACGCCGACCCGCGCCGGCGCAGCGTGCTGCGGCTGGCCGGTGCCGCGGCCATCGCCGCGCCGTCGCTGATCCTGGGCCGACAGGCCTGGTCGGCGCCGCGCAAGCTGACCTTCGCGTGGAACCAGAACGCCTTCTGCCTGACGCCGATCGTGGTGGCGCAGGAGAAGGGCTTCTTCGAGAAGAACGGCCTGCAGGTCGACCTGATCAACTACAGCGGCTCGACCGACCAGTTGCTGGAATCGATCGCCACCGGCAAGGCCGATGCCGCGGTCGGCATGATCCACCGCTGGCTCAAGCCGCTGGAAGCCGGCTTCGACGTCAAGATCATCGGCAGCTCGCACGGCGGCTGCGTGCGGCTGGTGGGATCGAAAGCGGCGGGGGTCACCAGCCTGCAGCAGCTGAAGGGAAAGACAGTCGGCGTCAGCGACCTGGCGGCACCGGGCAAACACTTCTTCACCATCCTGCTGGCCAAGAACGGTATCGACCCGGACAAGGACATCACCTGGCGCCAGTACCCGGCCGACCTGCTGGGCGTGGCGGTGGACAAGGGCGAGATCCAGGCGATCGCCGACGGCGACCCCAACCTCTACCTGCTGGAAAAGCGCACCAACGGCGCCTACGTGGAACTGGCCACCAACCTCACCGGCGAGTACGCACGCAAGGTCTGCTGCGTGGTCGGCGCCCGCGGCGAACTGGTGCGCAACGACCGCCCCGCGGCCACGTCGCTGGCGCGCGCCATCGTGCAGGCCACCGACTATGTCAACGAGAACCCCAACGAGGCCGCCAGGGTCTTCGCCAGGTACTCGCCCAAGATCAATCCGGAAGACCTGCGCAAGCTCTACGCCACGCTGACCTATACCCACCACCCGACCGGCGTCGACCTGCGCGACGAGATCGCCTTCTACGCCGATGATTTCCGCCGCATCGGCGTGCTGAAGAAGACCACCGATGCCAAACGCCTGGCGCAGCACGTCTACGCCAATGTGCTGGGGTGATGCCATGACGACAAGCCAACCTGCATTCGACGCCGGGCTTGCGCGCAAGCCAGCCGCGGCCCCCGTGCCGCATGCCGCCGCAAGCGCGCGCGCGTCCGGCCCGGTCTGGGCCACCGGCATCCTCGCCGCGCTGGCGTGGGCCGCGTTCGGCGCGCTGACATGGCTGTGGCCCAACCAGGCGGTGGGCTTCAGCGACTGGGCCTATACGACAGAGCTGGGGATTGCGGCGCTGGCAGGCGCCGCGTTGCTGGCACTGGTTGCGCTGGCCGGCCAGCGGGTCCGGGCCGCGCAACGCGCGCTGGCCACGCTGCGCGCCGCCGGCCCGTGGCTGGTGGCGCTGCCCGTGGCCCTGGCCGCGTGGGAAATCCTGACCGCCAAGACCGCCATCCTGCCCACGCCCTTCTTCGCGCCGCCACAGGCGCTGATCGAGGTCTATGCCGACGACTGGCGGCGCCTCGGCGACAGCGCGCTGAACACGCTCAGGCTGCTCGGGCTGGGCGTGGCCTATGGCGGGCTGGCCGGCTTCCTGGTGGGCGTGTCGATCGGCTGGTCGCGCCGCATCGGCTACTGGGTGCATCCGGTGCTGCGCGTGCTGGGCCCGCTGCCGTCGACCGCGCTGCTGCCGCTGACCTTCTACTTCTTCCCGTCGAGCTATTCCGCCGCGGTGTTCCTGATCGCGCTGGCCACCGCCTTCCCGGTGGCGGTGCTGACCTGGTCAGGCGTGGCCGGCGTCAACAAGAGCTACTACGACGTGGCGCGCACCATGGGCGCCTCGGGCTGGTTCCTGGTGCTGCGCGTGGCGATCCCGGCGGCGCTGCCGCAGGTATTCGTCGGCCTGTTCATGGGTCTGGGCGCTTCGTTCTCGGTGCTGGTGACGGCGGAGATGATGGGCGTGAAGTCGGGCCTGGGCTGGTACCTGACGTGGGCGCAGGGCTGGGCTTCTTACGTCAATATGTATGCGGCGCTGATCGTGATGGCGCTGCTGTTCTCGGGCGTGATCACGCTGCTGTTCGTGGCGCGTGACCGGGTGCTGTCGTGGCAGAAGGGGACGGTGAAATGGTGAGTGTTGTTGAGCGGTTGAAAGCATCGAGACCCTACACGCATGTGAAGAAGGCTCCCCTCTCCCGCACGCGGGAGTGGGGAGTTAACGCGGCGGCAGACGACACCGCGGAAGCCCAGACCGGTGCCCGCATCGACATCCATCAGGTCAGCCACTGGTTCGGCAGCGGCAGCGACGGGCTGCAGGTGCTGGACGACGTCGACCTGAGCGTCGCACCGGGCGAATTCGTCGCGCTGCTGGGGCCCAGCGGTTGCGGCAAGTCCACGCTGCTGCGGCTGGTGGCAGGGCTGGACCAGCCCTCCTCCGGCGAGATCCTGCAGGACGGCACCTCGATCGCCGAGCCTGACCCGTCGCGCATCGTGGTGTTCCAGGACCCCACGCTGTACCCGTGGCGGCGCGTTTGGGACAACGTCGCGCTGGGCTTGCAGGCACGCGGCGTGCTGGCAAGCCAGCGCCCGCGCGTGGATGATGCGTTGCGGCGCGTAGGGCTGGAGACCTTCGCCCGCGCCTTCCCGCACCAGCTCTCGGGCGGCATGGCGCAGCGCGTGGCGCTGGCGCGCGCGCTGGTCAACGATCCGCGCCTGCTGGTGCTGGACGAGCCGCTGGGCAAGCTGGATTCGCTGACGCGGCTGGCAATGCAGAGCGACCTGGTCGAACTGTGGCAACGCTCGCGCTTCTCGGCGCTGCTGGTCACGCACGACGTGGAGGAAGCGCTGTTCCTGGCGCAGCGCGTGATCATCTTCAGCCAGCGTCCGGCACGCATCACGGCGGAGATCCGGGTCGACCTGCCCTACCCGCGCCATCGCGGCGATCCGCGGCTGACCGGGCTGCGGCACGAAGCGCTGCGCCACCTGGGGCTGGACGCGAGCTGGTAATGGCGTTGCGCTTCACCTCGCGGGCCGCCAGATGAACGGCCCGCCGCCGCAGGCATGGCTCAATGCACTGCTGGTTCTGATCGAGAAATTCCA
Source organism: Cupriavidus sp. GA3-3 (assembly GCF_000389805.1). Classification (NCBI taxonomy): domain Bacteria; kingdom Pseudomonadati; phylum Pseudomonadota; class Betaproteobacteria; order Burkholderiales; family Burkholderiaceae; genus Cupriavidus; species Cupriavidus sp. GA3-3. Next base: position 400,964 of record NZ_KB944460.1, read on the forward strand.
GCTGGCCCTGTTGTCGCTATGGCATGCCCTTGGCCTGACCGGCGACAGCCACGGCCAGCCAGCCTGGCCGTGGGCACGGCGCGTGGCGGGCGAAACCCTGCTGATCGACCTGGGCCTCGCGCGCCAGGTCGGCCTGAGCCTGTGCGCCCTTGTCTTTGCCGTGCTGGCCATTACCGCCGCGCTGGCCTGGCGACGCCATCGCGGCGTGCTGCTGGCCGCCGGTGCGCTCGCCCTGGTGGCGGCCCCCTGGCCCAGCGCAGCGCTGCTGTTGGTGCCGGCTGCGCCGACCAGCTTCCACGCCAGCCCTACCCGCTTCTCCGTCGATGCCATCGCGCTCGGCGCCCGGGTCTATGCGCAGCATTGCGCCAGCTGCCACGGCGCGGACGGGCGCGGAGAAGGGCCGCTGGCCGCCAGCCTGGCGCAGTGGCCGCCCACGCTGGTCAGCCCGCTGCTGGCGCGCCGCGTCGATGGCGAGCTGTTCTGGCATGTGCTGGCCGGCATGCGCGACCGTCACGGCCAGCCCACCATGCCGGCCTTCGGCAATGTGCTCGGCCTCCGCGAGGCCTGGGCTGTGATCGACTACATGAAAGCGCTGTCGGCCGGCGGTGGTGCCGAGGGCAACTGGCCGGTGCCGTTGCGGCTGCCGGAGATGGCAATCCGCTGCGCCGATGCCGCGCCGCTGGCGCTGTCGCAATGGCGCGGCGACCAGCGCGTGCGGCTGGTGGCGGTGGACGGGATGGCATCGTTGCCGTTCGAGGATCCCCGCTTCCTGACCGTGCTGGTCACGCCTGACGGGCAACCGCCGGCGCAGGTGCCGCGCTTCCGTGCCGGCTGCGCCGCGGTCTCCTCGCATGCCTGGCAGGCCGTGGCGGCAATCGCCGGGCAATCGCCTTCGCGCCTGGCCGGCACCCAGCTGCTGGCCGACCGCGGCGGCTGGCTGCGCGCCCGCGGCACTCCGGGGCGGCAATGGTCCGACGCAGACCTGGTCTGCGTCTCGGGACCGGACGCCGGCGCACAGCGCGCGCCTTCGCCCGCGACTGACGGGCTGACTGCGCTGCTCCTGCGCATGGACGCCGAGCCGGTGCGCTTCGTCAAGGGCGGCTTCATTCACTGAACCGCCCCCAGGCCGGCACGCAGCCATCCGAGTGCCGCACGCCTGACCCTCCTCCCCCCTTGTTTCCGCCACCGCAGGTGAGCCCTCGCCCGCGGCGCACCTTCCGTCGCCGCTCTGGAACGGCCAACGGACCCCTATAAATGCCGTACGAGGCACTCAAAACCGCATCTTGTCTCAATTTTTCATCAATTTCATTCCGTAAATCAAAACTTCCTATTGACCAACCAAAGTCTTCCGCCTACATTTCCTCCAGCAAGCAATTTTCCGGAACGTCCTGTTCCACTTTATAAGACCCTCATCAGGAGACAACGCCATGCGCGACCTCGATACCACCTCGAATCCCGCCGTTTCCGGTGGCTCGGCCGCCGCGAAGGAGAGCCAGGTCCCGGCCGGCCCGCAGACCATGACCCCGTCGGAAGCCTTCGTTGAAACGCTGGCCGCCAATGGCGTGACCGACATGTTCGGCATCATGGGCTCGGCCTTCATGGATGCGATGGACATCTTCGCGCCGGCGGGCATCCGCCTGATCCCGGTGGTGCACGAACAAGGCGCCGGCCACATGGCCGACGGCTACGCCCGCGTGTCGGGCCGCCACGGTGTGGTGATCGGCCAGAACGGCCCCGGCATCTCCAACTGCGTGACCTCGATCGCCGCTGCCTACTGGGCCCACAGCCCGGTGGTGATCGTCACGCCCGAGGCCGGCACCATGGGCATCGGCCTGGGCGGCTTCCAGGAAGCCAACCAGCTGCCCATGTTCCAGGAGTTCACCAAGTACCAGGGCCACGTCACCAACCCGGCCCGCATGGCCGAGTTCACCGCCCGCTGCTTCGACCGCGCCACCGCGGAAATGGGCCCGACCCAGCTGAACATCCCGCGTGACCACTTCTACGGCAAGGTCAACGTCGAGATCCCGCAGCCGCGCCGCCTCGACCGCGGCCCCGGCGGCGAGCAGAGCCTGAACGAAGCGGCCGAGCTGCTGGCCAACGCCAAATTCCCGGTGATCATCTCGGGCGGCGGCGTGGTGATGGCCGATGCGATCGAAGAGTGCAAGGCCCTGGCCGAGCGCCTGGGCGCACCGGTGGTCAACAGCTACCTGCACAACGACTCGTTCCCGGCCAGCCACCCGCTGTGGTGCGGCCCGCTGGGCTACCAGGGTTCGAAGGCGGCGATGAAGCTGATCTCGCGCGCCGACGTGGTGATCGCGCTGGGCTCGCGCCTGGGGCCGTTCGGCACGCTGCCGCAGCACGGCATGGACTACTGGCCGAAGAACGCCAAGATCATCCAGATCGACGCCGACCACAAGATGCTGGGCCTGGTGAAGAAGATCTCGGTGGGCATCTGCGGCGACGCCAAGGCCGCCGCGGTCGCGCTGAGCCAGCGCCTGGCCGGCCGCACGCTGGCCTGCGACGCCAGCCGCGAGGCCCGCGCCACCGAAATCGCCAACGAAAAGGCCGCGTGGGAGAAGGAGCTGGACGACTGGACCCATGAGCGCGACCCGTACAGCCTGGACATGATCGAAGAGCAGAAGCAGGAGCGCACGCCCACCGGCGGCCACTACCTGCATCCGCGCCAGGTGCTGCGCGAGCTGGAAAAGGCCATGCCGGAAGATGTGATGGTGTCCACCGACATCGGCAACATCAACTCGGTGGCCAACAGCTACCTGCGCTTCGAGAAGCCGCGCAGCTTCTTCGCGGCGATGAGCTGGGGCAACTGCGGTTACGCCTTCCCGACCATCATCGGCGCCAAGGTCGCGGCACCGCACCGCCCGGCCGTGTCGTACGCCGGTGACGGCGCCTGGGGCATGAGCCTGATGGAAACCATGACCTGCGTGCGCCACAACATCCCGGTGACCGCGGTGGTGTTCCACAACCGCCAGTGGGGCGCGGAGAAGAAGAACCAGGTGGACTTCTACAACCGCCGCTTTGTGGCGGGCGAGCTGGACAACCAGAGCTTTGCCGGCATCGCCAAGGCGATGGGTGCGGAAGGCATCGTGGTGGATCGGCTGGAAGATGTCGGCCCGGCCCTGAAGCGCGCCATCGACCTGCAGATGAATCATGGCAAGACCACGATCATCGAGATCATGTGCACGCGTGAACTGGGCGACCCGTTCCGCCGCGATGCGCTGGCCAAGCCGGTGCGTTACCTGGACAAGTACAAGGACTACGTCTGATCGAAGTACTGCACACCGCCAGCTGACGGCGTGCTCCCTCTCCCGCTTGCGGGAGAGGGGAGAACACCAAGGGCATAGCGCAGGTCGCTGGCCCTTTTTTCAGTTTTACCGAGCCAACCACCATGAAAGCCATCCTCCGCATCATCGACCGCGCCCGCGCCGCGCCTCGCCGCATCGTGCTGTGCGAGGCCGAAGACCCGCGCATCCTGCAGGCCGCGCAGCGCGCGTCGCAGGAAGGCATCGCGCGCATCGTGCTGGTCGGCAACACGCGCCAGATCAACGCCGCCGCGGCCATCCACGGCATCGGGCTGGACGGCATGACGCTGGTCGACCCATCGACCTCGGCGCTCACGCCCTCGTTCGCGCAGCAACTCTTTGCGCTGCGCCAGAAGAAGGGCATGACGCTCGATGAAGCCAAGCGCGCCGTGCTCGATCCGCTGTGCTTCGCCAACCTGATGGTGCGCCTTGGCCACGCCGACGGTTCGGTGGCGGGCGCCGACCACACCACCGCCGACGTGGTGCGCAACGCGATCCAGCTGATCGGGCTGGCACCCGGCTTCCGGCTGGTGTCGAGCTTCTTCCTGATGATGCTGTGCGAGCCTTTCCACACGCTCAAGGGCGGGCTGATCTTCTCCGACTGCGGGCTGGTGGTGGATCCGGATGCCGATGCGCTTGCCGATATCGCCATGGCCGCGGCCGACAGCGCACGCACGCTGCTGATGGAAGAGCCGCGCGTGGCCATGCTGTCGTTCTCGACCAGTGGCAGCGCCAGCCATGCGGCAGTGGACAAGGTGGTGGCCGCCACCGAGCGCGTGCGCGCGCAACGCCCGGACCTGGCCATCGATGGCGACGTGCAGCTCGATGCCGCCATCGTCGCCGAGATCGCCGCGCGCAAGGTCGCGCATTCGCAGGTGAACGGCCACGCCAACGTGCTGGTGTTTCCCAGCCTGGAAGCCGGCAATATCGGCTACAAGCTGGCCGAGCGGGTCGGTGGCGCCAAGGCCATCGGGCCGATGCTGCAGGGGCTGAACAAGCCCGCCAACGACCTCTCGCGCGGCTGCAGCGCGGACGATGTGTTCCATGTCATCGCCGTCACCGTGGTCCAGGCGCAAGCCACCGCGGAACAGGCCGGCAAGGGCGAGCAGGCGGCGGCATGAAGGCAGAACTGTTGTTGCCGCTGCTGGGCCTGCAGGCCCTGCTCGGTGCCGGCACCTATTTCCAGACGGTGACCGGCTTTGGCCTTGGCATGATCGTGATGGGCGTCACCAGCGGACTGGGGCTGGCGCCCGTGGCCACCGTGGCCGCGGTGGTGAGCCTGGTCACGCTGGCCAACAGCGCCTGCGCGCTGCCAGGCAAGCTGCAGCATATCGACTGGCGCGCCGTCGCCGCGGCAGCCATCGGCATCCTGCCGTCGGTAGTGGTCGGCGTGCTGGTGCTGGAGTACCTGAGTTCCAGCGCAGCCACCCTGCTGCAACTGCTGCTGGGCGCCGTGACCCTGTATGGCGGCCTCAGCGCCGCACTCAAGCCCGCGCCGCTGGCGCAACGCTCCGGCGATGGCACCTTCTTCGTCAGCGGGGTATTCGGCGGACTGCTGAGCGGCATGTTCGGCGTCTCCGGCCCGCCGCTGATTTTCCAGTTCTACCGCCAGCCGATGAAGCCGGTTGAAATCCGTTGCGCGCTGATCCTGGTCTTTACCGTGACCTCCACCGTGCGCACGCTGTTCTCGGCCTGGCAGGGGCAGCTCGATGCCGCCGTGTGCGTGCAGGCCGCCATTGCCGTGCCGGTGGTGGTGATCGCCACGTTGCTGGGGCGGCGTTTTCCGCCGCCGTTCTCGCCGGCCACGACGCGCAGGGTGGCGTTCGGGGTGTTGATCGGGATCGGGGCCAGCCTGATGCTGCCGGCGATTTCGGCGTGGGTGCTCTAAGGGCGCGCGCGCCCTTAGAACCGGGACGGGCCTCAGGCGATTGAGCCTGCGGGCTGCGCCAGCGGCGCGGTCTCTTCCTTCTCCCCGCCGCCGCCCGCCTGCCCCAGGTCCATACCGGTAGTCTCGGGCAGCAGCACCGCGGCGACCACTACCATCGCGTAGCCGACTCCCGCCACGATGGCGATCGCGATCGGCAGCGAGGTGTGCCCCGTACTCAGCCACCCCACCGACAGCGGGAACAGCGAACCGATCACCCGGCCGGCGTTATACGAAACGCCATACCCCGTTGCCCGGATATCGTTGGGATAAGACTCGGAGATGGTCGCGCCGATGCCCGCGAACACGCCCTGCATCAGGATGCCGAGCGGGAAGCCAAGGAACAGCATCGACGTATTCGACACCGGGATCACCATATAGACCAGCGCGGCCACGAACGCCCCGACCGCAAAGGCGATGTAGGTCAGCCGCCGGCCCCAGCGGTCGGTGGCGTAGGCGCCCGCCACGTAGCCGATCAGTGAGCCGATAATGGTGACCGCCAGGTAAGAACTGGTGCCGAACACCGACAGGCCGCGCTCGGTCTTGAGGAAGGTCGGCAACCACGTGGCGATGGCGTAGTACGCGCCCAGCATCCCGCCCGACAGCAGGCTGCACAACAAGGTCTTGGACAGCAGCGGCCCACGGAACAGCCGGCCCAGGCCTGCCAGCGCCGCCCCCTGCCGGCCGGCCGCCCGGCTCTTCAGGAAGATTTCCGGCTCTTCCAGGTTGCGGCGCAGGTAGACCACCACCAGCGCCGGCAGGATGCCGAGGAAGAAGCAGACCCGCCACGCCGTCTCCGCCGGCAGCACGCTGAATGCGATCGCGTACACGATGGCCGCCGCGCCCCAGCCGAAGGAATAGCTGCTGGCGGTAAAGCCCGAGTATTTGCCGCGATGGACCGGATTGCGGATCATCTCCGTCACCAGCACCATGCACAGCGACGACTCCCCGCCAAACCCCAGGCCCTGGATCATGCGGAACAGCATCAGCTGCTCCGGCGACTGCGCCAGCCCGCACAGGAAGCAGGCCCCCGCGAACACCACGATGGTCCAGCGCAGCACCCGCACGCGCCCGTAGCGGTCGGCCAGGATGCCGGCCCCGATCGCACCAACCAGCGACGACACCAGCGTCCAGGTGACGATGGCGCCCGCTGTCGACTTGCTCATGCCCCACTGCCCCAGCAGCGTGGAGATAAGGAACGAATAGATCATGAAGTCGAAGACATCGACCGCATGCCCAAGGAACGCGCCATAGAAGCCCTTGCGCTCCATGCACGACAAATCACGGAACCAGTCGAACATGATCCCTCCCTGTGGTGTGTGTGGTGTTGTGGCTTAGTTGTTGTGATCCGCCGGCAGGACAGACGGCCGCGGCGGGGGCCGGAACGCGTAGCCCGCGCCTTCCAGCAGGCTGGCAAAGCGCAGCGCGGTGAGATCCCGGTAGCGGCCGGCGACGATCTGCACGCCGACCGGCAGGCTACTGGTGCCCGGCCCGATCGGCGCCACCGCTGAAGGCAGCCCGCACAGCCCGGAATGGCCGGCCCAGAACAATTGCGTGGTCATCGGCTGCGCGCGGCCGTTGACGGTGAGGCTGCGCTGCCAGGGCTGGCCGGCCTCGTCCAGCGCGAAGGCCGTGGTGGCTGCGGCCGGGCACAGCAGCACGTCATAGGTGGAGAAGAAGCGCCGCCACGCGGTGGCAAAGCGTTCGCGGGCCACCTGCAGGCGCAGCCAGTCGCGATGGCTCAGGGTCGCGCCGGTGTACTGGAGGGTGGCGTAGGCATGGTCGTCCGCGGCGGCTGTGGCGGTGCGGTTCAACGCGTCGGCATAGGCCGCATCGTCCATGTGCACCGCGGTGGTTGCGCGCAGCAGCGTCACGTAGACGTGCCACAGTTCGGCCGCATCGAAATCCGGCCGCACATGCCAGTCCACGCGCGCGCCCTGCCCGGCCAGCCAGTAGCCCAGTTTTTCGATCTGCGCGGCAACCTCGCCGTCGGATTCAGCCTGCGCATGGGTGGGCAACACCGCGACGCGGAAGTCGGCCAGCCGTCGGTGCGGACACTCTGGCAGATCAAGGCGGTAGGGCAGCGCCTCGTCGCCGTGCGGGCCGGCAATGGCGCGCAACACCGGTTCCAGGTCGCGCGCGCTGCGGGCCAAGGGGCCGGCGACATTGATGTCCTGTTCGCCGAAGCGCGCCGGACCCACCCCGTGGCCTGCCAGCGGCACCAGGCCATGGCTGGGCTTGAGCGAGAAGATGCCGCAGTAGTGGGCCGGATTGCGCAGCGAGGAGCCGATATCGGAGCCCACATCGAAATATGACAGGCCGGCGCACACCGCCGCCGCGCTGCCGCCGGACGAGCCGCCCGGCGTGCGCGACGGATCGTGCGGATTGCGGGTGGTGCCGTAGATGGCGTTGTAGCTTTGCCAGTCACGCAGGCCGAGCGGAACGTTGGTCTTGCCGAGCAGGACGGCGCCGGCATCGCGCAGGCGCTGCACTACCGCGGCGTCGTGCTGGGCCGCACGGCCCTGCATGGCCGGATTGCCGCAAGTGGTCGGCCAGCCGGCGACGTCGAACGACTCCTTGACCGAGAACGGCACGCCGTCGAGTACCCCGCGCGCTTGCCCTGCCCGGCGCCTTCGGTCGCTTTCCAGCGCCGCGGCGCGGGCGGCATCGAAATCTGACAGCACCAGCGCATTGATGATGCCGTGCCAGTCGTGCCACGCGGCTTCGCAGCCATCCACCAGTTCTACCGCGGAGACTTCGCCGGCGGCGAGCCGCTGTGCCACCTCCCACAACGGCGGAAAACCGCCGGGAGCCCGGTCGGACAGGTTCACATCGACTCCTTGTCATTATCCGAGCCGGCAGCGGCGCGGTGGGGGCGTATAGGACAAGCTTCGGGAAGTGCTGCGAATGCGTTGGTATACTATATTCCGTATTGAACGGAGCGCAAGCGAAAGTGTCACGCGCGAGCGCGCTGAAGCACGCCAGCAGTGGAAAGCGTAGAAGGTGAATGGTCGGCAGGCAGAACGCCTGCCAGGAGGCAGCGGCGGCGTGCTGACGCCGCCGGCTCTCAGTCAGGCTGGATCAGCAATGGCCACGGCGTGGGGCGCGGCCGCCCAGCGCCAGGAAGAAGCGGCCGATATCGCGCAGGCGCAGCGGCAGCAGCGGCGTGGCATGGCGGACGGCATTGCGCGCGGCAAAGTGGTGCAACAGTTGCTGGCCGACGGGTTGCGAAAGATAGCGTTGCTCAGGCGACTGCATGGTAAATCCCTATTGATCTGGAATGCCTACAGTATACCTAAATTGGTGCAATGCGCCATGGCGGCGCATGCAATGCCCAGTTGCCGGGCATGCAACGAAATGCTGGAAACGGGAGAGGAAAAACCGGGGCCCAACGCCCTCAGGCCGCCTCTGCCCTGCCCTGCCCGTCCACCGGCAAGTCTGCCGCCTTGGCGGCACTGTAGACATGGCGCGCGGCCAGCAAGGCGGCAAGGTCGGCATCCCCGGCGATGACTGCCTGCAGGATCTGGGCGTGTTCATCCCAGTTCTGACGGGCGCGAACCACGTTGGCCGGGCCGAACAGCACCGCGGTGCGCTCGCGCAGCGAACGCATCATTTCCTGCAGCACGCTGTTGGCGGCTATGGTGCCGAGCACCTCATGGAAGCGGGTATTGAGGGCGAGCAACTCATCCGCGCGGCCCTGGGCGGCGGCATCCATGCCCTGGCGCAGCACGCTCTCCAGCTCAGCAACCAGCGCCGGGTCGCGGCGCTGCGCGGCGAGCTTGGCGTTGAGCCCTTCCAGCGTCGCGCGCACCTCCACCATCTCGCGCGCGATCACTGGCGACAGGCTGGCAACGGTTGCGCCGCGGCGCGGCTCGATCACCACCAGGCCCTCGCTGGCCAGCGCGCGCAGCGCCTCGCGCACCGGGATGCGCGACACGCCCAGTTCGGCCGACAGCTTGTTTTCCACCAGCCGTTCACCTGGCGCGTACTTCCCGTTCAGGATGCCTTCACGCAGCTTGTCGGTGACAAGGGCGAACAGCGGCGAGTGGCTGGCACCGAGGCTCAGCGGCTCGGCGGGCGCGGCAGGAGATGGAGTGAGAGACATGGGTCGGCAAAGGCGTAAGCGGAAAGGCTGGCATCATTGTATACCAGCCGTTCCCTGTATACCGCCATGTCTTAACAATGCTGGAAGGTGAAGCTGTCCGCATAAATGTGATCCGTACTGGCGCCGCTCGCCAGGAAAGCGGTGCGCGCGTCTCGGATCATATTGGGAGAACCGCACAAATAGATGGCGTGCTCGCTCAGGTCACCCAGGTCAGCCAGCGCCGCATCGTGCACGTAACCGCGCCGTCCTTGCCATCCTGCGCCGGCACGGGACAGCACCGGTACGTACTGGAAGTCATACAGCCGCTCGCCCCAGGCGGGGATATCGGAGTGCAGGTACAGGTCTTCCGGCTTCCGCATGCCCCAGTAGAGCGACACCGGTGGGCAGTCGGGATCGTCCATCAGCGATTCGAGGATGGCCTTGATCGGCGCCAGCCCGGTGCCGGTGGCCACCATCAGCAGTGGCCGGTAATCCATGGCGCGGTAGAAGAAGCTGCCGAGCGGCAGTTCGACGTCAACGGCGTCGCCCGCTTTCATCTGCGGCAGGATGCCGTCGGTAAAGGCGCCGCCCGGGATGCGCCGCACATGCAGGTCGACCCGTCCGTCGCGCGGCACCGATGCCATCGAGAAGCTGCGCGCGCGCCCATCCTCGCTCAATAGCTTCAGGTACTGGCCGGGACGATAGTCGAGCGCACCAGCGTCCGGCACTTCCAGTTCGATATGCAAAACGTCAGCCGACAACGCGCGCACGGCCTGCACCAGCGCCCGATAACGCGCCGGCTCGGCGCAGGCCTCGTCCTCGCGCGCCGTGCTGATGACCAGGTCGCCCAGCGGCTGCGCCTGGCAGGCCAGCGCGTAGCCGGCGGCGGCCTCGCCCGGGGCCAGACCGAACGGTTCCTCGTCATACCGCACCTGCCCGGCCAGCAGCCGGATACGGCAGGTGCCGCAGCCGCCCAGCTGGCAGTCGCGCGGCAAGGCGATACTGGCGCGCCCGGCGGCCTGCAGCAGGGTCTCGCCGCGTTCGACAAAAAAGACCTGCTGCGTTTCGGCGATCTGGATGCGGTACGACATGGCGCCTCCTACTTCTTGATATCGGCCTGCACCAACACCTTGAGGTCCTGCGGCGCCAGCAGCTCGGCCAGCGCCAGCAGCGCGGCCAGCCCGGCCTGCGTGTCCTGCTCGCCGTTGCCGCCGGACAGGCCGATGCCGCCGATCACCTCGTCGTTGACGACAATCGGGAAGCCGCCCACGAACGCGGCGAACTTGCCCTCGAAGCTCCACTGGATGCCGAATGCCTCGTTGCCTGGCAGTGCCGGCCCGTTGGGCGGCGTGGTGAACAGGTGCGTGGAGCGCTTGTGGCCCGCGGCCGTGAAGGCCTTGTTCCATGCGATCTGCGGCCCGGTGATGCGGGCGCCGTCCATGCGCTCGAGCGCGAGCGGATAGCCGCCCTCGTCGACCACGCAGATCGACTCCAGCACGCCGATTTCCTCCGAGCGCCGGATCGCGGCTGCAACCATATGGCGCGCCTCGCGCAGTTCCAGCTTGATGGCTTTTTTCATGTCTCTATGACTCCTTGTGACGGCCGGGCTCAGGCGCCGCGGTAGACCGTCTTGACCTGCGTATAGAACTCCAGGCCGGTGCGGCCCGACTCGCGGAAGGTCGAGGTGCTCGACCGCTTTACCCCGCCAAAGGGCGCGTTGACCAGGTTGCCGGTGGTGGTGCGGTTGACCTTGACCGTGCCCGCCTCGATGTCCGTGGCGAAGTGGTGGATGTAGCGCGGGTTGCTGGTGACGATGGCCGCCGCCAGGCCGTACTCGGTGTCGTTCGCCTTGGCGATGGCGTCGGCGTAGTCGGTGAAGCCCAGGATGGCGATCACCGGCCCGAAGACCTCCTCGCGCGCGATCCGCATCTGCTGGGTCACGTCGGTAAACACGGTCGGCGCCACGTAGTAGCCCTTGTCGAAGTCGCCGCCGGCAAGGCGCGCGCCGCCGCACAGCAACGTCGCCTCGGACTTGCCGATATCGATGTAACGCAGCACCGTTTCCAGCTGCTTGTGCGACGCCAGCGGCCCGAGGTCCATCCCGGCCGTCATGCCGCTGCCGACCTTGAGGGTGGCGACCTTCGCCAGCAACCGCTCTGTGTATGCCGCCTTGACGGACTCGGCCACCAGCACGCGGCTGGTCCCGGTGCACGCCTGCCCCGACAGCGAGAAGCCGCCCTTGATGGTCAGGTCGACGGCGCGGTCGAGGTCGGCGTCTTCCATCACGATCAGCGGGTTCTTGCCGCCCAGCTCCATCTGCGTGCGCGTGGTCAGCGGCACGGCGCGGTGGATCTGCTCGCCGGCGCGCGACGAGCCGGTGAACGAGATCGCCCGCACGGCCGGCGCCTCGGTGATGGCAGCGCCGATTTCCGCCGCGCTGCCGGTGATGAAATTCAGCACGCCCTTGGGCAGGCCGGCCTTGACCAGCGCCTCGGCCAGCCGGTAGCCCGACAGCGGCGCCTCGGACGACGGCTTGAACACTACTGCGTTGCCGGTCACCAGCGCCGGGGCGATCTTGCGGGCCGGGATCGATACCGGGAAGTTCCACGGCGCGATCACGGTCACCACGCCCAGCGGCTCGCGCTGGCTGTAGACGAGTTGGTCGGGGTCGTCGTTCGGGAACACCTCGCCGGTGAAGGTCTGCCCTTCCACTGCATAGAAGCGCAGCGTCTGGGCCGAGCGCAGCACCTCGTCGCGGGCCAGCGCCAGCGCCTTGCCTTCCTCGCGGGTCAGCTCGGCGGCGATGCTATCGGCGTTGGCCTCGAGATGGTCAGCGGCACGGTTGAGGATGGCGGCGCGCTTGCCGACCGGGGTCTTTTTCCAGCCGGCGAACGCTGCCGCGGCGGCGGCGACGGCCGCCTGCGCGTCCATCGCGGCAGACGCCTGGAAGCGGCCCACAATATCGGCGGTATCAGCCGGGTTGACGTTATCGAAGGTGCGGCCCGACTGGCAGGCCGTCCATTCGCCGTCGATATGGTTGAGGAATACAGTCATCGTCGATCCGGTTGCGCTGCGGCGCTCAGGCCGCCATGTCGAGTTCGGGCAGCGGCAGCTCTTTCTCGACGTAGTCGTGATAGAGCGCCGTCGTGTACAGCAGCCGCATCTGCGCGCCGATCTCGCAGATCTTCAGGCAGCGCTGCTGCAGCTCCGGCGTGTTGGCGTGCTCCAGCACGATCTGGTAGCCGCGCTCGCCGTGGATCTCGTCCGAGACGATATGCAGGTCGAAGAATTCGACTTCCTCGTCAGTGAACTGGTACTTGTCGCGCAGCGTCGGGGTCTGCTTGCGGTAGATCGACGGCACCTGCGACTCCAGCCCGACCACCAGCCCGGCTACCGCGACGATGGGGTCTTCACGCATGGCCACGGCGTAGCACCAGCTCTGCAGGCCACGGGTGGTGGGCGACATATTGTCCGGGTCGATCACGCGCTCGCGGGTGGTGCCGCAGGCTTCGGCGAAGCGGATCAGCAGGTCGGTATGGCGGTCGCCGCCGATCTCTTCCTCATACATATTGGCGAGCAGGAAATCCTTGGCTTCGGTATAGCGGTCCGGGGTGCGGGCGTAGATGTAGCCCAGGTAATCCGCGAACGGGCCTACGTAGTGATAGTGGTTCTCGGCCCAGCGTGCGAGATGGGCGCGGGTCAGCTTGCCGCTGGCCCAGGCCACGCTGAACGGCGCCTTGTTGGCGCTCTTGCCTTTGATGGCTTCTTCGAGGGCGGCACGGAATGCTTCGCGGTTCATCAGTTCGGCCATGGCGGAGGCTCCTGGTTGGCGAGGTGGGGCGATTAAGTGGGTTGGATGCCGGGGTCGCTTCGCAAATCGATCAGCCCTTGCATGGTTGTATACTATATACAGTCAGGCAGCGACGACAAGGGCTTCGTTGACTAATCATGTAAGTGTTTACCCGTCGGTGTCGCGGGCAATGGCGCTCAGGCCGCGCGACGCTCCGCCGCGCCGGCGATGCGGGACCAGGCGAAGCCCGCCAGCGCCACGTCCTCCAGCCCTACGCCGACTGACTTGTAGATCACGATGTCGTCGTCCCGCTGGCGCGGCGACACCTTGCCAAGGACCACCTCGCCCAGCTCGACAATCTTCTCGCGCGGAAGAGCCTGCGAATCGGCCAGCACGATGTCGCCCGCCTCGCGCACGGACTGCGGGCGCCACTCGACCACCACGGCGGCGGCGCGGCGCAGCGCGGTATCGTCCAGCTCACGCGTATGCGGCAGGCTGGAGCCGATGGCGGCGACGAAAGCGCCAGGCCGGAGCGACACGCCCGCGAACAGCGGCGTGGTCGCGCGTGACGCCGTGACGACGATATCGGCCTCGGCCACGGCAGCATCGGGCTCCGCCAGCGTGACCGGGATGCCGCACAGCGCCGACAGCCGCGCCGGCATGCCGGCATCGGCGTGCGGATCGGACACCAGGATGCGCGCCAGCCCGAGCGTCTCGCTGAGCTGGCGCGCGTGCTGCACACCCTGCGTGCCGGCGCCGAACAGCGCCAGCGTGCGCGCGCCGGGCCGGGCCAGCCGCTGCGCCGCGAGCGTGGTGCAGGCGGCCGTGCGCAGGCGCGTGATGGCGCCGGCGTCGAACGACGCGAGCGGCCGGCCGTCGTCAGTCGAGAAGATCAGGATGACAAAGGAGAACTGGCCGTTGATGGTGGTGTAGACCTTCGCGCCCGCCACGCCCTGCTGCGGGATCACCGCACCCAGCGTGGACAGCTTGACGCCGCCCGCCTCGGTGCGAATGCGCTCCTGCATCGCGGCGTCGCCGCGACCGAAGCTGGAAAAAGCGGCTTCCATGACTTGCCGGGCATCGTCCGGGCTGACGTGGGCATCGATCATCGCGTCTGTAATGTGCTGCATGGGAACTCCGCTGGTTGGGATGGAGACAGGAAAGACAGTGATCTCTGCGGGCCAGAGCGTCACGAAAAGGCAGTGCGGCCGAGGACACCGAGTGCCCCGGCAGCGCAAAGACCCAGCAGCAGCCGGCGCACCGCCCCGGGCGAGACGTACCCGCGCAACCGGTTCGAGAGCGCGAAACCCGCAAACAGGAATGGCGCAAGGGCCGCCGCCAGCACCAGCTGCGGCAAACCGAAGCGGCCCGCCAGCGCCAGCATGGAGAGCGACAGCACCGCGCCGCCGGACAGGATGCAACCCATCGTCGCGCGCATCGGCGCCGGCGCCATGTGCTGCATGACCAGCGCGAACGGCGGCGCACCGGCCGAGGTGATCGTTCCCATGAAGCCCGACACGGTGCCGGCGATGACCACATTGGGCGAGGTCGGCAGCAGGCGCCAGCCCAGCAGGCTCAGCGCCACGGCGGCGAGTATCGACACTGAGAACAGCACCCCCAGCGGCCCCGGCGCCAGCCACGCCATGGTCAGCACCGCTGCCGCCCCGCCAAGCGCGCGCCCGATCAGGGCGAAGCCTGCGATGCGCCACGCGATCGCCTCCCGCTCACGCAGCGCGCCCATCAAAGAGAGACAGCAGCCCATCGCCAGCAGCGGACCCGGCACGAGGTCCGGGAAGAAGATTGCGCCCAGCGGCGCCGAAAGCATCGCGAAGCCGATCCCGCCCACGCCTTGCAGGCAAGCGCCCACCAGGATGAGCGCACCCATCCATAGATAAGTGGAGACGGAGAGGCCTGTGGGGAGCAGGGAGTACAACGTGGCGGGCAAGGCAGAGGTCATGGCAGCAAGTCGGGACAGCAGCTTGGAGGGCATACGAAGCGGGTTGGAGGGACGGCCTTATGCGGGCATGCCTCCTGCTCATATTGCTCGCACTTCGCGAGGAAGCTGCGCTTAACGGTATACAGTCTACATGTCGCGGCGGCGACCTTGCAAATCACTCACCTGTCCGCGCACCACTTGGAGGACGCCACATACCGCCGCAGGCCCAATAAATGTGCGACGTTCGGGCAACTTGCACCAGTCTGGGCTAGGCGTAATTCCGGATGAAAAACCTGTTGTCGCGAGATTGCATCGGAATATAGTATACCAACACCGGATTCCGAAGCTGAGAGGGAATCCGGGCCCCACAACCCCTCCGCCCCAAGGGAGTCTTCATGTCACAACAAGTCGTGATCGGTGCCGCGCACTGGATCTATCTGTCAGGGGTAGCAGTCATCGTGCTGACGATGATCCTGCGCGCCAATGTTGTCGTGCCGTCGATCGTTGGCACCGCCCTGGTCGTGTTTGCGCTTACCGGCAGCCCGGTTTCGGCGCTGGGCGGGGTGTTTTCCGCGAGCCTGGTTGCCGCCAAGGAGCTGTTCAATATCTTCCTTGTGATCGCGTTCATGACGGCGCTGCTCAATGCGCTCAAAACGCTGCGCTCCGACATCCGCATGGTCGAGCCCTTCCGCGTGGTGATGAAGAACGGGCATTCGGCGTTCTTTATCCTGGCGGGCATCACTTACGTCATCTCGCTGTTCTTCTGGCCAACCCCGGCCGTGCCGCTGGTCTCCGCGATCCTGCTGCCGGCCGCTATCGCGGCGGGGCTGCCGCCGCTGGCGGGCGCGATGGCCATCGCCATCGCCGGCCAGGGCATGGCGCTGTCATCGGACTATGTGATCGGCGTCGCGCCCGGCATCAGCGCCAAGGCGGCCGGCGCGGCGGTGAGCGCCGCGGTGGTGGCCGATCGCGCGCTGGCGCTGTCGATCATCACCGGCACGATTGCGCTGTGCCTGGCCTATCTGTCGATGCGCAAGCATATCGTCCCCGCCTGCGGCACCCTGCTCGACCGCTGGCAGGCGCGCGCCAGCGGCAGCGCCGAGGCGCTGGAAGGCGGCGGTACCTTCGACAAGGCCGAGATCGCCAGGGGCACCGCCCACGCCGAGCCGCTGGCCAGCGACAGCAATATCGAGGCAAGCCTGGCGATGGTGGCCCGGCGCCGGGTGAAGTGGTCGAAATGCTTCGCGATCGTAACGCCGATTGCTTTCCTCGCAGTGGTCGCCGTCATGGTGCTGCCCAAGCTGGGTACCGGCGTGCAGGACCTCAAGGGCGGCGATGCGGCTGCGCTGGTCGGCGGCGTCGCGGCGGTGCTGATGATGCTGGCGACGCTGGCCGCGGAAGGCCCGCGCCGCATGCTCGACGTGTGCCCGGAGCACATCACCGACGGCTTTGTCTTTGCCTTCAAGGCGATGGGCTCGGTGTTGCCGATCGCGGGCTTTTTCTTCGTCGGCGCCGGCGAAACCGCCGCGCAGATCCTGGGCCTGCCGCCGGGCAAGGCGCCGAGCCTGCTGTTCGAGCTGATCCAGGCCTACCAGCACATGATCCCGGACAACCACGTGCTGGTCGCCTTCGGGGTGCTGCTGGTCGGCATGATCACCGGCATCGACGGCTCCGGTTTCGCAGGGCTGCCGCTGACCGGCACGCTGGCCGGCGCGCTCGGCCCGGTGGTCGGCTTCGACCCCGCGACGCTGGCCGCGGTGGGCCAGATGGGCGCGGTCTGGACCGGCGGCGGCACGCTGGTGGCGTGGTCGTCGCTGATCGCGGTGGCGGGCTTCGCCCGCGTGCCGGTGCTGGACGCGGTGCGCGCGCTGCTGATCCCGGTGCTGATCGGGCTGGCATGCTCCACCGTCGCCGCGATGGTGTTGTGGTCGTAGGCGGCCGCAAGCAACAGCCAGGCCCCTCCGATTTTTTCGACAATTCATGAGGCCGGGCGGCCAGCCCGGCAGGAACCGCGCCATGCCGACAGTCACTTTCCACAAGCAGGGCCAGACCTTCGTCGACGAGGTCAAACCCCAGACCAACCTGGTCGTCCGCGCCGGGATCCGCCAGTTCCCCTACCCCAACCTGCGCTACGAGTGCGGCATGGGCAAGTGCTCCAAATGCGCCTGCCGCGTGATCGCCGGCGCCGAACACCTGCCGCCGCCCAACTGGAAAGAGAAAAAGCAACTCGGCGAGCGGCTCGAACAGGGCTACCGGCTGGCCTGCCAGCTCTGGATCGAGCATGACATCGAACTGGCCCAGGACGACCTGCCCGCCCAGGCACCTGCCATCGTGGCCACGGCCGGCGCGGATGTCTGACATGTTCGTCCTTCTCACCAGCCGCCCCGGTCAGTTCCGCACCGAGCCCACCGCGGGCATGACCGCGGCCGAGGCATACGACTACGTCTTCTATGGCAAGCGCACGGCGCGCTTTGTCATCGCGGAACTGGCCGCCGACACCAAGGTGCGGGTGATGGAAGAAACGCCGCCCGGCATCGTCAACCTGGTGTCGACCAAGTTCCTCGACAAGTACGCCACGCTGGAAGCCGCCCGCGTCGCGCTGCGCGAGCTGGCCAGCTTCGGCAGCATGGACATCGCCCTGGTGCCCGCCCCGGTCGCCATGGCAGGCGCTCCTGACTACTAACGCCTGACCTTCAGTCAATCTTCGCCATGATCCAGATCACCTTCCTCACCAACCACGGCAAGACGGTCAGCGCGCCCGTCAACAGCAATCTGCTGCGCGTGTCGCTGCGCGAGCAGGGCGGCATCCCTTTCAAGTGCGGGGGCGGCCTGTGCGGCACCTGCAAATGCCGCATCGAAAAGGGCCACGAGCATACAGACGCGGTCAAGCCGAAGGAAAAGAAACTGCTGACCGAGGAGGAGCTGGCGACGGGGTTCCGGCTGGCCTGCCAGACTTTTATCGATGGGGATATCGCGGTGTCATGGCAGCCCAGGGAGACGATGCGCGGGTGAGCGGGCGCTGAGGAGCGGCTGAAAGAATACCGCGCGGGGCAGGCGGGTGCGCCTTCGCGCCAGCGTTTCCGAACGCTAGTCTTGCCGCTACCGCCGCCTCGCCCCCACCAGACCCGCCACCTCATCCAGCATCGCCATTTCCACCGGCTGCGACAGGTCCAGCGCCAGCGTGTGCCGGTAGTAGGGGCTCAAGTCCAGCCCTACCCCCAGCCCCAGCACTTCCACATCCCGCAGCGCCTCATGCCGCGCCACCACGGCCTTCAGGTGGTTGTCGAGGTAGCAGGCGTCGTTGGCCTGCCCGGTCGCGGTATCCATGGGACTGCCGTCGGACACCACCACCAGGATGCGGCGCGCCTTGCCGCTGGCGTGCAGCCGCGCGCAGGCCCACTCCACCGCCTCGCCGTCCACGCCTTCGCGGAACAGGTCGGCCTTGAGCAGTGCGGCGATGTCGGTGCGCGCGCGCCGCCAGCTTCGCTGCGCGTCCTTGAACACCATATGGCAGGTCTCGTTGAGCCGGCCAGGGTGCTGCGGGCGGCCGCGCGCGA